>DATCPH010000152.1:0-28766 GCA_036570185.1 Candidatus Limnocylindrales bacterium | reverse complement strand
CTCAGGTGACATGATCCGTCGCCGTCCGACCCTCCTTCGCCATGGTCCGGGCTGGGCGATCACCTGAATCGGGCTCCTTCGTCCCCTCGCGGCCGTCATCGAGCCGTCAGACAAAGAGGTTCGGTGGATCCGGGCTTAGGCTGCAACTTCTTCGACACCGCTTTGGCTTATGGTGAAGGCAAGAGCGAAGGCCTGCTCGGGCAGATCGTGCGCGCCAACCGAGGCCGGAGAATCTACACATCGACGAAGGTGCCGCCCAAGAATCGCACGTGGCCCAGCCGCCGGGAGTTCACTCTCGACGACTGCTTTCCGCCCGATCACATTGAACAGTGCGTTCATGACAGCCTGAGGCACTCCAGTCTCGAAAGCCTCGACCTGGTCCTGTTCCACCCCTGGGAAGACAGCTGGCTCGACGACGATCGCTGGGTCAAGAAGATGGACGAATTACGAACCCAGGGCCTGGTTCGCGCAATGGGCATCAGCGTCAATCGTTGGGAGCCCTGGAACGGCGTGCGAACCGTGCGCAGTGGATTGGTCGACGCAGTTCAGGTGATCTACAACATCTTCGACCAGAACCCCGAGGATGAACTCTTCCCGGCGTGTCGCGAGCAGGACGTTGCGGTCATTGCCCGTGTCCCATTCGATGAGGGCTCTTTGACGGGCACGTTGACCACAGATAGTTCGTGGCCCGAAGGAGATTGGCGCCGGGGATACTTCGTGCCGGAGAACCTGACCAGCAAGCGGCGTCGAACACGCCGAGGCATTGAAGCCGCTGGTGCCTGCGGACATGACGATGCCGGAGATGGCCTTGCGGTTCATCCTGAACAATCCGACCGTGAGCACGATCATTCCCGGCATGCGGAATCGTCGCTATGTTGAATCGAACATCGCCGCCAGCGATGCCGGGCCGCTTCCTGAGGATCTTCACTCGCAACTGCGCGCGCATCGATGGGAACGCCAGCCGACCGAGTGGTCCCAATAATGTCGCGCCTACGCCTGGAGGTGCCCCGAAGGAACAATTTGGCAGGCAGCGCCCCGAAGCCCGACCCCACTGGTTAGTCAAGTGAGCCGGGAGGGATTCGAACCCTCGACACAGGGATTAAAAGGCCGAACCGGCACGTCCGTGGACGTGCACGGACGTTCGGTTTCCGTTCACCGGAAGGACTGGGAGATTACGTCCACAACGCGATGAACGTCGCCGTTGCTACTCCCGTTGCTACCGGCAGAACCGTCCGACCGAGATTGCCGTGGCATCACTCGTGGCGACCCGGCCGTCGGTAGTGCCCCCGATGTTCAATGTGGTGCGGGCTGGGCGGTCGGGACAGTGTGCGTGGCTCGCCCGGCGACCAAAGTCGTCCCGTTATCCTCGTCCACAACCACTCCTCTGACGACTCCATCCCCCTGTGCGGAATCGGGGGTGATATCGGCCGGGCCGGCGCTCTCCCCATTCGCTGAAGGAGGGCGCGAGTCAACTGACCGTCTCCATGCGCTGGATGGTGGACCCGCCGCGTTGACATGGACGGTCGGTGCTCGATAGTGGAGCGGACAGGGCAAGGGTTGGGAAGGAGCAAGCGGGTGGCTCGGGCACGTGCTGTGAAGAAGAGACAGGGCCCCGCCTTATCGTTGTCGAGACGCCTCGGCGACGAGTACCAAGACATCTACGGCTGGTTTCGAGCGCTCGACCTGCTTCGGCCAGCGCGGGAGGTTCTCCGCGTCTCCATTGAGGACCCGGCGGGTGGGTTCTTCGACGACGTCACGATCCGGACGCGTTCGGGCAGCAGGCACGCTCCTGAGTTCGCCCAGGTCAAGTTCCACGTCGACTTGGCGGGCGCCTACTCGACCGACCTATTCATGTCGACGAAGAGCAAGAACGGCCGCTCGCTGCTCAGGAAGGCCTGGGACACGTGGTCGTTCCTGCGATCCGACTATCCCAACGTCGAGCTCGTTCTCGTCTCGACGCACTCGTGGGATCCGGACGACGCCATCGCCTCCCACATCCGCTACGGGGAGGTGCTGACGAGAGACTTTGTCGCCGGCTCCCTCACAGGCGCTCCGGCCGAGTCACGTAGGCGATGGCACGTCCACCTCGATCAGCCGGAGGAAGCCGACTTCCGTTCATTCTTGGCGAGCCTCCGCTTCCGGGTGGGATTCCCCGCAACCGGCCAGTTGCTCCGGATGACGGCGGATCAGATGGAGCTGGTCGGCCTCAAGCACGAGGAGGCGGACATCAAGCTGGGTGCCCAGCAGGTGTTCGAATGGATCAAGGAGGGAAAGAGCGAGATCACGGCCGAGGACGTCACCGCGGCTATCGACAAGCTCGACCTGCGCGACCCGTCTGCCTCACCCGATCGGGCCGTCGCCCTCTACATCCACACGATCCGAAAGGAGCCGCTCGAGACCGCAGCGGACTGGGACCTGGACTGGCGAGAGCACTTCGAGGGCGACGAGTGGCTCCGAGGCCATGGGGTTCACGATCCGGAAGTCTGGAACACCACGATGCTCCCGGAGCTCCTGCGGACTCGGGACGAGATGTCATCGAAGATCGGGGCCCGACTTCTTCGCGTGGCTGGGAAGGCCAGGCTGTCGGCGTGGTTCGCGATCGGCTGGACGTTCTCCCCCGTCGCCGGCTGGGCGCTCGAGGTCGACCAGAACGGCGCGTGGTGGCGGAATGATGCTGCCGAATCGGCAGATGTCGAGCTCGTCGCTGCACTGGAAGACGCAAAGGGCCCCGCCGACGTCTTAGCCGTTGGCGTCTCCCTGACAGGTGACCTCTCGGCCGATGTGCGGCAGTACCTCGCCGAGATCGGTGAGCCCGCCGGGAAGATCCTCTTCGTCCAGACGAACCTTGGGCTCGGGAAGACGATTCGCGGCCCTGGCGACCTGACGAAGCTCGCTCATCTGCTCCGCGACCAGATGCGCGGGGCTCTCGGCCGTCGGCCCGCCCGAATCCTGCTGTTCTACATGGGCCCGCTGGCAGGCGCCGCGTTCGTCGGAGCCGCGCTGAACGCGATCGCCGCCGAGGTCCAGATCTACGAGGATCAGCTTTCGGGCTATGCCCCGTCATTCACGTTCGTACAAACCTAAGGAGAGGGCATGGTCACCACGCTTGAAGCTCAGTTCCGCGAGGCGCACATCCGCATCGGCATCGAACGGGCCAACGCGATCAAGGCGCACACCGAAGTGCGCCTGAAGCTCGAAACCGACGCAAAGCTCGTCGAGTGGGGGGTCGACACGATCCTCATCGGGTCGTACCGGCGGAAAACCGCTATCTACCCGTGTCACGACGTCGACGTCTTCGTGAAGCTGCCGCGGTGCCCGGCGACTCTGACGCCGGAAGAGGTCTTTACCGAGGTCCAGCGCGTCCTTGTGGCGGCATACGGGAAGGATCGCGCCACCGAGCAGCGCCGGAGCATGAAGATCACCGGCTTCGGCGGCGGCTTGTCTGTCGATGTGGTCCCGGCCGTGCCTGACGGAACGCGGTGGAAGATCCCGCAGACCGACCGCAGCGTCACGACACGACCCGTCCGAAAGGATCGCTGGGAGACCACGAACCCGGAGCACCTGACCGTACTCAGCGAAGCGAAGCAGGCCTCCAGCACCGTCATCGATGACCAGCCGTCCTACCTTCGGACCGTTCGGCTCGTGAAGCAGATCCGCGACACCCACGTTGGCGACTCGAAGCCAGGAGGCCTCTATTTCGAGCTTCTGACCTACTGGTCGTTCGACGAGGGCCGCAAAGTCGACTCATTCGCGGAACGCCTCGCGCTCGTCCTCGACGGCATCGCGACCCACCTTGAGTCAGGCGTCGTCGTCACGGAGCCAGGCATGAATCAGCCCTACGATCCCGCGCCCGACCCCGCGTTGGTGGCATCTGCCGGTTCCACCTTCCGGCAGCTCGCGACGGACGCGCAGCGGGCTCTCGCGGTCGACGACTGCGCCGCCGCGGTAGTTTGGCGCCGGATCATCGGTCGCAACGACAAGGCTCCTAGCGGCTGCTTCCCGATCCCGCCAGGGTGCAGTGAGACTGGAGGGCGCATCACGCCTCTCGTGAACAAGGACCGAGGGGTCGATGGCGACCGCCCCTTCGCCTGACGTCTCCACGCACCACCCGGGCGAGCTCGACGAGCTCTTCGGCGATCTGCTGAAGGCCGGCTTCCTTCCGGTCGCCGGCGACTCCCATCGTTGGCGCGGACCCATCAACCCCGCACTCGCGACCCTGACCCCGGTCGACACCATGGAGATCGAGGTGCGCGACGGGTGGCCGTACCTGCACCCCTACGTTCACGTGGCCGGCCTCATGGGTCGCCGGCATGTCAATCCGATGGGAAACGTGTGTCTGTGGGAGGAGGACGAGGGGGACTACACGAGCTGGCTGCGGTTCGAGGACATCAAGGCGCGAATCGACGCGTGGGTGGCGGACCAAGCATCGGGTGCGGGCATCCCGCCCTTGGACGCCCACCTGTATTTCACGCCCTCGGTGCGAGACCAGATCGTGATCCTGGATCTCGATGCTCTCACCGAGGCGGGTCTCGTTAGGCGGGAGCCCGGCCGCCACGGAGACCTTCGAGCGACCTTCTCACCGGGGTTGTTCAGGCTGGGAAGCACCGGAGGTCTCACCGCCTCATGGTTCTGGATCGATCAACTTCACGCTCCGCCTGCGACGTCCAACGACCTCCGGCGAGTGCTGTCGACTGAACAGGGCAAGCACTTTGAAGGACTGGGGCTTCGCGTTCGCAAGAAGCGACCTGTCCTGGCGATCCTCCTGTGGAGCGAGGGCGCCGACGTCGTGAACGGACTCGGGCTGCGGATCTCCAAGAGGGTTGGGCCGCGCACGGCAGTTGCGCTCCCGATCGCGAGGAGTGACGAAGCAATGCTCCGTCTGCGCAGCGGTCCCGACGCCGCCGCTCTGTCCGCGATGGGGGTCGCGGTTTTCGGGGTCGGGGCGGATCGGATCCGAAGTCGCGCTACTGCTCGCTCGGTCAGGCGTTGGGCGGCTTGACCTGATCGATCACGACGTACTCCGGCCGGCCAATCTCTCCCGTCACGCGGCGACAGGCCGAGAAATCGGCCTGTCGAAACCGGAAGCGATGGCGAAGGTCCTTCGGGACACGCTGCCGCGGGTGAAGGTGACCGCCATCTCAAGGAACCTGTGGCGCCCAGACGAAATTGAGCGCCTCGTCACCCGCAACGACTTGATCATCGACGCAACCGGAAATCAGGCCTACCGGGACCTACTGAGCAGACTCGCGGCCGCCGGCGGCAAGCCGATGGTTGCCGCAGCGCTACATCGCCGGGGAGATATCGCGCGTGTTCACGTGCAGATCGGTGTTGACGCTCCGATCTGGGCGCGAGGTCCCGCGACTGGCTTCGAAGTCATCCAGCGAGACCCTGGCGCGCCACCCATCTTGTCCTTCGAGACCGGCTGTGGCTCTCCGGTCAACAACGCACCGCCGGTGGCGGTGATGTCCGCGGCGGCTGCCGCGTCGCGAGTCGCCATTGATGTTCTAGCCGGACGCGAGCGGCGAGAGGTGGACATCGTCGATGTGTTCGCGCCGATCGAACAGCCGGCGTTCAACAAGATCGGACAGCTCGTGTTCGAGGCAACTCCGTGAGCAAACCGCCATCTGTGCTGGTCGCTGAGGACGCCTTCCGTCAGGCAACGGAACTTGCGGACCGCGCGATGCCCAACGAGACCGGGGGAATCCTCGTCGGCGTCAGGACACCGGACGGCGCTTGGATCACCTCGTTTCGAGAGATCGTGTGCGCGCCGCCCCAGCGCGATCGATTCCTCATCCCCGCTGGGACCACCCATCGTCTGATCGACGAGCTCAGGGCTGAGGACCCACGACTTGGATACATCGGCGACTGGCACACACATCCCGAGGATGTGGGTCCGAGCGGGCTGGACCTGGCCACTCTGGTTCATCTGGCGAAGGGAATGTTCGCGGAACGCCGCCTGCTAGGGCTCCTGCGCCGAAAAGACAACGGCTGGCAGCTGGACCTCTGGTCGCTCGGGCGGCTGCGGCGACCTCGACACGCGACTGTCGTGCTCACAGGACCGTTAGCCGAACCGACCTCGCACGTGATCGCTGCCCGTCGCCAGGAGACGAGCGCCGGTGGCTAGAAGCCGCCGATGCCTACCCCGTAAGTACTCCCCCGCCGGCCCGACCAACGCGCCACTGTACGTGTCACAGCCCTGAAGCGCCGAGTTCCCCATCGCACGCAGGTCGGCGAGACGGTGGCCGGGGTGCAGCAGCAGCAGGACGACGCTCGCCCGCCGGATCGGCCCTTGCCAAGGCTCCGGCAGCCGCGCGTGGAGCTGGTACGGCACCGCGGCAGGCTGATCCCCGTCGAGCACGTTACGGCAGGGCGTCGGGCAGTCGCAGCCAGGGGTTGATGCGGTCAGTCGGCATCGGCCAGGTCACCGGCCCGACGCGCGATCGCCGCCAACGCGGCCTTCGCCAGTGCGATCCAGGGATCCCGCTCTTCGCGCGCGCTCGCCCATTTGGGTCGCGCCAATGTCATTTCGGAACGTCCCTTGCGAGCGCCGACTCTCCTAGCTGACCGTTTGGCGCGTTCCTCCGGCTGTGCGAGCGGCAGTCACGACTGCATCAAGCGTGATGTCGAGGGCAAACGCCCAGAGGAAGATCCCGGCCAACTCCAGGCCCGACCCGACATACGTGGCCTGATATAGGACGTAGGCGTTGACGAGGACGACGACACCGAGAAGAGCGGTCTGGAGGGCCTGAAGTAGAAACAATGAAACGATCGTTCGATGAGCCTGGGTCGCCACCTGTTCAGCGGTCATCCGGGATCCGGTGGGCGAACGCGCGACGAATGCCGCGTCCACACCTGCGGGTGCAATGGAATGGCGAAGCCGAAGTTCGGTGGGCGTCATGACGTCTCTTGAACCCCCATCCACCGCTCCTAGAGCCCGCTCTTTCTCCGGCGCGGCCGCTTCCGCGGCCTTGAGGTACTCGCCGGCATCCAGCAAGCCCTGGAAGCCGGCCGGTAACGGATCGACCTGCTTCTTGATCGTGTCGGGCAGCGCCCCAACTACGGCTGCCCCGCGCTCGGCGATCACCGAACCACTGTCGCCGTCGAGCACGCCCTTACCCGACTTGATAGCCTCGCCGAGCTGTTCGGTCAACGCGCTGAGGGCATTCAAAGCTTCGGGATCGGCTGGAGGTCCCGCCTTGAGCGTGCGGATCACGTCGACGGCGGCTTGATGGAGGCCCGGCAGTACGTCGATCTCGATCTCGTCGGCGCGCTCCGACGCGATGCTGAGCTGGGTGACGATCGCATCCAGTGGTAGGTCGCCGATCGATGCCGTCCCGAGTGCCGTCTGGAGCTCGTCCGCGAACGTTTTTGCATCGGCCGCGATGCGAACGTCCAGCGGCTTGACCGGGTGCATCAGCAGGTTCGTGATGGGTCCGGTCGCCGCATGCCAGGCTCGTGCGAGGCTGGCAAGCTCGCCGACGACGCGCGTCTCCAGTGCTTTCCGTGCCCCCACCGCGCCCGCAACGTCGCTGTGTTCCAACTGATCGTCGATCGCTGACAGGTCCTTCGCTGCTCCGCGCAGGTAGTCCGTGGCCCGGGGTAGCCGTGACTGCGCTGAGGCCAGCGCTGCCCGCAGTGCGTCGACGCTGGCGCGCTCGGCCACATGACGGGCCGACAGTCCATCGAGCTCGGTGTTGAGCGCGGCCTGGGCAGCCGTGGTCGCATCGGCGATGGCCTTTGCATCAAATTGACCGCGAACCTGCAGCAGCTCGGTCCGCTTCTCAGTGATCGCGCGCTGGAAGTCCCGATCCTGGCGGTCGGAGAGCTCCCGGTCCAGAACGGCGAGCAGCCGATCGGCATCGGCGCGAGCGCCCTGAACGGCCAATGCCTCTTTGACGGCAGTCCGGGTGAGAACGCTCAGGAGGAGGCCAACCGCGGCGACCATGAAGAGCCAGAAGATGTTCCCGCGAGTCCTGACCTCGTACGGCAACGATACGGGCATCTGGAGTTGGGCGGCGTCGAGCTGGAGAGAACCGATCGCGATTCCGGCGGGGAAGGTTCCCTCGCTCGCGATGTCTGCCTTGGCAATACCGCGTGTGGTGAGGTCGACCGCCGAGTTGAAGACGATGCGGCCCGCGATCGTCTGGTCACCCACTTTGGCGGGATCGATCTGGAGGGCGGTCAATCCGGAAACCCGCGACTGGCCGGATGACTCGCGGAGCTGCAGTTGCGTGGTGCTCGTCTCGAGGTTTCCGAGGATCCCAAGCTTACGCTCCACGATCAGGGTCGCAGGGAGCTGCAGCGTTGCCGCCGGATGCGTGATTTGGAGGCTAAGACTCTGGGTCTCGAGAGGATCCCCAGCCACCACGACCGTGGCGCTTAGCACGTAGGTGCCGGGACGCAGCCCTCCGGTCGCGCGAATCGAAAGCGGGAGCGTGGCGTTCCGTCCGGTCCCGGGCTCGAGCCCTACCGTCGTGAAGAAAGCGACCAGCGCCGGCTGATCCGAGGCATCCAGGGTGACGTTGGTCGGGATGATCGTGACGCTCGCCGGAGCGACGCCGTCGCGAAGGACGATCGGGATTCGGAGCGAGATCAGATCGCCGCTCTCGACCACCGTGTACGCCGACCCCAGGACGAGTGTGATCGGGTCGCCCGGCGTGGTGGCCGGGGCAGCAGCCGCGCCCCCCTCCTGGGCGAGCACGGTTGGGGCCAGGGCCAGGGCAAGCACGGTCGCAAGCACGGTGGCCCGCCCGACCACAGCGGCATCATGGCGTGAGCGCATTGGCGTCGACATCCTCTCCCGCGATCAGACGACCCTGAGATCGGCAGACCCATAGCTCGTGAAAGCGAAGCCGAGCGGGTTGGACTCAGTGGCGAGCGTCTGCCGGAACTCCTTGACGGCCTCGCCGAGCGTCGAGCGGCCTGACGACCACATGCGCCTCGTCACGTCGGATGCGAATCGTTCCGCGAGGCCCGTGAAGATGGTCACCTCCGTTCCGACGATCGCACCCGCACCCGCGGTGTTGAGCGCGAGCACGAAGTCGTTGAGCGTCGTTGGCTTGGTCGCTGCCGATCCGCAGGCCATAAGAAACGCCACTGTATTGGGCTGTCCCCACCGATGATCAAGGACTCGCCGCGTGGACAGCTCCTTCGGTTCCAACGAGCCGCCTCCCGGCAGGTTGATGCGACTCACGCTGGCCGGACCCGGAACTCCCACCGTCTCGTTATGACCGACGATCATGAGCACCGACGGGCGCTGCTGGTCGTCCCAGAGCAGGTCAACGAGGCTGTCGGTGGGCGTGATCATCCGGGGGACACTTGGTGCCAGGAGCGTCGCGAGGGCGCTCGTGAGCTTGACGACCGACGGGTCGGTGGGGATATCCGCCGACAACCAGACGGACCTCGGTGAGACCGGGATGACCTCGAAGGTCGGATCGGCGGTCAACGCCACGGCCTCGGGCAACAGCTCCTCGATTACGTGGCGGATGCCCCAAAAGCCGTAGATGCAATAGCCCGCGACCTTCGGCGAGTGATCGCAGTGCTTGCCGGGCGGACCGCTCGGATCGACGCCAGGACCCCAGCCGACGCAGACAGCGGATGCTGGTGCGCCGGTTCGATCCTTCGGCAGCGCGTAGTCGTAGACGATCGACCATGGGACGACCGTGGTGGCCTCGAGTCGAACGATTTGGATCCCCTGGCCGAACCCTTCCGCGAGCGTATTCAGGGCGGTACCGATCGATCCTGGCGCCCGATTGATGAGTCCGGTCCAGAGGCTCTCGCCGAATGAAGCCAGGTCCCGGATCGTCATCTCGAACTCGCCGCGACCTTCGACGCTCACCGCCCGGTCGCTCGGGTAGCGTGGTGCCCTCCCGAGGAACGTGGCGCGGAGCAAGCGCGTTCGGAAGGCCTCGACAATTGGTGAGACAGCACTCGCCTCGTACCTGAAGTGCGTGGCGGCGCCCCCTTTCTTGATCATTATTTGGTGTGATCCGGCCGGGCCCTCATTGATCCCGATTGAGACAGCCCGGGGCTGCAACTCGTCGAGGTTGGTGAAGCGCGCCGATCGTGAGATCTCGAGCCTAACGGCGAGGGTTCCGCGTTCGTCCAATCGCTCTTCCTCGTCCACGATGGAGGACAGCAGGTAGGCCTGGACGAGGTGGTTCTGGTGATAGACAACAACGCGGAGGCGCGCGCTTCGCGGGCCGCGACCGCGCCTCACCTTCGGAGCTCGGATCGTGAACGCCGCTTCGTCCGACGGACCGAGGTCGGGCAGGGAGATCCGTTGGACCTTCCTGGCCTCGACCCTGAAGTCGAGGCCGAAGATGGCGACTTCGAGGCGATGGGTCGGCCCGTCAGGCAGGAGTGGGTCGATCGGGGGTTGATCGCCAGTGACCAGGCTGCGTGACGACCGATGCCCGATGTTCACCAGCAGCCGGTAGCGGGCTCCGCCGCGGAGCACCGTCCGATCGTCGGCCCAGAGGGTCGCTGCCGCCGAGTGGCTGAGCACGTCGCGGGCCAGCGGCGTGTGCTCGAGGCGTTCGAGTGTGACGTCTACGACGCGTTCCTGATGCGCCTTCATGGCGGCGCGCACCTCGGGGTTCGCAACAGCATCGGCGAGCACTGCGCGCATCGCTCCAGCCTCGTCACGCGCCGTCGCAAGCGCCGCCGCCGCATCCGACATCGGGCGGAGACCCGTGTCCTCCTGAGTGAAGTCCGTGCCAACGTCCCAGACGCGTTGCAGGTTCGTGTTAACGAGACTCCTGGTCAGGTTGAGCCCGGCGCTCGGTGGGACGAATCGCGTCGCCGCAGGGTCATCAATTCGCGCAAGAAATGCCGTCAGATCGCCAGGGACGGGCGTCGTTTCGAGCTCCAGGCCCTCCCGCAGCAGAGTCGATAGATAGGCCGAGAGCCGGAGCTCCCCGTTCGCGATCGGATCGCTGTACAGGCGCGTTGACAGGGGCAGAACCGTCGCCGTGCGCATCGCCTCATGCAGGGGGTAGTCGTGGACGACGCCGTAGAGGAAGTCTGTGACAAATGGATTCGCGAACGCCGGGTGGACCACGAGGACCGACACGCCGGGAGGGACCCGGGAGTCATGAAGATCCCTGGCGGGATCGTCGAACGCGATGACGAGACGCGGCAGCGCGTCGGGATCCCGACCACGCCCGGACGGGCCAAGAGCCTGTTCCAGCCGAGATCCGTCGGTGATCACGATGTCGCGCCGATAAGGACCGATGGCATCGGCGGCATCTTCGCCGACCGTTCGGATGTCGAACCCGAAGCGCCGGACCTGCTCGTTGGCGAGCCAGGGACGTCCCCGCATCTGCTCGAGGCTCCGCTCGGCCGTGGACCCGATGCCGAGGACGGTCAACGGCGGGCTAGGATCCGGACGTGCCAGCCAGCGCCGGCGGGCGAGACGGACGAGCTGGATCCGCGCCGGGTCAAGTACAGGGTCGAGGGCCACGAGTTCGCCTTCCCACAACTCATTGGCGAGCGATTCCGGGACATCGAGGAAGATTGGCAGGGGCACTGGGCGACCGGCGTGCGGGCCGACGCGTTGGCTGGGCAGCGTGAGGATGAGATCGAGGATCGCAAACGGTGCCGCCGCGTGGACCAGCACAGGCCGAGGAGCGAAAGCCGCGAGCGACGACGGTGACGGATCCTGAGAGGGGAACCGGAGGCGTCGACCGGTGTCGTCCCTGTAGTCGGCGACCAGCCGGTCTCCGTCTGGGCGCAGACGCAACACCACCCAGTGACTCGGGACATCGAACTGCACGGTGCTTCCCCTCCTGCCAGTCATCCGAACTCTAGCGCCAGGGTCACTTGCGATCAAGACATTGACAACACGTTTAGCAACCTATCGTTGACCCCAGGGTCAACCCTCCAACCATCGGTCCCCTGTTGGGCGGTTACACGTCAAGCGGGAGCATGCCGTTTGCGGCGCGCGGCCACCATCCCGATAGGCTGGTGCCGAGAAGCGCCGTGGCAACCACGCCGCGGTCGCTTGGTCAACGGCAGCAGGAACGGTTGACCTGCAACGATCGAGCCGCCGCATCAGGGCTCCCTCGCAGGTCGACCTCCACGAGCTTCTCTGGCCGGTAGACGAGCGTCGCGACCGCGCCGAGTGGCAGGCCGGCCTCCTCGACCCGTCGCGTTCAGAAATCGGTGAGCCGGGAGGGATTCGAACCCTCGACACAGGGATTAAAAGTCCCCTGCTCTGCCACTGAGCTACCGGCCCAGGCGACAGCCTACCCGACGAAACGGCGGCGGTTCCCCGGCGCCAAGGCATCGCCCGTCAGGCGCGGTCGTAGACCTCGGGATTGACCGGCGTCGGCAGGCGCTCGCCGCGGGCGCCGGCCAGGAGGTTGGCGGCGGCCATCGCCGCCATCTTGCCGCGCGTGACGCGCGAGGCCGAGGCGATGTGGGGGACGATCAGGCAATTCTCGAGGGAGAGCAGCGGGTCGTCGACCGGCATCGGCTCGGGATCGGTGACGTCGAGCGCAGCCGCCCAGATCACCCCGTCGCGGAGAGCGGCGTGGAGCGCCGCCTGGTCGACAACCGGTCCGCGTGAGGTGTTCACCAGCACCGCGCTCGGCTTCATCTTGCGGAGCGCGGCGGCGTCGATCAGGTGCCTCGTTTCGGGCGTCAGGTTCACGTGGAGGCTGATGAAGTCGCTGGTGGCGAAGAGCTCGTCCAGCGGCACGTACGTCGCCCCGAGAGGGCCGGTCACGTCCGCGGGGAGCTCGTCGACATCGTGGTACAGGACGGTCATCCCGAAGCCGGACGCGCGTCGGGCGAGGGCCTGCCCGATCCGCCCGAAGCCGACGATGCCGAGGGTCGACCCATAGACGTCGGTCCCGAGGAGCAGCATCGGTCCCCAGGTCAGCCAGCGGCCCGCGCGAACGTAGCGATCGCCCTCGGCGACGCGGCGCGCAGCGGCCATCAGAAGGGCGAAGGCAAGGTCGGCGGTCGTATCGGTCAGGACGCCCGGCGTGTTTCCGACGGCAATGCCGCGGGCCGTGCAGGCCGGCACATCGATGTTGTCGAAGCCGACCGCGAAGTTGGAGACGACCTTCAGGCCGGCGCCGGCCCGATCGAGGAACTCGTCGTCGACCCGCTCGGTGAGGAGGGTCAGGACGCCGTCGCAGCCCTCGATGGCCCGAAGGAGCTCGTCGCGCGGGGGTTCCACCTCCTGCTCCCAGACGCGCGCGTCGCAGGCCTCGACGACCGGCCGGAGGCCGTCATCCGGGATCGCCCGCGAGACGAAGACCCTCGGCCGCCCGTCCCCCGCGCCACTCATGATCACGTTGAAGCGGCCCCTGCCCTCGCGGACGCCGCCGGCGCGGTGGCGCCACGAGCGGCAACCAGCGGCTCGACGATGCCGCGGATGCGCTCGAGCGCGATGGCCAGGTTTTCGCGCGAGTTCGCGTAGCTGATCCGGATGTGGTCGCCGCCCAGGGTGCCGAAGGAAGTGCCGGCGAGGACGGACACGCCCGCATCCTGCAGGAGGCGATCGGCGAGCTGAGCGCCGGTCAACCCGGTCGCCGAGATGTCGGGGAAGACGTAGAACGCGGCCGACGGCTTCAGGCAGCGGATGCCCTCGATGTCGTTCAGGCCATCCACGACGAGGTCCCGCCTCGCCCGAAACTCCTCGACCATCTCGTCGACGGGATCCTGCGGTCCGGTGAGGGCCTCCACCGCGGCCATCTGGCTGAATGCGGACGTGCCCGACACGGAGTTGATGATGAGGCGCCCGAACGGGTGCATCAACGCCTCCGGCAGGATCGCGTAGCCCAATCGCCAGCCGGTCATCGCGTACGTCTTCGAAAACCCGTCGAGGACGATCGTGCGTTCGGGCATCCCCGGAAGTGAGGCGATGGAGACGTGCTCGCCGGCGTACACGATCCGGCCGTAGATCTCGTCGGCGAGCACGATCAGGTCATGCCGCTCGGCGAGCTCCGCGATGTGGACGATGTCGTCGCGGGTGAAAAGCCCCCCGGTAGGGTTGGCCGGGGAGTTCAGGACGACGATCCGCGTCCGCGGCGTGATCAGCGAGGCCAGTTCGTCCACGTCCGCCCGGAACTCGTGGGCCATGCGGATCGGCAGAGGCACCGGTGTCGCCCCGCTGAAGCGGGCCATCGACTCGTAGATCGGATAGCCCGGGTCGGGCACGATGACTTCGTCGCCGGCTTCGACCAGGGCCAGCATCGCGTAGAACATGATGGGTTTGGCCCCGGGCGTGACGACGACGTTGCCGGGGTCGACCGCGAAGCCCTTGCGGGCCTGGGCGTCGGCGGCGATTGCTTCGCGAAGGGCCGGCAGGCCGAAATACGGCGGGTAGTGGGTAAAGCCGTCGTCGAGCGCGCGCTTGGCCGCCTCGCGGATGTTGGCCGGCGTATCGAAATCCGGCTCGCCGATCTCCAGGTGGACCACGCTTCGGCCGGTCGCCTCGAGGGCGCGCGCCCGGGCTGCCGCTTCGAAGGCCGTCTCGGTCCCGATCGTGTCCATCCGTGAAGCGGATCGCATGGCGGGATGATAGTCGGCGGCTCCCGGCTAGAATCATCGGGTGACCCGCTTCTACAACATCGACGAGGCCAACGATCGGCTGGCCGAACTGGAGCCGCTCCTCCTGGCCCTGCGCGACCAGCGCGCGGATCTCATTCGCCTCCGCGACCTGGTTCTGGAGGCCGACAACGACCAGGAGTCGACTGACGACGATGCCGAGCAGCTCAGACTCCTGCGGCTCCGAATGCAGGGCGTGATCGACCAGATGCAGGCGGCGGTGGCCGAGATCGACCGGATGGGGATCACCCTGCGCGACATCGAGAGCGGCCTGATCGACTTCCCTGCGCTCGTTGCGGGACGCCAGATCTGCCTCTGCTGGCGCCTGGGCGAAGGTCCGATCGAGTGGTGGCACTCGATCGACGACGGGTTTTCCGGCCGCCGGCCCCTGATCGAGCTGGCCTCGGGGATGGCGAACGAATGATCAGGCCGGAGCAGGTGGGCGGGGCGCCGGGACGTGGCGGGCGGGAACGAGGTGTCGGGCGGGCTCGCGGCGCGACGGTCCTGCAGGGCGGTCGAGCGAAGGCGTACCGGCCGATCTCAGCCGACGCACGCGCGGCAGCTCAAGCGGCCGGCCTCGCTGCCTACGAGCGGGGCGAGTTCTTCGAGGCGCACGAGCTGATGGAGCCCGCCTGGATGGGCACCGACGACCTCGCCGAGCGAGAGCTCCACCAGGGCCTCATCAAGCTCGCGGCCGCGTTCGTCCACGCCGATCGCGGCAACCGGCTGGGGATCCAGAAGAACCTGCGCGGGGCCCACCTGCACCTCGCCGCCGCGCTGGCCGCACCCGCGCCAACCCCGACCGAAATCGACGTGGCCACGATCGTGGCTGCCATCGAGGACCGCCTTGCCCGCCTGGCGGCGCGACCGAGCGATCCGGCCATTGCGCCGATCCCGATCTCGAGGCTCGCCTGATGATGCGGCCGCCTCCGCCGGAGATCGACGTTCGCGAGGCCGACCGTCGTCGACGCGACGCTGGTCCGGGCGGTCCGCTCATGGTCGACGTCCGCGAACCCTCCGAGTTCGCGGAGACTCGCGCCGAGGACGTGGCCCTCGTGCCAACGTCCACGTTCGTGGCCCGTTTTCGCGAACTGCCACAGGATCGGCCGCTGATGATGATCTGCCGCAGCGGCGTCCGATCCGGCAACGCCACGACCTTCCTTCTGGCCAACGGCTGGACCGACGTGGTCAACGTCGCGGGCGGGATGCTGGCCTGGGAGGCCGCCGGCCTGCCGGTCCGCCGGGGAGTGCCGGCGCCGGGCGAGGGCGAGCTGCCGAGGAACGAATAGGCCATTCGGCGGCGGGCATGCCCCCACCTCGGCTCAGCTTGCATGCGATGACGGTAACGAACAGGGCTGCGCTCTGGCCTGTCGAGACCATGCATGCCATGCACGTTTCAGGCAGACTGCCGGCCGATTACGAGCCCCGGGTGGTCAAAACGTGCACGGGGTGACCGTTTCCGACCGGTTGGTCGCCGTTTCTCGGCTTGGGGTGTCCGTTAGCGCCATGTCATGCAAGTCGCGGCATAGCGGCGGCTGATAATGCCCACACCGGGCATCGTCATGCAACGGTTGGCCGGCTGACCTCGGCCGGCTGACGTCGGCGCTGATGATGCCCGAAGGGGCATCGTCCACCGGAACCAGTCAGCGGGCGGACCGCCGACGGCGACGGCGGCGCTCATCGATCCAGGCGCGGACCTGTCGCTGGTGGGCGAAGGCCCACCCGATCGCCACGAGGATGACCAAGTCGAGCGTCCACGCCCCCGCAGCCGCGAGCTCGCCCAGCTGCTGGCCGAGCTCACCGGGGATCATCAGCGCCGGAAGCGTGGCCCCGACCAGTCCGAGCTGGAAGAAGGGGGCCTGGGGTGCGAGGTTCGTGCGCGCGGAAGAGTTGACGATGCCGTCGCGGGTGCGGCCGCCGGCGAGGAAGGCGTTCGCCCCGCTCACGAATGGCGCGGCACCCTGGAGCCCGCCGGCGGGAAGGTCCATCTCCGGCCGGTGCTGCCAGCCGGGGATATCGCCGTTTGCGTCGGGGATCGTCCAGTAGAGCTCGCTTCGAGGCGACGTTCCGTTGGAGCCACCGACGAGGTAGATCGCCCCGTTGGCGACGAAGCCGGCCGCGTCGGTGCGGGCCTCGGGCACGTTGGTCCCGCCACCCTTGACTCCCCACCTGGTGAGGTGGAGCGAGGTGTCGGAGTTCGGGGGCAGGCTCGCTGCCGGCTGGCCGGGTGGCGGCGATGGGGCGAATGAAGCGACGGTCCCACGCTGGACGTTGGCGGTCGGTCCTGCGGAATCGCTGCCCCCGTAGAGCCACACGAAGTCGCCCACCTGGACGGCGACGGCCTGGGTGACTGCGTTGACCAGCGGCGCCTGAACCTGCCACGCACCGAGGTTGCCCTTCGAGTCGAACGTCGACTTCCACGTCGTCGTCGTTGGGCCGCTGGCGTTCGAGCCGCCGATGAGGAGGATCCCATCGCCGAGCGCGACAACTGCGGCGCCCGACCGTGCCTCGGGCAGGTCGAGCTTGAGCGGCGTGCTCAGCTTCGACGCCTCGGTCCAGTCCCCGAGTGCGCCGGTCGTGTTGTCCGGCGCGAGAACGAACGCCGTTGTCGTGGGCGCGCCCTTCTCGTCAGCGCCACCGAGGACGTAGACCTTGCTGTTCAGGACGGCGACCGCCGCATTGACGCGCTTCGCCGGGAGCTTCGGACCTTCGGCCCACTTGTCGAAGCTGCCGGGGCTGACGGCCTCGGCGACGTAGACGGTATCGGTCGCGGTTGAACCATCGGATCCGCCGATGAACAGGATCTTCGAACCAACCTGGACCGCTGCGCCATCAGTCCGACCGGCCGGGAGCGCAAGTTCCTTTGGCGAAACCTGCCACGGCAGCACCGCGCCGCCGGGTGCGGGGCACGGCAAGGAGCCGTTCGCAGGGGGGCAGAAGTTGACCGGCGACCAGGCCAGGAGACCGACGTCGATGGTCGACTCGACCGTGAAGTAGTACGCACGGTCGGGGATGTAGCCGAGCAGCAGGATGATGACGACGAACCAGAAGAACGCCTTGAGCGACGCCCACGTCCAGCCGTCGCCGTCGAGCAGGCCGAACAGCACCCGCCGCCTCGGTGGCGGCCCTCCGGCCTCGATCGCCTGGGCCATCGTCCCGCCTACTTGACGGTGAGGGTTCCGGTCATCGCCGGAATCGGGTGGATCTTGCAGATGAATTCGTAGGTCCCCGCCGCGAGCGGATTGATCGCGTACGTGGTTTCACCGGTGGTGTTGAGGACCGGATTGTCCTGAACGACCGTCGTCCCGTCGCTCTTCCGGATCTCCACGTTGTGAGGGATGCCGGCGTCCTGGTTGACGAAATGGATCGCGAATGCCGCGTTCGCGGGAGCGTCGAGGGTCTTGACGTCGAAGGCGATCTGGGACGCGGTCACGTTCAGCGTCACCGCGTTCGCCGGGAGAGATGCCGCAGGCGCCGCGCTGCCGCCGGCCGCCGTTCCGTTGCCGAGATAGCAGTCTGGAACGGGCGTCGCGCTCGGGTCCGGCTTGAAGTTCGGATCGACCCAGCCGGTGAACGTCAGCGGCTGGCTTGGATTCGACGGATCCGCGATCGGTTCGTCGGTCGTCGCGCTGCGAACGATGTAGGTGTGGTTCGACGGCGAGCGAAGGAAGTTGATGAGGTCCTGGATCTGGATGTAGTTGAGCGGCCCGCCATTGGTGTCTGCCCAGACCGGCATGATGCTGTTCGGGTTGCCGCAGACGTACCGGCCACCGACGTTCAGGACCGTCTGAATGTAGCCCGGATTGAGATGCACGAAGAGCTTCATCTGATCGTGGAGGGGCGGCGCGATGTACCCCTCGTTCGTGCCCTTGCCGTTGGGGCCGTGGCACCGCGCGCAGTTGGCCTCGAAGAGGTTGTAGCCGCGCTCGACGGAAGCCACCTGCTGGGCATCCTCCTGCTGCACGAGTCGGGCGGTCGACAGCCCGAGTGGGGCGCCAAGCTCGTAGAAGTAGTAGACGATCACGAACAGGATGACGACGCAGACCGCGAGGAATCCCACCCACCGGGCGTTCGATGACTGGCGGACGATCTGCGCCGCCCTGGCGGGGGTCAGCTCGAACTTGTGCGCCTGCGGCGGCGCCGAGAAGCGGGCGGCCGGCGCGGCTTCGCTCGGCGGACGCCGGGCAGGGAGCCGCTCCGCGGGGTCGCGGCGTCCCTGGGCGGGTCCGGGCCCTGCGGATCCGGGCTCGCCCGGTCCGGGCTCTTCGGATCCGGGTCCGGGTCCGGGCTGGTCGGTCACTGGACTCCTTGCCTCAGATGCAGCCGGTGGGGCTCTTGGGCGGGATGAGTCCGGGCTGGCCGAGGGCCACCGGGAGCGGCCCCAGCGTGATCTTGCCGGTGTCGAGGGTAAGCGTCCCATCCCCGGCGACGACCGCAGAGAAGCGATCCATGCTGCGTGGGGCGGGGCCGTACTGGGCACCGGCGGCCTTGATGCCGAGGCGGTCGTAGCGCGACCCGTGGCACGGGCACTCGAACCAGAAGTTCTTCTGACAGGGGTTCGGCCTGCAGCCAAGGTGAGGGCAGCGTTGGTAGAGGGGCCGCACGTTCAGGGCCGAGCCGTCGCCGGTCGTGTCCGTGCCGGGGAGGAACTGCTGGCGGGCCGGATTGATCAGCACGATGTAGGCGCGCGCCTCCTGCACGTACGCGGGAAAGCCGTCCGCGATCGGCAGGGAGCTGTTCTGGAGCTTCAGGTCGTCGAACGTGCCGATCTTGACCTTGCCCCCGAAGCCGCCGGTCAGGTTCGGCCAGATGAAGCCGATCGTGGCGGCCGAGGCTTCGGTCAGCATCACGACGATCGCCCCGAACAACGAGCCGCGCAGGAGCGAGCGCCGCGAGATGCCCTGGACCTGCTGGTGGCGCAGCGACTTGAGGGCCTGGCTGGTCAGGGCCTTCGGCTGGTCGATGGCTTCGACTTTGTAGTTGCTCACGCGGCGGCGCTCATCGGGCTGGTCATTTCCTCAGCGATTCAGAGGGAGAAGTGGAGGCCGTTGGTGCTGTCCGGGAAGAATGGGAGGTACGGGATCACGAAGCTGTAGCCCGGGCCCCGGAAGAAGATCCCGACGAACGTCAGGGTCAGGCCGAGGATCAGGAACAGCGTGAACAGGACCACGGCCGTCTTCCGCTCTGAGGGCCGCGTGGCCAGGATGTTGCCGCGATCGACGTACGGAATGAGGATCGCGCCGAGGATCACGGCGGTCGGCACGAGCACGCCGCCGACGGTCGGGTGGAAGTAAGCCAGCAGCTCCTGCAGGCCGAGGAAGTACCAGGGCGCTTTCGCCACCGCCGGTGTGACGTTACGGTTCGCCAGGGCCTCCAGCGGCGCATTGATGAAGAGGCCCATCAAGAGCAGGAAGATTGTCATGACCCCGGCGGCCAGGAACTCGATCGAGAGCAGGTGCGGCCACGTCATGACCGTGTCGTCCGGCTCCTTCTGGACGCGGACCACCGCGTCCTGCTTCACCAGCGCCAGCAGTCGATAGGGTCGCGCCGACATGGGCACGCGCTGCTTGTCGATCTCGGTCCGGCGGGACGGATCGACCGGCAGGACCGTACGGGACCCGGGCGGGGTCTTGGTGTCGGCCATCAGCTTTTCCGCATCATCACAACGGCCCGCTGATCCCGCCGTCTTTCCGGATGCGCCAGAAATGGACGGCCAGGAAGACCGCGATCACGAGGGGCATGAACATGATGTGCAGGACATAGAACCGCAGCAGCGTGTTCTGCCCCACCTCCAGGCCGCCCAGCAGGATGCGGTTCACCGGCGTGTTGAAGAGCGGGACGTAGCCGCCCATGTTGGTGCCGATCGTGATCGCCCAGAACGCGATCTGGTCCCACGGCAGAAGGTAGCCGGTGAAGCTGATGAAGACGGTGGAGAATAGCAGGAGCACGCCGATAACCCAGTTGAACTCGCGTGGCGGCTTGTAGGCCCCGTGGTAGAAGACCCGCATCATGTGCAGGAACACGAAGAAGACCATCAGGTGGGCCGCCCAGCGGTGGATGTTGCGGGTGAGCAGGCCGAACGCGACCTTCGACTGGATGTCGAGGATGTTCGTGTACGCCAGCGTCGCCGACGGCACGTAGAAGAACATCAGGTAGACGCCCGTCACGGTCAGCACCAGGAACAGGAAGAACGACAACCCGCCGAGGCAGAAGGTGTAGGCGAACTTCACCGCGTGCTGCCGGACCCGGACCGGGTGCAGGTGGAGGAAGACGTTGTTCATGACGGCGTACGCCCGCGACCGCTCGTCGTTGGGGTACGGCTGACGGAAGAGGGATCTCCAGACCGGGCTGCGGCGGATGGTCTCGTCCACCCGCTCGAGGAAACTCACCGGGCCCCTCCTGCCACGCCGGGCGTTCCGGCCAGCTGCGCGTCACGGTACGACTCCTTGTAGAGCCGCCCGTCGCTCGAGACCTCCTGGAGCTCGAACCGCTCCATCGTAATGGCGTCGAACGGGCATCGCTGGACGCACAGCGCACAGCGGATGCAGCGCTCCTCATCGAGGATCATCGCTCCGCCCTGGTCCCAGCCGTAGGCCTCCTCGATCTCGGGCAGGAGGCCCTCGGTCTTGAGCTGGTTGACGTCGACCATATGGATGACGCCTTCGGGGCAGACGTCTGCGCAGGCGCCGCACAGGACGCACCGGAACGGGTCGAACCAGATGTTGAAGTTGCACATGAGGCAGCGGGTCGACTCGGCGACCGCGCCTGTCGCGTCGTAGCCGAGCTCGACCGGGGTCGTGAAGTTGACCTCGGGATCCGTCGACGGCATTCGCGCGGCGAGGGGCACCATCGGGATGTGCTGTCGGGGCAGGACGTCGTACAGCTCCGGCATCTCGTGGCGCCACGAACTCGTCACCTTGACGTTGGCGGCGACCGACACCTCGGCGTGGCCAGAGAGGTAGCGATCGATCGCGTAGGCGCACTTCTTGCCGTGGCCGGCTGCCTCGATGAGGGTCGTCGGGCCGGTCACGAAGTCGCCGCAGGCGAAGACGCCCCGGACGTTCGTGGCGTAGGTCGCAGGGTCGACCTTGACGCGACCGCGGTTGATCTCGAAAGCGCCTTCGACCGGCAGGAACGTGAGGTCGGCCGCCTGGGACACGGCCGGGATGACAGTGTCGGCCTTGATCACGAACTCCGATCCCTCGATCGGCACCGGCGAGCGCCGTCCGGAGGCATCCGGCTCGCCGAGGCGGTTGCGGATGAACTTCACGCCGGTGACGTGGCCGTTCTCGCCGAGGACCTCGACGGGACTGGCCAGAAACTCCATCCGGACGCCCTCGCGCTCGGTCTCGCCCAGCTCCTCCTCGTCCACGACGAGCTCCGACCGGGTCCGCCGGTAGACGATGGAGACATGTTCGGCGCCGTGGCGGATCGACGTCCGCGAGCAGTCCATGGCCGTGTAGCCACCGCCGATGACCACGACGTCGTTCCCGACCGTGAGCGGCTGGCCCAGGTTGGCGATCTTCATGAAGTCGACGCCGTACTGGACGCCTTCCAGCTCGGCGCCCGGGACGTCGAGGACGACCGGGTTCATCGCGCCGGCCGTGATCGCAACCGCGTCGAACTCTTCCTGGAGGCGTTCGAACGGGATGTCGACGCCCACCGCGGAGTTGTAGACGAACTCGACGCCGAGTCGCTCGATGAGGCGGATGTCCATTTCGATGGCTTCGCGCGGCAGCCGGAAGGCGGGGACGCCGATGAGCATCGTTCCGCCGCCGTAGGGCAGGCTGTCGAAGACGGTGACCCGGAACCCTTTCATCGCCAGCTCGCGGGCGACGGCGAGGCCCGACGGCCCAGCGCCGACCACGGCGACTCGTTCTGCGCGGGCGTCGATGTGAGGCATGACGTCGGGGATTCCCGAAGCCTCGTGCCACTCCACCAGGAAGCGCTTCATCGCGCGGATCGCCAGCGGTCGATCGATGTCGCCGCGCCGGCAGGCCCGCTCGCACGGAGCGGAGCAGACGTAGGAGCACATCGCCGCCACCGGATTCGGCTCTCGGGACAGGAGGTAGCCCTCCTCGAAGCGTCCTTCAGCCGCGAGGTTCAGGTAGCCCCGGCAATTCGTCCCAACCGGGCACGCCTCCTGGCACTCGATGTTGCACTGGAGCCAGGACGCGTCGACGGGCTGGACGAGGAATTCCTGGAGCGGGTCGAGAGCCAAGATCAGGTCGCGCCTTTCCGCTACGGATGAACGTTCGGGGCAGACGGGACGCGTCGGGCGAGCGCCGACGATCTCAATCTACCACCCAGCCTGAATCCCCTGCAGAACCGCGCCGCGCCCCGTCGGCCACAGCGGCGCGTGGCTCAACCTCCGGTCGGAGCGGCGACTTCCGGCTCCGCCTCGGACGCGGTGCGGCTCTGGTCGTCCGCTCCGTCCTCGTCGATCACGATCACCCGGAACGGCTCGGCGCCCGCCACGCCGATCGCCGCGCCTTCCTCCTCTGCCCACTTGGACAACCACTCCTCGACCCGACCGAGGTCCTGGATCTGGCTCTCGTGCGCTCGCAGGGCTTCGAGCTTGCGCCCGATCGTCGTGGAGATATCGACGCGAGCGTTGGGCTGGTTCGACCAGAACAGGTACAGCCGCCGCACCTTGTGAGCGAGGAGGCCACCGCGGGCCAGCCAGGGGAAGGCCATCGGATTGCGTGAAGCCGGATAAACCGCGTCGACCGCCGCAATTCCCGCAGCCCGGTGATCGGTGTGGTTCACCCCGCGGTCGCGATGGAAGGTCACCTCGGGATCCGTTGCCAGGATCGCGTCAGGCCGAAAGGTACGGATCTCACGGACCAGGAGCTCGCGAAGGGCGAGGTCGTTGACGAGGCCGCCGTCGGGAGCATGGAGGAAGCTGACGCCCGCATAGCCCACGATCGCGGCCGCAGCCTGCTGCTCGGATTCCCGCGTTGCCCCGAGCTCGAGCGGATCGAGGTCGGGATCCTCGCCTCCCGCCTCCCCGCTCGTACAGCACACGAGCCAGCCCGTCGAGCCCTGGTCGATCCACCGCGCGGCCGTGGCTGCCGGGCCGAAATCGGCATCGTCAGGATGGGCAACGACGACCATGAATCGTTCCGGTCGCCAATCGTGTGCGGTCGCACCCGGCAAGGACGAATCCGTCACGGCCGGATCATGGCTTTGATCGGGTCATTCTTTTGCACTGAAGTCGTTGCGAAAACCGCCTTGCAACGTGTTTGGCCATCGCTACAATGCGCCGAGAGGCTTCGCTCGTCTCCCCCCACGGGCGGAGCCTCTTTGCGCCCGGCCCGATGCCCTGATCTTGTTTCAGGATCCGCCGGCGGAAGGAATCTCAGGCCTTGCGGCACGCCCCGCCTCGAGGGCGGCCAGGACCTCTGCCGCATGACCGTCTGCCTTGACGCGCGGCCAGGCCCTGGCGATCCGGCCGTCGGGATCGACCAAAAAGCTCGATCGCACGATCCCCATGTACTCACGTCCGTAGTTCTTCTTGAGCTGCCAGGCCCCGTAGCGCGTGGCGACCGCGTGATCCTCGTCGGAGAGAAGGAGGAACTGGAGCCCGAACTTCTCGCGGAAGCGTCGATGGCTGGCCGCGTCGTCCGGACTGACTCCCCAGACGTCGGCGCCTTTTTGGCGTATCGGGTCGTCGAGATCGCGGAACTGGCAGGCCTCGGTGGTGCAGCCGGGCGTGTCGTCCTGGGGGTAGAAGTAGATAACCGTCCACCGGCCCCGCTGGTCCGCCAGCCGATGGATCGCGCCGTGCTCATCGGGGAGAGCGAGCTCAGGCGCGAGCTGGCCGGCCTGTGGAACCCCGGCGCTGCTGCCGGCTTCCGGGGTGGCGCCGGCTTGCCGGGTGCTGCCGGCTTGCGGAGTGCTGCCGGCTTCCGAAACGGTCATGTCCCGAAGAGCGTAGCAGGCGTTTCGACGATCAGCAGGCGCCCGCTCCGGATCGTGACCGAGGCCGCGGGCCCCTCGCGGACGTTCGAAATGCCGCGCGGGACGCCGAGGCTGAGAGCCTCATCGTGGAGCGGGTAGCGGAGGCCCTCGGTCGTGACCCCGGCCACGTCGCCGCCGAACGGGATCAGGGACACGAGGCCCGGGAATGGGCCGCCGAGTTCCAGGCGCGCCGGGCCGCCTTCTCGCTCCGGAGCGGTCAGCAGGACGATCCGGGCGGCCGGATCGAGGATCCGGATGCTGACCCCGGCCTGAGCGATGGCCGGATGCCCGAGGAGCGCGATGTTGGCGAGGACGTGATCGATTCGGGACCCTCCCAACGCACCGAGGATCGTGATATCGCCCGCACCGGCCTCGATCGCATCCAGGATGGCCATCTCCGTATCCGTCTCGTCCTTGTCGGCGGCAGCCAGCGCGATCGGAATCCCCGCGGCACGGATCTTCGCGAGCCCCTCAACGCCAACCGAGTCGCCATCGCCGACCCAGCGGTCGATGCGCAGGCCAAGGCTCTCCGCAAGGAGGGCTCCACCGTCGGCGGCGACGACCAGCTCGATTCCGGCATCCCAGCCCGGCCACGCGGCATCGAGCCCTTCTCGCGAGGGCCGTCTGCCATCGGCCAGGACCACCACCCGAAGGCTGGAGCTCTTGATCACGTTCCGGTTGGCCCGCCGGGGCGCACGGTCGGCTTGCTGCTCACGGACGGAGGGATGCTAGCGCGTTGAGCGTTGTAGACTCGGTCCGTGGCCCATCCCGATCACCCCGCCGTCCGGCGGGTCGTTGAAGCTGCCGCCCGAAAGGGCGTGGAGCTCGAAGTCACCATCTTTTCCGAGTCGACCCATACCGCCGAGGACGCCGCTCGAGCCGTCGGCGCCGAGCTGGGCCAGATCGTCAAGTCCCTGGTGTTCGTCGCCCTCGGCGCCGAGCGCGAGTTGGAGCCGGTGCTCTGTCTCGTCTCGGGTCCGAACCGGGTCGACGTTGCGCAACTCGCCGCCGTTACCGGCAAGGCTGACATCCGCAGGGCGACGGCGCGCGAGGCGAACGAGCTCACCGGCTACGTCATCGGTGGCATTCCGCCCATCGGCCACGCCCGGCCCATCCGCGCGGTCATGGACGACGATCTGACCCGGTTCACGACCGTTTGGGCCGCGGCCGGGACCCCGAACGCCGTCTTCCCCGTGCCGCCGGCCACGCTCCGAATCCTTGCCAACGCGACGGTCGCCCCGATCGCCGAAGCCCCCGAGGACGCGCGGGAGGCCGGGGTCGGATCGGCGCAGGGCGAGATCCCGGCCGGGCAGGCGGATTCGGGGGAGCGTGCGACCCCGGACGCCGGCGCCAACGCGGCAGCAGGCACCAGCCCGACACCCGGGGCCGGCGCGGCCGCCCAGAACGCGGGAGCCTGACTCGTCTGGTGCCTGACGGCTCGGGCGCCGAAGGCGAGCGCGGGTCCGAAGGCGAGCGCGCCGTCGCCCGCGGGCGCGGGCCAGCCGCCATCGAACCACACCACGCGAGCATCGCCTATCCGGGAGGCCTCCGCGCCCGCTGGACGTGGGGAGGCAGCGGTTCCGGGCCGGCGGTGTTCGCCCTCTCCGAGGCCGGCGCGACCCTGACCGACCATGGGCCGGTCGTCGGACCCGGTTACGAGGAGCTGTGCCGCGCGGAGCTGCGAGTCGAGGGACCCGGCGGAAGCTGGGCGGCGCGCTTCGCATCGACCATCTTCGATGAGCCCACGGGGTTCGCCTGGGACACAGCCGGCTTGCTCGTCGTTCGCTATGGCTTCCACACCTATGGCCTTGATGCGCGAACCGGCGATCGGCGCTGGACGCACCGTTCCGCATCGCCGATCGTCGCGGTTTTCGGCTCGTCGCGGCTCCAGCACGTCCTCGTCCAGGCCGAGATCGAGACCTTCGCCATCGAGCAGGATGGGACTGTCGCCTGGCGCCTGGCCCATTCGGACGTCGTCTCGGCCGCCGATCTGGTTGGCGGGCGGCTGGTGCTCACGAGCTATGGGGGCCAGGTCACTGCCCTGGACCCGGCAACGGGCCGCACGGCCCACTGACCTGTTCCTGCCGGCACCGCGACAACGCCGGGCCGGCACCCACTGACCCCCGCCATTCCGCTCCCACCGCCGGATTCCGACGTAGGCCCGCGATCAAGGCGACCTGCCGGGCGGCCACGGAGAAGAAGAGCCCTTCGCCCTGCAGGCGCGGATCGATTTGGGTCGGCCGTCCATCGCTTCGGGCGCACTTTCCGTGCGATCGGGCGGTAGCACCGGAATTGACTGCCCCAAGGATGGACCGCCGCCAGCGGGGCGGCATCGGATTCCTCAAAGCTGGACGGCTGCCGTCCGCACCGGACGGCGAGCGGTGGACAAGCGGTAGGTGAGCGGTGGACCGACGGTGGAGCCCACTGGCAAACCCGTCCGCCAGTTTCTCGATTCTGTGGACAAGTGGCATTGACCGAACGCGGGCCGTGCCCTTACCGTTTCGATCAGCCCGGAGGGGCCGAGCGACACTAACGGCAGCGATCGCATCAACGCCCACGTGCCGTGGAGGTTCCTTCGGGCCCTTCTGTGTCCGCGGCTCGTATCATCGCGGCCGTGACTCCCCTCTTGCCGGTCGCCGCGGGCCTGCTCGCCCTCGCGGCCGGCGTCGCGATCCTGCGGACGTACGGCCTGAGGTATCGAGTCGCCCGCCTCCTCCTGACCACGCCGCGGATGTCCGTTGGAGAGGCAGTGGCGATCGCGGCTGCCGGCGCAGCCCGGTACGTGCGAGTCGACGGCCGCATCGACAGCGCTGACGAATTCGAGGACGCGGCCCATCGACCGCTGGTCTTCCGCCGGACGCGGTTCGAGGCTCGAGACCGGGGCCAGTGGAAGCCATTCGAGGATTCCAGCGAAACCGTCCCCTTCTCGATCTCGGAGGGCCTCGACGCGATCGAGGTCGACGCCGCGGCCCTGGGCGACGGGCTCGTCGTCGTGGTCCGTGAGTCGGCCGGTGTCGCCGCCGACGTCGGCGACCGGGCCCCGGCCACGTTGCCGCCCGCGACTCCGGTCCGGGCGATCATCGAGCAGGTTTCCTCGGTCGAGCACGCCATTGCCCTCGGGGTCCCGGTGGTCTCCGACAAGCGATCGCCGACGCTGACCGCCGGCCTCGGTCGACCCCTCGTCTTGACGACCCTCGAGGTCCCCGAGGCGATCAGGGTGATCGGCGGAGGCGGCCGGCTTCGGCCGTGGTTGGCCGCAGCGTGCCTCGCCGGCGGCATCGTGCTCGTCGCGGTTGGCGTGGCGTGGGCCGGTATCGGCGCCATTCTCACGCCGGCTCTGGTCCTGGGGGCCGACGCGACGCCGAGCCGGGGACCCGGCTCCGATACCCGGAGCGTGGGCGAGGGGCCCGGGCTCGTCGGCAATCCCCTCGCTGCGATTTTGTTCGTGGCCGCCATCGCCATCGTGGCGATCGTCGCGACGACGGTCTACGTCCGCGTGACCGGCGGCCCTTCGGGCGAATCGAAGCACAGCCGAGAGGAGCGGGTGAGTCGGTGGCCGCGCCCGTGAGTCGGTGGCCGCGGACATGAACCCTGACGAGCCGCCCCTGCACCGGCGGGCGCCGCGCAGCCCCCTGGAATCGGGCTGGCTTGCGGGGCTGCTCGGGCTGCTCCTGGTCGGTCTCGTGGCGGCAATTGCCATCCTCCCGGGCCTGGGAATCCACATCACGATCGCACCGATCGGCGCCACCGCGAGCGCCGGGGCAATCGCAAGCGAGGGCCCCGCCTCCGCCTTCCCCAGCGTCAGTCCGACCTTCAGCCGCCCCACGCCAACAGTTCAGCCGTCGCCACTGCAATACGTCGTGAAAGGCGGCGACACCCTGCTCGGGTTGGGTAAGCGCTTCGAAACGACGGGCCGCAGCATCGCCTATTGGAATCGGGATCGGTATCCATCGCTGGATCCGGATTCGCCCAAGTACGACCCGAACAATCTCCAGGTCGGTTGGGTTCTCGCCATCACTCCTGGCTTGATCGTGGACCCATCGACCCTGCCAAGCCCGAGCAGCTCGCCGGGAGTTCCGGGCACGAGCCCCGTCGCCTCGGGCTGATATACCGCCTTGTGGGGGTCGATCATGGCACCGACCTCCACGGGGAGACCGGCTCCTGGCTATCCGGCAGATGACCGTTGGCTCTAGTGTCCGGCCCCCGACCTCCGGCCTCGAACGGTGATCGGGATCCGGCGG
>DATCPH010000151.1:0-2746 GCA_036570185.1 Candidatus Limnocylindrales bacterium | reverse complement strand
CCGCCACGGCCGCACGAGCCCAGCCTCGGCTGGCCATCACCCAGAACGACGTCCGTGCGATCCAGCTGGCGAAGGCCGCCCTGTACGCCGGGATCCGGCTGCTCATGGACAAGGCCGGTGTCGAGGCCGTTGACGAGGTCCGATTGGCCGGCGCCTTCGGCAGCCAGATCGACCTCACCCACGCGATGGTGCTCGGCCTGATCCCGGACGTCGACCTTGCCCATGCGCGCGCGGCCGGCAATGCCGCCGGAACGGGAGCCCTGATCGCGTTGTTGTCGGGTGCCGCGAGGCGCGAGATCGAGGCCGCTGTGCGCAAGGTCCGCAAGATCGAGACGGCCATGGAGCCGCGGTTCCAGGAGCATTTCGTCGATGCGCTGGCGATCCCCCATCGAACGGCGCCGCACCCCAACCTCGACCGGATCGTGGAGCTGCCGGTGCCGCGGCCGCCTGCGCCGCGCAGCTCAAGGTCGCCGAACCGGCGCAACCGTCGCCGGGGAGCGGCGGAGCTTTCCGAGACTACCGCAGCAGCGGGAGACATCCGATGACTGACCTGACGAACGATCCCGCACTGACGGCCGACGTCGTTCTCGAGGAGGTCCACGGCCGCCGCAGTGGGGGACGTGCCGCGCGCCAGGCTGCCCGTGCCCACGCGCGTGTGGAGCTCCTCCCCTACCTCACAAGGACGATGGCCCCGTTCGAGATCCTCAACGAAGAGGGGCTCTCCCTGCTCGAATGGAACGCCGACACGATCCTCCAGGAGGCCGGGATCGAATTCCGCGGCGATCCGGACGCACTCGCCCTGCTCAAAGCCGCCGGGGCCGACGTCCAGGGAGAGCGGGTCCGCTTCCCGCGCGGCATGTGCCGGCAGATCATCCAGGCGACCGGGCCGCGCGAGTTCGTCCAGCACGCTCGAAACCCACAACGCGACGTCCGGATCGGCGGCCCCTACACCGTTTTCGCCCCGAGCTATGGCACGCCTTTCGTCCGCGACCTCGATCGCGGGCGCCGCTACGGCACGATCGAGGATTTCCGCAACTTCGTGAAGCTCGCCTACACGAGCCCGTACCTCCACCACTCGGGCGGGACGGTCTGTGAGCCGGTGGACGTGCCGGTCAACAAGCGCCACCTGGACATGGTCTACAGCCACATGCGCTGGTCGGACAAGCCGTTCATGGGCTCCGTCACCCATCCGGACCGGGCGCGCGACACCGTCGCGATGGCCCGGATCCTGTTCGGCGAGGGTTACCTCGACGACAACACCGTGATCATGAGCCTGATCAACGCCAATTCGCCGCTCGTGTGGGACGCCACGATGCTGGGATCGGCTCGAGCGTACGCAGAGGCCAACCAGGCGACCGTGATTACCCCGTTCATCCTCGCCGGGGCGATGGCACCGGTCACGTCGGCCGGCGTCTGCGCCCAGACCCTCGCCGAATCGCTGGCCGGGATGACGTTCGTCCAGCTCGTTCGGCCCGGCGCGCCGGTCGTCCTCGGGAGCTTTGCCAGCTCGATCTCGATGCAGTCCGGCGCGCCGACGTTCGGGACCCCTGAGCCGGCGCTCGTCCTCTACGCGATGGCCGCGCTCGCGCGTCGCCTGGGTGTCCCCTTCCGGTCAGGCGGAAACCTGTGCGCCTCGAAGATCCCCGACGCCCAGGCTGCCTACGAGTCGGCGGCGACCTTCTCGCCGACGATCCTCGCCGGGGTCAATTTCGTCCTCCACGCGGCCGGCTGGCTGGAGGGCGGCCTGGCGATCGGCTACGAGAAGTTCATCCTCGATGCCGACCAGTGCGGAATGGCATCGGTCTTCGTCAAGGGCATCGATCTTTCCGAGAACGGCCAGGCGATCGACGCCATCCTGGCGAACGGCCCGGGCCAGCACTTCCTGGGCGCGGCGCACACGCTCGCCAACTTCGAGACGGCCTTCTACCGCTCGGAGGTCGCCGACAACAACAGCTTCGAACAGTGGCAGGAGGACGGCTCTCTCGACGTCGCCCAGCGCGCGAACAAGGTCTGGAAGCGGATGCTGGCCGAGTACGAGGCGCCACCGATCGACCCCGGCATCGACGAGGCCCTGCTCGAGTTCATCGCCCGACGCAAGGCGTCCTTCCCCGACTCGGACGTCTGACCGGCCCCCGACCGACACCCTGAGGCAGAGACCCGATGCTGTTCCGGCGCCACTCCCGGCTCTCGGACGACGCGCGAATGGCCCTCGCGAGGGTCCTGGGCACTCCGACCTTCGAGCTCGTCCCGCTCAGGAACTCCATGGACCAGGCGGCGTACCTGCCGTCTGGCGCACGAGTGTCGGTGACCGCTTCGCCGGCCAAGGGCATCGAGGCGACCGTCGGCCTGTGCGAGCAGCTGCAGGCCGCCGGCTTCCGAGCGGTGCCGCACCTCGCAGCTCGGATGATCCGCGACGAGCACCACCTTCGGGACCTCATCGCCTGGCTCGAGGGTGCCGGCGTCGACCGGGCGTTCATCGTCGGGGGCGACGCCAAGGACCCGGGCGAGTTCCCCGATGGCCTGTCGCTCCTGCGAGCCATGGCCGAGATCGGTCACCCGCTTTCCGAGATCGGGATTCCGTCCTACCCGCAGGGCCACCCGTTCATCGCCGATGAGCCGTTGCTCGCCGCCCTGCGGGCCAAGGCCTCCTTCGCCACGTACATGACGACCCAGCTGTGCTTCGATCCGAGCGCGATCGCCCTCTGGCTGGCTTCGCGGCGGGCGGAGGGGATCGACCTGCCCGTCC
>DATCPH010000150.1:0-16927 GCA_036570185.1 Candidatus Limnocylindrales bacterium | reverse complement strand
GGCGACTCGCCATACCCAGCGTCAACGGCATTCCGCTGGCGCTCCAGCTCGCCCAGGAAGTCGCGCTCGCGAGGCTCGGGCTCGCGCCCGATGTCTCGCTCTCGCGGGAGGTCTCGCTCGCGCGGCGTCTCGCGGTCGCGGGTATAGATGGACGCCGCCGGGGCCTCGGCCGGGCGAGCGGCGGCCACTTCGTAGCGACGGGCGTCGCGCCGTCGCGAGCCATCGAATCCAGTGGCGATGACGGTGATCATCACCTCGTCCCCGAGTCGCTCGTTGAAGGTCGTCCCGAAGATGATGTTGGCCTCCGGGTCCGCGGCAGCGCGGATCTCCTCGGCCGCCTCGGTGACCTCGTACAGCGACAGGCTCGACGAGCCGCAGATGTTGAACAGGATCCCCTGCGCCCCGGAGATGTTGACCTCGAGGAGCGGGCTCGCCGTGGCCATGCGAGCAGCGTCGACGGCCCGGTTCTCGCCGGATGCGCGACCGATGCCCATGAGGGCCGAACCGGCGTCCTTCATGATCGTGCGCACGTCGGCAAAGTCGAGGTTGATCAAGCCCGGCATGGTGATGATGTCGCTGATCCCCTGGACGCCCTGGCGGAGGACGTCGTCGACGACGCGGAACGCGTCCAGCATCGAGGTGTTCTTCTGGACGACGTCGCGCAGTCGGTCGTTGGGAATCGTGATCAGGGTATCGACCTTGGCCTTCAGCTCTTCGGCCGATTTCTCCGCGGTGAGCTTGCGACGATTGCCCTCGAAGCTGAACGGTTTGGTGACGACGCCGATCGTCAGAGCGCCCGCTTCCTTGGCGATCTCGGCAACCACGGGAGCCGCGCCCGATCCGGTGCCGCCACCCAGACCCGCGGTGATGAAGACCATATCCGAGCCCTCGAGGGCCTCGGCGATCTTCTCCGACTCCTCTTCCGCCGCCCGCTGTCCGATCGAAGGGTCGCCGCCGGCGCCGAGGCCGCGCGTGATCTTGTCGCCGATGCGGATCTTGTGCGGGGCGTCCGACTGGAGCAGGGCCTGGGCATCCGTATTGCAGGCGATGAACTCCACGCCCATCATCTCGGCCCGGATCATCCGGTTGACCGCATTGCTGCCGCCGCCGCCGACACCGATGACGCGGATCAGGGCGAAATTCTCAGAGTCGGATCGCAGAGCCATGGCCGCTCCTCACGCTGGCCCTCCCGGGCCCGTCTGTCGATCGTGGTTCACCCTGGCCGCCGCAGGCGACCGAGGCGTGCAGTGGTTTCCCGAGCGTGCTCGAAGTTGGGGCAGTCTACCATCCGGATCGGTTCGTGCAGCATTGAACTACCCGCGGGGAACGCGTCGGTCGATCCCGGCCTACGGAAACAGGCTGCGGATCGCATCCCTGATGCGCCCCAGGAGGCCGGACGCGGGGGCCGACTCGTAGCGCGACGGCTCGCTCGGGCCGAGGCTCGTGGCGCCCCATTCCAGAAGGCCGATGGCGGTGCTGTAGGACGGCGTCAGGATCGTTTCGACGAGACCCCCGACGCCCGCCGGAGCCGCGACGCGAACGGGGATCTGCAGGACTTCCCGGCCGAGCTCGGCTGCGCCGCTGAGCTGGGCGCCGCCACCGGTCAGGATCAGGCCAGCCGGCAGGACGCCCGCCGTCGCGGCCCGCATCTCCTGCCCGATGAGGTCGAACGTCTCGCGCATGCGGGCCTCGATGATCTCGCAGACCTCGAGGCGACCGACGGTCCGACCGGCCTCCTCGCCCAGGACCGAAACCGCGATCTCTTCATCGGGCGAGATCCCCCGCAGGTCGCAGCTGCCGTGCCGGATCTTGAGCTCCTCGGCCACCGGGAGGCTCGTCTTGATGCCGATGGCCACGTCGTTGGTGACGTTGTTGCCGCCGACCGGGAGGACCGCCGTGTGGAACGGCGAGCCGTCGCTGAACATCGCCAGGTCGACAGTGCCCGCCCCGATGTCGGCGACGGCCACGCCCAGATCCTTCTCGGTCTCGTTGAGGACGGCCTCCGACGATGCCAGCGAGGAGACGACCAGCTCGTCGATCTTGACCCCGGCTGCGGCCACGCACTTCGAGAGGTTCTGGACCGCCGTCGCGGACGCCGTCACGATGTGCGTCTCGACCTCGAGGCGGAGCGCGCTCATCCCGAGGGGATCCTTGACGCCCTCCTGGCCGTCAACGATGAAGCCTCTCCGCTCGACGTGGAGGACCTCTCGATTCGACGGGATGGAGACGGCGCGTGCGACTTCGATCGCGCGGTTGACGTCCTCACGCGTGACTTCCCGGTGATGAGCCGTCACGGCGACCTGGCCCTTTGAGTTGAGGCTTTCGACGTGCTGGCCACCGACGGCCACGAAGGCGCGGTCGATTTTCCAGCCGGACAGGCGCTCGGCCCGCTCGACGGCGTCGCCGATCGATCGGATCGTCTGGTCGATGTTGACCACGACGCCCTTCTTCAACCCCGAGGACGGCACGGTTCCGTGACCGATGACGGTCAGCCGGCCATCGCGACCCACCTCACCGATCAGGGCGCAGACCTTCGAGCTGCCGACGTCGATTCCGACCAGGACCGCTTCTCTCTCCACCAAGGTTGTGCGTCTCCCCGTTCTAGATGAAATGGCGCCGGATCAGCGCGACGTTATTGAAGATTCGGAACCCGAAGTTGATGAGAGCCACGAGATACAGATCGAGGCCCAACCGATCGCCGATGAACGTGAGCAGGACCGCCACGATTGCGTTTGTGACAAAGCCACTGATGAAGATTCGATTGTCGTAGACGCCATCGAGCTCCGCACGGACGGCCCCGAGGACCGAGTCGAGCGCGGCCAGGATCGCGACGGCGGAGTAGCGGCTGAACTCAAAACTGACGTTGACATTGAGGACGAGACCGGCAAGGACTCCCAGGAGGAGTCCCGCCAGCGGAAGCAACACCCTCGGCCGCCCTCCAACCGCTCCGTTTCGGCAAGGCTACTCGACCCACGCTCGCAGCAGCAACTCAATCTGACACGATCCATTCGTCGAGAATCGCCCCCGGCGTCATCGCGACGGGGCTGGGCTCTTGGGGATGTAGGTGCCATTCGTCGCGTCGGCCAGGATGACGCGATCGACCGTCGCCTCGCGCCCTCCGAGGAGACTCCGCAGGAGGCGCACCTGACCCGGGATGAGGTCGGTCGTGCGGAGCGTCGGCGTGTAGAAGCCGAAGACCGCGGTCCACGTCGGGCCGGATGACGACAGGACGAATCCGCTGTCGTCGCCGAGCGCCAGGGTCAGGGACGTGGCGGTGCTGCCGACGTCAGCGGGAGTCAGCGAAGCAAGTCGGGCCGCGGCGTCGAGGTCGATCCTGTCGACGCGGCTGCCGATTCGCAGCCCACTCGCCGAACCGGCCCGGTTGTCCGTCACCACCGGCACGCGTGCAGCATCGCCGGAGCCGGCCGAGGTTGTGGTGGCAAAGACCACGCCCTCCCGATCGACCAGGAAGCTCGTCGCCCCGACGGCCCAGACGAGAATCGGGCGCCGCTCGACGATCCGGACCACGAGGGTCCCGGGCAGGCTGGCCGAGATGCCGGCATCGGCAACCGGTGGCAGGCTTTTCAGCCGGCCGGCGAGTTGATCGGTCCGGAGTGCGAACAGGTTGCTGCCGGGCGCGACATCGAGGAGGCCCCGGACGGCCGACGCATCGGTATAGGACACCGGCCCCACCTCTAGCGTCTGGAAGCCGAACGCGGAGGCAGTACTGACCACGTACGTCGCACCGGCGTCGATGACGAGCCAGGCAAGCGCCGCGACGCGCAGGCGTGTCATCGCGGCCGCGGACCTGCGCGCTGGACGCATCCGCCGGGCTTGCGCGCCGCTCCGCACGACCACCCGACGACTCGTCATCGGGGCAGGTCGGCCGGGGTGAGCCTGGCTATGCGCATCGCTCGGTGGCGGTCGATGGCAAGGTCCACGAGACGGGCACAGACACTGGTGAAGTTGTATCCCCCTTCGGCCGCCATCACTGGGAACAGGCTGATGGGTGTGAAGCCGGGCATGGTGTTGATCTCGGACAGGACCGGCGTGTCCCCGGAGAGCAGGAAGTCGACGCGGGCAAACCCCTCCGCCCCGATCGCTCGGTACGCGTCGCGCGACAGCTTGAGGATCAGGTTGCGCAGCGGACCGGGAAGCGCGGCGTGCGGCGACGCCTCCGAGAGACCGGGCGTGTATTTCGCCTCGTAGTCGTAGAACTCATGGCCCGAGATGACCTCGCCCGGGCCGTATGTCTCAAGGGGCGGTTCATTGCCGATCACCGAGACTTCGATGTCCCGGGCGCCCGCGACGTACCGCTCGGCCAGGACGAGCGTGTCGTAGCGAAAGGCGTGATCGAGCGCGCCACGGCGCTCCTCCCCGTCGTGGGCAAGGGTCATTCCGACCGAGCTGCCAAGACGGGCCGGCTTGATCATCAATCGAGCATCACCGCCCGCGGCAGCGAAAGCCTCGAGCTCGCCAAGGACGGCCGCCGGATCGGACCGCCAGCGCGCTGCCGGGATCTCGCGCCAGTCGGCCACCGGCAACCCCAGCCCCCGCCAGAGTCGCTTGGAGATCGCCTTGTCCATGCCGATCGCGGAAGCCGCCACACCGGAGCCGGTGTACGCCAGACCGGCGGCCTCCAGCAGCGCCTGGACGGTGCCGTCCTCCCCATACGGACCGTGCAGGGCGATGAAGACGACGGGGGCGGGACTCTCGTCGCGAAGACGTTCGATGGCTCCCCCCATCCGCACCGGCCCGTCCGCGCCGACCGTGGTCGGATCGTCATAGGCATCGGGGGGACGGGCGTCGCGGCGGTGGTCGACCGGCAACCACCACCAATCGCCGGCGAGATCGATGAGGACGACGCGGGTCGCATAGCCCGCGCCGGTCAGGGCCTCGGCGATCGCTGTCCCGGACACGATCGAGACGTCATGCTCCGCCGAAGGACCGCCGAGCAGGACGACGATCGACGGCTTCTCACGTCGTGCAAGCTCATGCGTCATCGCAGGCTGTCCCCGCCGGCCGTCATCCGGCATCCTCGTCCGGCCAGGGCCAACCGCCCCAATCGCCAGTGAACACGATCTCCAGCTCGAGTTGGATGCCGTCGCGGCGCGCGATCTCCTCGTGCACGCGCTCGGCGAGCCGCCGGACATCAGCCGCCTGGCCGCGCCGGTCGTTGACGATGAAGTTGGCGTGCTTCTCGGAGACGACCGCCCCTCCGGCCCGGCGACCCTTCAGCCCGGCCCGCTCAATCAGCTCGCCGGCCGACGGTCCATCGGACGGATTCCGGAAGACGCTGCCCGCTGAGGCCATCCCCAGTGGCTGGTGCGCCTGGCGCCAGTGACGGATCTCATCGAGGCTGGCCTTGATCTCGTCGGCCGAGCTCGGGCTGAGATGAAAGGTGGCGCTGACGACGATGTCGCGTGGGGCACGCAGGTCCTCGGCCGCACCGTGCTTGAAGCGGCTGTCGCGGTAGGCAAACTGCAATTCGTCCCCCGCGAGTCGCACGGCCGACCCGTCGCGAAGAAGCACGTCGGCAGATTCGAGGACCGACGCCACCTCCGAGCCATGGGCTCCAGCATTCGCCCAGACCGCGCCACCGACGGTCCCCGGGATCGCCAGTCCGAACTCGAGCCCGGTCAGGCCGGCGCGCTGGGTCTCCGTTGCGGCCCTGGCCATTGGGACGCCGGCTTCCGCGATATATCGGTCGCCCTCTACACGGGACCCTTCGGCCCGATCCAGGATCACCAGGCCCCGAATCCCGCGGTCGCTGATCACGACGTCGCTGCCGCGGCCGAGCATGAGGTGGGGCAGGCCGCGGGACCGGGCGAACCGGACGAGGGCCCGCAGCTCGAACGCGTTATGCACGATGGCGAAGAGGTCCGCGGGGCCGCCGACGCGCATCGTCGTGAAACGAGCCAGCGGCTCGTCACGCGATGTCTTGACGCCGACACGGCGCTGGATTTCGGTTCCCAGGGCGAGCGCGTCGAATGGCGCCACGGTTGGATCGGCCGAGCTGCCAGCCGTAGCGGCGGGAGCGGCTCCGTCGGAAGGCGCATCGGTCGGGGGACGACCGGTCACGCAGTAGCCCGCCGAGACAGCCGGTCGATCGCCGCCGGATCCGGGAGCGCGCGGCGCTCGGCCGTGGCCATGACCAGCTCCGCAACCGCCTCGGCGGCCCCCGGGCGCGACAGTGATCGCGCGGCCGCGGCCATCCGATCCCGGGTTGCCGCGTTGTCGATGAGGGCCGTCGCCTCGATCAGGGCGGCGGAATCGAAGGCCTCGTCCTCGACCAGGCGGGCCGCGCCCGCGGCGACGAGCGCTTCGGCGTTGGCGCGCTGATGCCCCGCCGCATGCGGGTATGGCACGACGACCATGGGCACGCCCAACGCGCTCACCTCTGCCAGCGTCGACGACCCCGCCCGTCCCACCACGAGGTCCGCGGCAGCGAGTGCTGCCAGCATCTCTTCGCCAAGGAACCGGTACGGACGGTACCGGTCTCGGACGTCTGGCGGCAGCTGAGCCTGGTTCGCCACAGCTTCAGCGTAGCCGTAATCGCCGGTCACGTGGACCACGTGAAACCGCTCGACGAGCCTCGGCAGTGCTCCGGCGACCGCGGCGTTCAGGCGGCGGACGGGCTGCGACCCCCCGAAGACGAACACCACGCGAGCGTCGACGGGCAGGTCGAGCAACTCCCGAGCCCGCTCGCGGTCGATGCCGCCGACGTCCCGGATCGGTGTCCCGGTCACGTAACAGGGCTTGCCGGCACCGACGAGTGCGGCGCAGGTCGAGGTGAAGGACACCGCCAGGACGTCCGCGAGGGGGGCGGTCACCCGGACGCTTCGACCCGGCCGGACGTTCCCGTCCCAGAGCACCACCGGAATCCGAAGAGGTGCTGCAGCCAGGAGGGTCGGAATCGCGACAAATCCGCCCGTGGTGAAGATGGCCGCCGGGCGAAGGCGGGCGATGATGGCCGTCGCCTGAGGCACGGCGACTGCAAGCCGGAGCGGGTCGAGGAGCAGGTGGATGTCGCGGCCGGCAGATCGCAGGGAGCGCAGTGCCAGCCGCCGCAATCGAATGCCGGACGGCGGAACGAGGCTTCGCTCGAAGCCGCGGTACCCGCCGAGCCAGATCAGCTCAGGGGCGGCCGGACGATCGCGGAGCGATCGAGCGACGGCGAGAGCCGGGAAGATGTGTCCGCCCGTGCCCCCTCCCGCGATCAGCAGACGCATCGTTCCATGTCCCTCGCTCGATGGTTTCGCGTGAGATCGAGAGCAGGATGCCCGCCGCGGCGAAGCTGATCGTCAGCGACGAGCCGCCGGCACTGATGAATGGCAGGGTGATGCCGGTGACCGGGACGAGCGCGACCACGACCGCGATGTTGACGAAGGCCTGGAGGCAGAGCCACGCGGTGATCCCGGCGGCCAGCAGGGCGCCGAACGTGTCGGGTGCCCCCAGGGCGGTCTTGATCCCAGCATAGCCGAGCACCAGGAACAGGCCGACCACGACGACCGCACCGATGAAGCCGAACTCCTCGCCGATGATGGCGAAGATGAAGTCGTTGGATGCGTTCGGCAGGAACAGGCCGCCGGCGAGCCGGCTCTCGCCGAGCCCCGCTCCGAACGCGCCCCCGAGGCCGAGCGCGATCAGTCCCTGGATCGTGTGGAAACCCTTGCCGGTCGGGTCGGCCCAGGGGTTGAGCCAGGTCTGGATCCGATCCATCTGGTAGCCGCGCAGCCCCGCGACGAGGAGGCTGCCGAGTGCCGTCAGACCGAGGATCGCGAAGCGCCATAGGCTGACACCGGCGACGAACAACATCGTGAAGGAGGCGAGGCCAATGATCGCCGTCGTCCCCAGGTCGGGTTCTCGAAAGACGAGGGCGAGAATCGGGGCGACGATCAGGAGGAAGGGCAGGATCCCGCCGCGGAAGGTGCGGATCGCGGAGCCCCGCCGGGCCATCCAGTGGGCGAGGTAGATGATCAGGGCCAGTTTCGCGAACTCGGCGGGGTGGACCGCCGGCAGCGGCCCGATCGTCAGCCACCTGGCGGACCCGCCGACGACCCTGTTCAGCCCGGGCGCGAACACCAGCACGAGCAGGACGATCGCGATCGAGTAGGCCGGGACGGAGATCAGGCGGAGGTAGCGGTAGTCGACCCGCATGGTCACGAGCATCACGACGACCCCCAGGGCGGCCCACACGATCTGGGGCCCGACGATGGCGAAGGTGTTGTCGTTTTCGAGGAATGCCTTCATTGCCGAGGACGAGTAGACCATGAGGATCCCCACGGCCGCGAGCGTGACGACGGCAACGAGGATCGAGTAGTCGGGAAGGTGCCGCTCTCGCGTGACGGTGCCGGCCCGAGCCTTGACGGGAGCCCGGCGCTCGGCAGCGCCGGCCACCCGGGTTGCGGGCACGCCCTTGCGGCTTGCGCTGGACGGCCGCCAGAGTCCGTGCGCGGGTCGGGCGAGGCTCATCGGGTCACCAACTTCGCGGCTGTCTTCGCCGCCGCGCGATCCGCGGCAAGAGCGGCGACCGCGGCCTTGAAGGCGCGGCCGCGATCCTCGTAGTCCACGAACATGTCGAAGCTTGCGGCGGCCGGGCTCATGAGGACGGTCGCCCTGGCTGCGGCCGTTGCCGTCTGCGCCCCATCCGCGCCCGGCGCCCCTTCGGCAATCGTCGCGCGGGCGATGTCGTCGGCGACTCGAACGGCCTCTTCGAGGCTGGCCGCGCGTTCAATCCGGCGCACCCCGGCGGCACTGAAGAGCTCTTCGAGTTTGCCCGCACTCTCACCCAGGAGCACCGCCGCGACCGCGCGCTCTGCCGCGACCGGCCCGAGGTCACTGAGGTCGACACCCTTGTCCCGCCCGCCCGCGATCAGGACGACCGGCGGTTCGAAGGCCCACAACGCAGCGATCACCGCATCGGGCTGCGTGCCCTGGGAATCGTTGACGAAACGGACGCCATCGACGAGCCCCACGACCTCGAGGCGGTGCTCCACGCCGCGGAAGGCCGCGGCGGCACGACGGATCGCATCCGGTGCGACACCGAACAGCAGGGCCGAGGCGATCGCAGCCAGGGCGTTGGACACGTTGTGGCGCCCGGGGATGGCCAGCTCGTCGACCGGCATGATCCGGCCGCCCGGACCGGTCGCGGCGGTCCCGCCGCCTGCGATCGGCAGCCGCTCGACGCCGGCAGCGACGATCCAGCCTTCAACCACGCCCAGCCCGCCCGCGATCGGTCGCTCCAATCGATACATCACCGACGGCGCCCGACCGAGGCCGGCATAGGCCGCAACGACCGGGTCCTCGGCGTTCAGGACCAGCGCGCCGTCCGGATCGACCAGCTCGGCGAGGCGCCGCTTGACGCGCCGGTAGGCGGCCTGCGACCCGTGGCGATCGAGGTGGTCGGAGGTGACGTTCGTGTAGACGGCGACGGTCGTACCTCGGGACAGCGTCGGTAGCTGTAGTTCGGACAACTCGTCGACGACCCGGTGGTCCGCTGTCAGCTCCCAGACCCGCTCGATCAAGGGCTGGCCGATGTTGCCCCCGAGTACGACGGCATGCGTCGGGTCCGCGGCGAGGAGCGCGGCCGTCAGCGACGCGGTCGTGGTCTTGCCCTTCGTGCCGGTCACGCCGATCGTGGGCGCCGCGCAGAGGCGGAGGAACAGGTCGGACTCCGAGACGAGCGCGGGAGCCATCGACCTGCCACCGGCTCGCGTGTCGACCAACTCCCTCAGGGCGGCCCGCAGACGAGGCTCAGTCGTCGGGTAATCGGGACTGATGGACGGCGACGTGGCTACCAGGGCCGCTCCTAGGAGAACCGCCGCCGGGTCGACTTCCGGCCCGAGCTGCAAACGGACCGCGCGGCCTTCGAGCGAATCCATCGCTGCTCGCAGCGCCTCCTCAGGGCGCGCGTCATAGACCGTCACCTCGGCGCCGGCGTCGACGAGGAACCGTGCCAGCGCCACGCCGCTCCTGGCCAGCCCGAGGACCGTCACCGGCCGCCCACGAAGCGCTCCGGCGCCGATCGCATCGAGGGTCAGGGAATCAAGGTCGACGGGGCTGCGAGGCTCGCCGTGGCTCCCTGACCCGGAGGTCGCGTCGGCTCGACTGCTCATCCCGTGGCGTGCCATCGCGATCACCGCAGCAGGTGGATCGAAGAGAGGAAGAGGGTCACGCCGAGCAGCCCGGCGAGGATCGCCACGATCCAGAAGCGGAGCGTGATCTTCTCCTCGTCCCAACCGAGGAGCTCGAAATGATGGTGGAGCGGCGACATCAGGAAGACCCGCCGCCCGCCGGTCACCCGGTAATAGGCGATCTGGATGATCACCGACCCCGTTTCGACCACGAAGATCAAGCCGATCAGGGGCAGCACGAAGATCTGGCCGGTGATGAGGGCGGTGACCCCGAGGGTCGCCCCGAGCGCGAGCGACCCCGAATCCCCCATGAAGATCTGCGCAGGATGGACGTTGAACCACAGGAAGCCGAGCAGCGCACCGATGATCACGGCGCACATGAAGGCCAGGTTCGGCTGGGTCGGAATGTTCAGGAGCGCGATCAGCAGGAAGGCCACGTAGGCGAAGATCAGCGACCCGCCGGCGAGCCCGTCGAGACCGTCGGTGATGTTGACCCCGTTCGCGGCGGCGACGATCGCAAACGCGGCAAACGCGACGTACAGGCGCGGATCGATCGCGACGTCGCCGACGAACGGCACCGCGAAGCTCGCCAGGTTGTACGTCCGCTGGATCTGCCAGGCGGCGACGCCGGCGACGACGATCAGCCACAGCAGCTTCTGGCGGGCCCGGATCCCCTCCCCCGTCCGAGCGTTCAGGTAGTCGTCGAACGCGCCCAGGATGCCAACGAGGAGCAGCGTCGCAAGCGGGGCGATGATGCCGCGCTCGATGCGGTCGCCATGCAGCAGCGCGTACAGGCCGAGGACGACGCCGACGATCAGGAGGCCGCCCATCGTCGGGGTGCCTTCCTTCACGTAATGGGTGTGGGGACCCTCCTCGCGGATCTGCTTGCCGATCCCGATCGCGCGCAGGACGCGGATGTACGGATTCATCAGGATCACGATGATCGCAAAGGCGAGGAGCACCCCCTGGATCAGCTCGACGGTCACCGCGGGTCGTTGCCGGTCCCGGCTTCGGGAGGTGACTCGAGCAATCGAACCAGCGCGTCGACCAGGCGATCAAGCTCGATCCCCCGGGAACCCTTGACCAGCACGACGTCGCCGCCGCGAAGGTCTCGCTGAAGGCCCTGCAGCGCGCCGTCGCGGTCGCTCGTGACCGTGATCGACTCCGGCGGGAAACCTGCCGCTCGCGCCCCGTCGGCGATGCCACGGGCCCCCTCTCCAATGACAACGATCACGTCGGAAACGGCCGCCGCGGCCTCACCGACGCTGTGGTGTCCTGCCTCGTGCCCCTCACCCAGCTCGAGCATCTCGCCGAGGACGGCGATTCGCCGGCCTGGGAGCCCGCCGAGCATCTCCAGGGCCGCCGTCACCGACGCCGGCGACGCGTTGTAGGTGTCGTCGACGATCGTCACGTCTCCGGCCCGGAGGAGGTTCATGCGGTGTGGCGCCTGCCAGCGGGTGGCAAGCCCGCCGGCGATCTCGCCTTCGGTGAGGCCTGCAGCGACGCCAACGGCGGCTGCAGCCAGGGCATTGTGGACAGACAGCCTGCCGAGGCCCGGAATCGACACGTCGGCCGAGGTCCCGCCCGGCAGGCGGAGCCGGAAACGCATCCCACCATTACCTGCCGATTCCACTCGCTCCGCCCGGACGTCGGCATCGTCGCCGAACCCGTAGAGAAGACTCCTTGCCGGTGTGCGCGCCGACATCCGGCGAACCCGTGGGTCGTCGGCGTTCAGCACGGCCGTGCCGTCGGCGGGTAGCGCTTCGACCAGCTCGCCCTTGGCCCGTTCGATCGCATCGATCGATCCGATCCTGGCGAGGTGCACCGGCTGCACTGCGGTCACGACCCCGATCCGGGGCCGGGCGATCCCCGCCAGCGTGGCGATCTCGCCGCCGACGTACATGCCCATCTCGAGGACCGCCGCCCCGTGTTCCGGGCCCATCCGCAGCACGGTCAGTGGCAGTCCGATCTCGTTGTTGAGGTTCCCTTCGTTCTTGAGGGTCACGAACCGCCGCTCGAGGACCGCGCCAATCGCCTCTTTCGTGGAGGTCTTGGCGATGCTGCCGGTCACGGCCACGACAAGCGGGTCGAACCGCGTGCGCCAGGCCGCCGCCAGCGCCTGCAGGGCGGCGAGACCATCAGCCACGCGGACCACCGTGACGTCGCCGAGTTCCTGCAGCTCCGATTGGACGATGTCGCGGCTGACCAGGACTCCCGCGGCGCCAGCGGCGGCCGCCGCGCCGACAAATCGGTGACCGTCGGTCCGCTCCCCCGACAGGGCCACGAAGAGCTCGCCCGGCGCGACTAGACGCGAGTCCACGGCGGCACCGCGAATCGGTCGGGAAGATCGCGCCAGGATCCGACCCGCCGTCAACCGGGCCAGATCGTCGGCCGAGAAGGCGGGCGCCGCTGCCGACCCGCCGGAGGAATGCGGCGGCTGGACCTCGGTCACGCGGCGCAGTTTCGCATACGAACCGGCCCGGGGACCCGTTCGAAGGGTCGCTGCAGGGACGGTCATGGTGCGGTCCCCGCCGGCGCGGCGGGCGCCCCCGACGCACTGGCCGTCGCCGACAGTTCGCTCACGAGCGCCGGCGTCGCCATCGTGTCGGTCGCGATGCGCCGAAAGAGCTGGAACGACTCGACCGGAAGGAGGCTGCTCCGGCCGGTGGGGTGGCCCTCGTGGATCTCGACGGCGATCACGACGTCCGGGTGACCGGCGTGCCTTGCGATGAACCCGACGAACGAGTAGTTGAAGGCGTCCTGCCGCCACGCGCCCTTGCCGTGGTCGAGCTGTGGATCCCAGATCTGGGCGGTCCCGGTCTTGCCGCCCACCACGTACCCGGGAACCAGCGATCCCGCCCGGTAGTACGGCACCGTGGAAACGACGTGCTCCATGATCGCCATCAGGGTCGGAGTCATCGATGCGGGGATTGCTTCGCCACGACTGGACGGCGACACGACCGAATCGCCCATGGCCTTGACGACGTAAGGCTGCACGAGCTCGCCGCCGTTGAGCATCGCCGCATAGGCGGTGGCCAGCTGGACCGGCGTCACCGCGACGCCCTGCCCGAAAGCGCCGTTGGCGACGTCGATCTGCCGCCAGGTCCGTCCGGCCGGATCGTGGACGATGCCGGGCTGCTCGCCGGCGACGTCGATGCCGGTATTCAGGCCGATTCCGAATCGCTTCCAGACGTTGAAGAGGCGGACCGCGGCGCCCTGCGTCGTCGGCGCGAGACCGAGGGCGATCTTGGCCGCGATCACATTGCGCGACCAGGCGATGGCGTCCCGCACGGAAATCAGCCCCATGCTCCGGTGATTCGCGTTGCTGACGTGATTGACTCCCTTGTCCAGGGAGAGGACCGTCGCGTCCTCGATCTTGGTCGAGGGCGTGATGGTCTTCGTTTCGAGGCCCGCAACGAGCGTCAGGAGCTTGAACACCGAACCCGGTTCGTAGGGCTGGCTCACGATCGGGTCCTGGAACAAGACGGGCCGTCGCGCCGCGATCGCCGCGTAATCGTTCTCGTCGTACGACGGGTACGTGCCTTCGGCGTAGATCTCGCCGGTGTGCGGATCCATGACCAGCGCCGAGACGCTCACGGCCTTGTCCGCGACGGAGGCCGCGAGAACCTCCTGCTCGAGGGCTCGTTGGAGGTGTGCGTCGATGGTCAGGCGAAGGTCCGTCCCGGGCACACCGGGTTGCAGGACCTGGGGCGGTTGGGCGTTGACGCCGCTCGAACCGGATTGGCCGGTCATGACCGTGGGCGAGCCTGCCAACAGGTCCTGGTAGCGCTGCTCGACCCCGTACTGGCCGGCCCCATCGCGATTCACGAAGCCGATGAGCTGCGCCGCGAGGGTCGTCGATGGACCGCCGCCGACTTGCGGGTAGACCCGCACGGGCTCCGGTTCGATGAAGACCTGGCTCAAGGTGTGGTCGGCGACCGCCGCCGCGACCTGGTCGGCGAGGGCAGGCTCGAGGCCCCGGGCGAGAATCACATACTGCCGGGCAGTCGCCATCTTCTGCGTCAGTTCCGCCGCGTCGGCACCGGTGAGGCCGAGGATCCGGACCAGGACGGCCGCTCCGGCGGCTCGCCCCTGGGCGTCCAATTGACCGGGCGCCGCCACCAATCGACTCCGGTCGACGGTCGACGCCAGGAGGACGGTGCCACTGCGGTCGTAGATCGAGCCACGCCGGCTCGGGATCTCGAAATGCGTCGACGTCTGGCGGACCGCCTGCGCTGCGAGCGCCGTCTGCTGGTTCAGCTGCCACCAACCCAGGCGGGCGACCAAGCTGCCGCTGACCAGCACGAGGCCGAGCAGAAGGAGCAGCAGGCGGCGACGCGAATCAGTCCGACCCGGCATCGCCGCGATCAGCGAGCGGGCAGGACGATGGGTGTCCGGAGTTGCGAAAGGCCGTCGTCCAGAGCCAGCTTGCGGATCGCTGGCTCGCTCCCGAGGCGGTTCACGTCCGACAGGAGACTGCGCCGCTGGCTGTCCAGCTGGTCCTGGGCCCCGACCAGCGAGGAGATCTCATAGGAGGTTGCCGAGACGCGGACCGTCTGGGCCAATGAGAAGAAGGCGAGGGCGAACGCGATCACGATCGTCGCCAGCAGCCACCGAACGCGACCGAGGCGCCGCTCCGCGCGGGCCGCGGGTCGCACCCGCCGTCGGGGCAGGCTTCGCGCGACAGGCGTCTGCTCCTGGCGTGGCACCGCCGTCGGGGCGATCACGAATCCGTGCAGCCTCGCGCCCTGATAGATGGCCATCAGCCGGCGCCCCGGAGCTCCAGGTGGGGCCCGGAAGGCACGACCCGCGCGACGGATTCAGAACCGGCTTCGGGTCCATTCGGCCAGCCCATCTCCCCGGGCTCCCCCGGCTCCCAGCGTCGCCCGTGCTCGATGCGCTCGACGCGCTCGCGGAGCTGGCGCTGGCGCCGGGCGAAACTGCGTCGCCGACTGGCCTGGTGGTGCTGGCTCACGGTCATCTCTCCTTCCTGCCTGAGGTGATGCGGGCGACGCCGCTACGCGGCGAGTCGCTCCGCCGCGCGCAGGCGCGCGCTCCGAGCGCGTGGGTTGGCCGCGACCTCCTCGGCCGACGGCGTGAGCGAGGGGCGAGTCACCAGGCGAAGCCGGGGATTCCGTCCACAGATGCAGACCGGCAACTCCGGCGGGCAGGTGCAGCCCCGGCGCTCGGCCTGGAAGAACCGCTTCACGACGCGGTCTTCGAGCGAGTGGTAGCTCAGGACGACGAGGCGTCCCCCGGGACGAAGGAGATCGAGCGCTGCCCGCAGCCCGGCCTCGAGCGAATCGAGCTCCGCGTTGACCGCGATCCGGAGCGCCTGGAAGACCCTCGTTGCCGGGTGAATCCGGCGCCGTCCCGGTGCTCGCGATGGGGCGACGCGCTCGATGAGCTCGGCGAGCTCCTCCGCGGTTCGGATGGGAGCAACGGCGCGCGCCTGGACGATCGCGCGCGCGATGCGAGGGGCGAACGGTTCCTCTCCGTAGCGGCGAAAGAGGGCGGTCAGCTCGTCGGTGCCGAGGGTCGCCAGCAGCTCGGCGGCCGGCACCCCTCGCGACGGATCGAAGCGCATGTCGAGCGGCCCCCCCGTCCGGATCCCGAAGCCACGCTCGGCGTCGGCCAGCTGATAGCTCGACAGGCCCAGGTCGAAGAGGCAACCGTCGACGGTGTCGAAACCGGCGTCGGCGGCGACCGGTCCCAGCTCCCGGAAGTTCGCCTGGCGCAGCACGAGGCGGTCCCCGAACCGCGACCGCAGGCGTCGACCAACCCTGGCGATGGCCGCCCCATCGGCATCCAGCCCGAGGAGGCGGCCATCAGGGTCGGTCGCCTCCAGGATCCGCTCGGTGTGCCCACCGCCGCCAACTGTGGTATCGATCTGAAGGCTGCCGGAAACTGGCGCGAGCATCGTCAAGACCTCCTCGACCAGCACCGGCAGGTGCCCTTCCTTCATCTCTTCTCCACATTCATCGACGGATCCCGAGCGGACCCTGGAAGCGCATGTAGTGGCGCTAGATGCCGAGCCCCGCGATGGCCTTCGCGAAATCGTCGGGGTCCGCGAGCTTGGCCTGGTACTCGGTCCAGCGGTCGGGCGCCCAGATCTCGGCGTGATCTCGCGAGCCGACGATCACAGCGTCGGTCGTGAGGCCGATCTCATCGCGCAGGTAGGCCGGGATGACGATCCGGCCCTGGCGGTCCAGCTCGAGCTCGAACGCGCCCGAGAAGATCCGCCGCTCGAACAAGCGAGCCTCCGGGTCGACGGTCCGCAGGGCCGCGACCTTGACGCCCAGTTCGTCCCAACCGGCGAATGTATGGATCGCCAGGCAGCCATCGAGCCAGCGCGAGGCGTACCCGCCCTGGGCAAGCTGCGCGCGGAACTTGGCGGGGACGGCGATCCGTCCCTTCTCGTCCACCGAGTGCCGGTACTCGCCGGTGAACATCTACGGTCTTACCCCTGACAGAGCGAGCCGGCCTGAATCGGGCCGCTCGCCGGGTTGTGCTGGGTCGAGTCAGGTGGGCGTTGCCCCACTTCTCACCACTCCGACCCACTTGACTGGATCATACAGGCCGAAACCCGCCCGTCAATGCCCAAATCGCGAGGAATTCGCGCGATCTCAGGTGGCGGACCCCGATCCAGATCGGGAGCGGTCGGGCTCGCGTACCTGGCGGGGAGCTCGGGACTCGTGGCGGTGGCGGCGGACAGGTCTGGACTGCCGGAGACGGAGGGCTCTGGGCCTGCCGCTGCGGCGGAGGGGCTCTGGGCCTGCCGCTGCGGCGGG
>DATCPH010000149.1:0-12518 GCA_036570185.1 Candidatus Limnocylindrales bacterium | reverse complement strand
TTCAGTGGCTCGTTTGACGCTGTCCTCCGCTCGGAGGGAATGCGGGTCATCCGCACCCCGATCCGGGCTCCGAACGCCAACGCCTACGCGGAACGGGTGATCGAGACGATGCGGGCCGAGTGCCTCGACTGGACGCTCATCGAGGGGCGGCGGCATCTCGATCGAACCCTCCGGACCTACGCCGAGCACTACAACCGCGGCCGGCCCCATCGCGCCCTCGGCCTCACTCCACCGCTCGCAGCGGCCGCAGAGCCGATCCAGGTCAGCCCGCGCGACGTTCGCCGCCGGGACCTGCTCGGCGGACTCATCCACGAGTACCACGGCCTCGCCGCATGATCGAATCCGGGTTTCCGATCCCTCAACGAGGCATTGCTCGACTTCATCGCCCGCCGCAAGGCGGAATCCCCCGATTCCGACATCTGACGCGGAACCGATTGCGGCGGCGATCGCGGCGGCGATCGCGGCGAGGGACAATCCGGGCATGACGGCACCGACGGGCCCAGCGGTCACCTTCCTGTTCACCGACATCGAAGGCTCCACGCGCCTCGAGCGACAGGTCGGCGGCGGCGCGTGGGCGGCGGTTTCAGCCGAACACGACCGACGGCTCCGGGAGGCAATCGAGGCTGCCGGTGGGACCGTGGTGAAGACCGAGGGTGACGCCTTCTTCGCTGTCTTCGGTGACCCGCTCCAGGCTGTCGCCGCGATCGTGGCCGGTCAGCGGGCGATTGCCGCCGGCGGCTGGCCGGAGGCCGATGGACTCGAGGTCCGGGTTCGCGCCGGACTGCATCTCGGCGAGGGCCGCCTGCGCGACCGGCGGACGCCCGACGAGCCGCCCGACTACGTCGGCATCGACGTCAACTACGCAGCGCGCATCGCCGCTGCCGGGAACGGCGGGCAGATCGTCCTCTCCGACGCGACCGTGCGGGCCATGGGAACGGAGATCGACCGCCTGCTGTCGGCGGCCGGCGGATCGCTCTTGGACGAGGGCCTCCGAACGGTCAAGGATTTCGACGAACCGACACGTCTGCACCGCCTCGTGGTCCCCGGTGTCGCGGACGACGCGCGGCCGCTTCGGACCCTCGACGCGCCGACCAATCTGCCGCACGCCGCGACGTCGCTGGTCGGACGCGAAGACGAGATCGATGTCGTGGCGGCATCGCTCGCAACTTCCCGGATCGTCACGCTCACCGGGCCGGGCGGCAGCGGCAAGACGCGCCTCGCAATCGGCGTCGCCGAGTCCGTTCGGAGCCGGTTCCCGCACGGAACCTGGTTCGTTGACCTGGCGGCCGTGCGCGATCCCGCCCTGCTCGACGCCGTGATCGCGGCGGTCATCGGTGTCCCTGACTCGGGCGGGCGTTCGACCGACGAGTCCGTTCGCGCGTTCCTGAGCGAGCGGGAGGTCCTGCTCCTCCTCGACAACCTCGAACAGCTCCTGCCGGACGCTGCGGCGGAGGTCGCGGCACTTGCGCGGGGCACGTCGCGTCTGCGACTCCTGCTCACGAGCCGGGAACTGCTGCGGATCAACGGCGAGCACGGCTACAGCGTGCCGCCCCTCGACCTCGAGTCCGGCGTCCGGCTCTTCGAGGAACGCGCCCGCGCGCAGCGACCGGATCTCGTCTTCGACGACGACGTCCGAACCACGATCCGCGCCATCTGCGAGCGCCTCGGTGGCCTCCCGCTGGCGATCGAGCTCGCCGCGGCTCGCTCTCGCCTGTACGCGCCCGCGGCGATCCTCGAACGGTTGAGCCGGAGCCTCGACCTGGCCGGCGGCGCCCGCGACGTGCCCGAACGGCAGAGGACGCTCCGTGCCGCCATCGACTGGAGCCACGACCTCCTATCCACGGAAGAGCAGCGCCTGTTTCGACGCCTCGGCGTATTCGCCGGCGGATGGACGCCGGAGGATGCGGCATCCGTCGTGGACGCGGACGGCGATCTCGGAATCGACCTCCTCGCGGGCCTCGAATCGCTCGTCGACAAGAGCCTCGTGCGCGTCGAGATGGCCGGTCCCTCGCCCGACCTCTCCAGCGACGAGCCGCGCTTTTCCATCCACCCGCTCCTGCGCGAGTACGCCCTCGAACGGCTCGCTGCCGACGCAGACGGCGGTCGGTTCGAGGCGCGGCACGCCGCGGTCTTCACCGAGAACGCCGAACGGGCCGGCGCCGCCATCCTGGGGCCGGGCGGCCAGGCCGCGTTGCATCGCCTCGACCTGGAGCAGCACAACCTGCGCGCCGCCATCGATTGGTCCCTCCGCACGGACGAGATCCTCTCGGGCCTGCGCATTGCGGCGGCTACGTGGCGGTGGTTCCAGCAGCGCGGCCGGCTCCGAGAGGGCAGGGGCATCCTCGCCGACCTTCTCGGGCGACCGCAGTCAATGGAGGACGCGCGCCTCCGGATCGCAGCGCTTGCCGCTGACGGGGGCCTTGCCTACTGGATGGAGGACATGGACGGATCGCGCGGGCGCTATGTCGAGCGCCTGGTGCTGGCCGATTCGATCGGGGACGCGCGGCTCGTGGCGGACGCGAATTACGACATCGGCTTCCTGTACATGGTTTCCGAGGAGGGCGAGCAGCTCCGGCTGCACGAGCAACGGGCATTGGACCTGTATGTCGAGCTCGGCGACGAGAGGGGCGCCGCACTCGCACGCCAGGCCCTGGCCCTGGTCGAATTCCTCGCCCGCGACTATGCGGCCGCGCGTGACCGCGAAGAGGAGTCACTGGCCTTCTTCCGCAAGGTCGGGGCACAGATCCCGGCCGCCGACAGCCTCATGTTGCTGGCGGCGATCCACACGCAGCTCGGCGACGGCGCGGCGGCCTGGGAACGGGTGACCGAATGCCTGCGCGTGTTCGCCGAGCGCGACCTTGCATCGGGGCTGGCGCGGTCCCTGGGCATGGCCGCGATCGTCCAGCACCGCTTCGGGGACCCGGAGCTCGGCGCGCGCATCGGCGGCGCCGCCCTCGAGCTCGCGCGACAGAAGAACGTGATGGTTGCGCCAACCACCGTCCTCCACCTGCCCGACCAGCGGGCAATCGCGGAAGAGCATCTCGGCACCGAACGCGCTGAGCAGCTGCTCGCCGAGGGAGCTGCCACCCCGATCGAGACGATCATCGCGGCGATTCTCGCGACTCCCAACCCGGCCTTCGTCGTGGCCTGACGGAGGCGGTCGATGCTCTTCCGACGTCATTCCCGGCTCTCGGATGAGGCGCGAGTGGCCCTCGCCAGGGTCCTTGGCGCCCCGACCTTCGAGGCTTGTGCCCCTGAAGAACTCGATGGACCAGGCCGCCTACCTGCCGCCCGGTGCGCGAGTGTCCGTGACGGCTTCACCAGCCAAGGGCATCGAAGCGACCGTCGGCCTGTGCGAGCAGCTCCAGGCGGGCGGCTTCCGGGCGGTGCCGCACCTCTCGGCACGGATGATTCGCGACGAGCACCACCTGCACGACCTCATCGCCTGGCTCGAAGGTGCCGGCGTCGACCGGGCGTTTGTCGTCGGTGGAGATGCGAAGGACCCGGGCGAGTTCCCGGATGGCCTGTCGCTGCTGCGAGCGATGGCGGAGATCGGTCACCCGCTCACGGAGATCGGGATCCCCTCCTACCCGCAAGGGCACCCGGCGCTGCGCAATACGCACCCGCTGGCCAGCCGGCGAGACGCACGAGCTCGCTCACGCCGGCGACCCCCGTGAGCGAGCATTGTGCGGCTTGTCACGCATGGTCGGCTGGCCGCGACACTAGGCGGCCCTCCCGCCCGCACCCGCCATGGTTGTCGCGATATCGAAAGCCTCGAGGGTAAGCAGGCGATTTGGCCGTACGTGCCTTCGTGCAAAGATGGTCAATGACTTGTTGACACACATACGAAGGGGAGTAGCGCAGTGTGCCTGACGTGCGGCTGCATGGATGCCCACAAGGTGATGGGCAACAACATGACCTACGAGAACCTCAAAGAAATGGCCGACGGCAACGGCAAGACCGTCGAGGAGACACTCAAGACGATCACGGAGACCGCGGACAAGGATCGGCCTGAGCACCCCGCGGAGTACTCGGGCTCCACCGCGCAGGCCTGAGGTTTGCTGGCGCTGACCCGGCGGCGACTTCGAGAGTGCGGGCGATCGTCACCTTCTGCTGGTTGCGGCCCAAGAGGCTTGCGTCGCCGGGGGCGGATCCGTGAACGTCAGTTGGCGATGACGGACGAACTCGTCTCTGCGACGGTTGATCTGACCCGACTGAGGGCACCGGGGTCGCGAGCATCGACGACCTCGTCCGCGGAGACAACGTCTTCTTCGCCGCGACCGGGGTCACCGACGGCGAGCTCCTGCGCGGGGTCCGGTTCCAGGGTCGCGAGGTGCTGACGCAATCCCTGTCGATGCGCTCGAGATCTGGCACCGTCCGCGTGGTCGACGCCCGCCATCAGGTCGGCCGCTCCAATCTCGTCGCCTGACCGCAGGGGCGAGCACGATGCGGTTGGCCGTCCTCGATATCGGATCCAACACGGCGCATTTGGTTCTCGTCGACGGGCGCCCCGACGGGTCGTTCACATTCGTCGGGCGACAGCGCGTCGTGCTGCGTCTTGCGGACGCGGCGTTCCCAAGCATGGTGCTCCCGGATGAAGCCGCCAGCCGCCTGATCCAGACGGTGGCCCGCATGCGGTCCTTCGCCTCCGAGAACCGTGCGGACACGCTCGTGGCCTTCGCTACCTCCGCGATCCGGGAGGCGACCAACGGCATGGAGGTGCTCGCGCAGGTTCGCGACGAGACCGGCGTGCCCGTTCGGGTGTTACCGGGCGCCGAAGAAGGCCGTCTCACGTACCTCGCGGCGCGGAGCTGGGCGGCCTTTTCGGCCCGCCGGTTGCTCGTGCTCGATATCGGTGGCGGCAGTCTCGAGGTCGCCGGCGGCGAGAACGAGCGGCCCGAATTCGCCGAGAGCCTTCCGATCGGTGCAACCCGGCTCACTCGCCGTTTCGTGCGACAGGATCCGCCCGATGCCGACGAGCTCGCCGCCCTCAGGGTGCATGCACTTGCGCTGCTGGGTCCGTTGGCGGCTCGGGTCCGAAGCCAGCCGTGGGACGTCGTGTGCGCGACGTCTCGGACATTTCGCACACTGGCGAACGTCGCAGAGGATCTGGCGTCGGTCCCGTCGCCGTCGCTGGCGCTTGGCTTCGCCGGCATCGACGGGCGAACGGCGCCTGTTCTCACGGCCGAGACGGTCAATCTGCTCGCCGGGCACCTGGCCAAGACCACCAAACGGGAGCGCAACAGTCTCAAAGGCCTCGACCCTCTCCGGGCCGGGAACGTCGTGGCCGGTTCGCAGATCGCCGCTCTGGCGATGCAGGCGTTCGGGCTCGACCGGATGGTGCTGGCGCCGTGGGCCCTTCGGGAAGGGATGATCATCGAGCATCTGGCCAAGAGCTCAGGCATCGCGTCTGAGCCCACCAGCGATCGCCGCCGATCTGGCGCCGTGGTGGAATTCGCCCGACGGTACGCCTGGGATGAGCCGCATTGCCGCCGGGTCACTGATCTCGCTCTATCCCTGTTCGACCAGACCCTCCACCTGCACGACCTCGGGCCCGTCGAACGCGAGCTATTGGAGCAGGCTGGGCTGCTCCACGATGTCGGCGCCGCGATCGCTCAGGTGTCTCATCACAAGCACTCGCTCTACATCATCCGGAACGCGGAGATCGAGGGGTTCAGCCCGCGCGAGCTGCTCATCATCGGGAACATCGCGCGCTACCACCGCCGGGCTTTGCCCGCCAAGCATCACGCCGACTACATGGGGCTCGGCGAGACAGATCGCAAGCTGGTGGGGCAACTTGGCGCCCTCCTTCGCCTCGCCGATGGTCTGGACCTGGATCACCTGCAGCTCATCGAGCAGGTCACAGTGCGGGACAAGGGCGATACCGTGGAGCTGGATCTCACCGCACGGGACGAGCCCAGCCTTTCGTTGTGGGCGACGGAGCGCAACAGCGACCTGTTCGAGGCTGAGTTCGGTCGCCGCGTCCGCCCGCTCGCTGCCATAGTCGGCTGAGTCTTCCAGATACCGTCACCCGAAGGGCGTCGGCGCGATCCAGAGTCCGGCGGTCGAGCTGCGCAACCACGGTCCGCCGCGGTAACCTCGATCTCCAGGTGCAGAGAAACCGGGAGTGGGCATCCGCATGTCTGACTCCTGTCGGGCGCGCCATTGCAACCTTTTCGGGCAGAGCCAGCGCCAAACCGTGCGCGTAGGCCGCCGCGGTCAGTCGGACACCCACGATCTCGGGGCCTGCGACCGTGATCCGCTCGTAGATTGCGTGCATCAGATCTGCCTTCTCCTGTGGTACGTCTGCCGTTCGTACTGACTCGCTGATGGCGCGCAGCCATTCGACTGCGCGGTGACCGGGTAGGCCAACCGTCGTTCGCTCCGTGATCGCGTCACGCTGCTCGCGGAGCGCCTTCATGCGCGTCAGGTAGGTGTCGTCGGCGAGCAGGCCAGCGGCGTGCTCAAGCGCCAGCTCGCGGATCTGGCGATCGATCCGTGCTCGGTCGATCGCGACCGGCTGATGGTTCGACCCGAGCGCCGCAACGACGGAGGCCATGGTGACGTCGTCGAGCGCGATGCCATCGACCTGGGCAAGCACTGGCCCCTCCCAGGTCGCATCGCCGAGGCGTGCCTTGCGGCCCCAGGCCTCGCACGGGTTGGCGTGGAGCTTGCGGTGGCGGCCATCGGCGAAGGTGCCGTCGTTCCGCAGTTGCCGCCCGCACACGCATTCGAGGAGGCCGCCCAGCAGGTCGACGCGATCCCAGTTCTTCGGACCCCCGCCGCGAGTCTTGGCGCGCCGGACTTCCTCCACCCGCGCCCAGAGCTCGTCCGAGACGGGCGGCGTCGCCCGCCATGATGCGGGTCGGCGAGTCTCTTCCTTGCCGCGGTGGCGGCGGATCCAGCCGTTGTAGAGCGGGTTCATCAGAATCATTCGGATGCGGGTGGCGGCGAGACCGGTCTCCGCCTCGAGCTGGGTCGCGCTCACGTTCCCGAGGGCGTACCGCTCGAACAGGCCCACGACGATGTGCATGTGCTCGGGGTCGATCTCGAGAGTATGGGGTGGCGCCGGAAGGCGCCGGAAGCCGAGGGCAGCGTGGCCACCGGGGTCGCGTTCCTGGTCGAACTTCGCGGCATAACCCTCGGTGATGCGCTCCGAGAGCCGGCGGCTGTACTTCTCCGCCCCGGCTGCCTCGGAGATCAGCTCATCCCAGTCCGAGGGATCGGAGCTCAGGATCTTCCGATCGCACATCACCAGGGCGACGCCATTCGGGTGCAGCTCGTCTTCGAGCAGCTCGAGGGTCCGGCGCAGGTTGCGCTGCCAGCGGTCGGAGTAGCCGGTGAGGAGGAGGTCGAACCGGCCCGATCGGAGATCGTCGACCATCGTGGCCATCGTAGCCGAGCGCCAGACGGTGCGACCGCTGTGGGCGACCTGGTACACGAGCCCGCTATCGACGAGGCCGTGCCGCTCGATGAAGCGATCCTGCTGATCGCGTTGGCTCGCGGGGCCGTACCGATCGTACTGGCCGGCCGTTGACTCCCGGATCCAGCGTGCCGCCCGGAGGCCGCCGATCTCGTCGAGGGAGCGCGGCAGGCGCTTCACGCTGCGGGGTCCTTCTGGAGCCTGGCCATCTCGGACACCTTCGCTCTGGCGTCAAGTCCCTCGCGACGGAGCTGGCTCGGGCCATCCGGATAGCGCCGATGGAGGGCCTCGACGTAACGTGCGAGGGCGGCGACGAGCGGATCACGCTCCACGGGTGGCTGGGCCTGGCTGGTCACGCCAGACCACCCCAATCGAAGCCATCTGACCCATCAACCACGGCCCGGAGGCGCGCTGCCGACTCGTCGGTCAGGTCGTTGGCGAAGATCCGCAACGCCTCGCGGGCGACATCGAGGTCAGCAGCCGAAGGAGGAGGCAGAAGACCGTCACCAGCGTCACCCGTGTCACCGTGAGCACGATCGTCGGTGACGCCCCCTCCTCGGACGGACCCGTCCCGTCGCCTGGCCAGCCGTCGTCGTTCGCAGGCAGCTCGGGGTCCGGCCCGGCATCATCGGGCGCCGGCCGCTGGGAAAACAATCCACTGGTCCGCGGACCATGCGGACCAGGGGCGTCGTCTGGTTCAGATGGTCCGCGTGGTCCGCGGTCCGCGACACTGTTTCCTTCGGCAGCGAGCGCCACCCCGACGTATGTGCGCTTGTGCTCGCCGTCCCGCGGTCGGCTGACATGCAGCCCTGGGACCACGGCGCGTAGGTCCCGACCGAACGTCTGTTTGGTGCCATGGTGCTGGGACTGGTCCTCGGCCCAGGCCTTCCAGGCAGCCCAGAGGTCGTCGACGCTCACGCGCATGTCCCGGCCGATAGCGCAGCGGTCGCGCAGGAACGCGCTCATCGGGCTGGACAGATCCTCGAGCTCCCGGATGGCCTCGCGGGCCGAGCCCGGCTCGGAGAACCGACGCCTCGCACGCAGCCGGTCGAGGCCCTCGAGGGCCCAGTTCATGATCCCGGGCAGCTCCGGCAGGAGCCGCGCCAGCAGGCCCGGGTCCTCCTTGCCGTAGAAGGTCTTGGAGAGGACCAGGACGACGAACCGCTTGGCCAGCGCACCGGACGCATCGGTGAAGCGCGGCAGCTCGTTGGTGAGCAGCATGAAGCGCACCACGAGCCGACCGGTCCAAGGGTCCTTGTACTTGCGGTCGATAGTGATGGAGTCCTCGCCGGACACGGACAGCAGCCGCTCGGCGAGCGCCTGGACGTTGGCCTTGGGACCGAGGCGCGCGTCTGACACGACGGCGAGGGTCTTGCCGATGAGGTCCTGGAGGCCGAAGTTCGTCGTCAGGCCAGCGAGCGTCGGCGCACCTACGTTGTGCTTCCCGAGCAGGTGGGTGAGCACCCGAGCGATGACGCCCTTGCCCGCCCGCGTCGGCCCCACCAGCAGCATGATCTTCTGGAGGCTCGTGTCCCCCGACAGGGCGTAGCCGAACATCTCTTGGAGCAGGGTGATGGAGTCGGGGTCGTCGTCCCACAAGTCCGCCAGGAAAGCCAGCCAGAGGGTGGGCTCGGCGGCGACGGGGTCGTACGCGAAGGGCACGCTGTGGCCCACGAACAGGCGCGGGTCGTGGGGCAGCAGCTGGCGGTCGGGCAGGTGGAGGATGCCGTTGGCGGTGACCACGAGGTCATGGGGATCGGGCAGGCCCTCCCCCGCCAGCCAAGCCGGCGGCTGGACCGTCGGCGCGAGGTGCGTGACGGCAGCCAGCGCCTCGATCGCGTTGGCGATCTTCGACTTGGTGGGGTCCCACGGCTTCAGCATCGTGCCCAGCGGGGTCTCGACCTCGTAGACGGCATGCTCGAGGTAGCCATACGTCTCCGACCGGATCGTCGCCCCGTCCCGCTCCGGCCAGCAGCGGCCGTCCCAGGCGCAGTAGCCACCGCGCCAGGCTCGGATGACCGTCATGCCGTCGGCGTCGGTGAAGCGGTCGGCAACGAGCCTGCGCGGTCCGGCGCAACCGAGCGCGCCAAGGGGGCTACCCCACCGGCTGGTCATCGATGCCCCCACGTTCGCCCGTGGGCGCCGACGTTGGCCCACGCGGCGCGCTGACCGCCCGACTGCCCACCAGCGCAACCGCGCCAGTCGACCTCGCCCAACGTGAGCCGTCACCCTTGGTCGAGTTGCACGATCGACAGAGCACGGTGAGGTTGCCGATGTCGAGCGGCGCGCCTCCTGCTGCCAGCGGCACGATGTGATCGACGGTCAGGTCGCTTGCCCGATGGGCGTCGCGCCGATAGCCCGGGCACCAGTTCCCGTGCTGGCCGCGCCATGCCCGGAGCACTCGGGTGCTGAGGCGCTGCCACGCCCGGGTGGTGTACAGGGCGTTATGGCGGCTGCGGTTGGACAGCCGGGCATGGACGGTGCAGCGGCTGCCGGGTTGGCTCGTTACGACACCGCAGACCGTGCAGAGCTTCATAAATCAGCTTCGCTCTGGCGCAGGCGCGGCACCCTGGCTGCCCGTCTGACGCTGGTGACGCTCGATTGCAGGCCCTTCGACATCATGAAGAGCGTGGCCGGGGGCAACCATGAGGAGCTCCCCGCTGCGTGATCCCGACCACGCCGGGGTCGACATCGCTCATCGGGCTCGGTGACGGCGCGGGCATACCCGGGGTCGCAACAGGCGGTGGGGCTCGGGAGCCGGCGTGGATCGGACCAGCGCGCCGTCATGAGGAAAGGGTGGCGGCAGCGGGCCGCGGTTTCTATTCGGCCGATTGGGCCATGCACCCCAGCGGCGACGAGCGTGCGCCAATGACACTGGGCGTCGAGCGGGAAAGAAAGAGGCCTCCCCGTCAGGGAGGCCTCCCGCTCTTTGTTCAGTTCGCGGAGCGGGCGTTCAGGGCTTACGAGGCGAGCGCGCCACAAGAGGGTGCGCGAGCCGGTCAGGCCGGCACGATGTTCGCGTTGTGGCGGAAGCGGTTGTCAGGGTCCCAGGTCCGCTTGATCTCGCGGAGCTTGGCGAATCGCTCCGGACCGAACGCCGCCGCGACACGGGCGGCCGTCTGGTCGACCTCGGGATAGTTGAGATAGCCGCCACCTGACCTCGAGTAGGGCTCGAACAACCGTGCCGCTCGGCGTCCCCATTCGATGCCCGCCTCGTCGCCGCCGGCCTCCCGCCATATGCTCAGCGCGGTGACATTCGCGACCGCTCGCCGTCCACCGAAGGCGGCGGAGTCGTCGGGGATCCGATGCGCCGCGCCATGGATCAGCTCAACCAGGATGAACCCGTCGTCCCCGGACCCCTCGGCGGCGGTGATGACGGCATCCGCCAGACCCGCAGAGGCTTCGCGCACGAGGTGGCCCTTCCAGTAGTGGCGCAGGCCGAACGAAATGGGGGTGAACCGCGCCTGGGCCTCGAGCCAGGTCATCGCTCGCAGGTTGGTTTGGAAGGGAACGGGATGCTCGCGCAGCTCGCGGATCGCCGCGTCTCCGTCGTCCGGCTCGCCACGCCAGTCAACGTTGACCTTGACGATCGGCCCGCCGTCCTCATCGGACCACCAGACGATCGCCTGCGTCACGAGCTCGTCGGGGGCCGACGCGTCCAGCTCGAACAGCCGAGTCAAGACCTCGCCGACCGCAGGCCCACGGTAGGCCAGGGATCCGCTGTACATCCGTTGGATTGGGGTGAGCTGATAGCGCAACCGGGTGACGACCCCGAAGTTGCCGCCGCCTCCGCGGAGCGCCCAGAGCAGGTCCGGCTGCCTCGCCTCGTCGACATCGACGACCCGTCCATCCGCCGTCACGAGCTCCGCGGCGATCAGCGCGTCGCAGCCGAAGCCCTCTGAGGCGATGATGTGGCTGATCCCCCCGCCCAGCGTCAGGCCCCCGACCCCGGTGTCGAAGAAGGTCCCCGAGGGAGCTGCCAGACCGTGGGCTGCGGTCGCCGTGTCGAGATCCATCAGGAGGCAGCCGCCCTCGGCATCGGCGATCCGCCGCTCCGGGTCGACGGTCGCGGACCGCCAGCGCGATAGATCGATGACGAATCCGTCGTCGGGCATTGAGTGACCTGCGACGCTGTGGCCGCCGCCTCGCACGGCGATGGCAACGTCGGATTCGGACGCCCAGCGGACGGCAGAGACGAGATCATCCGTATCGGCGGGGCGGAAGATCAGGCGTGGACGACGATCGAGCATGCCGTTGAACAGTGCCCGCGCGCTGTCGTACAGGCGATGGTCCGGGGCGATGACAGGGCCACGGGTCCGGGCAGAAAGCGATCGCTCGAGCGCGTCGATGGTCATAGCCTCCAACCTCTCCTACGCGAGGTCAACTACAGGATCCCATCCTCACGTTCAGCTCCCATCGAGTCAATCGCGCGACTCAAGACCGCTTCGCCATCGGGTCCCGGCAGCCGCGCGGCGAGGATCCACACGAGCTGTGCCGTGGTCGTCGCGCCGACCTTGGACCGGGCGTTGGCCAGGTGGTGCTTCACCGTCGAGTGCGAAAGGCCGAGCCGGTGGGCGGCTTCCTTCTCCGATCCGGCGACCAGCACCGCGGCGACCACCCCGACCTCACGGTCCGTCGCGCGTTCGGCGGGGCGGTCTCTCACGCCAGCCGCCTCGCCGCGGCCAGCCACTCATCGCGGCCCTCGATCGGCAAGGTGTAGGTTGTAATCGCGCGTCCAACACCTGTCAGACGTGCGACCTCCCGCGCAGACCAGCCATCTCGGTCCGGTCGTCGCCGAGCCTGAGAAACATCGAACCGAGCTGGCGACGTGAAGCTCCCCAAGGGCGGGGCCCAAACATTGATCGCGGTGCCTGAAGGGTTCAATTTCCCCGATTCGGGGTCTGCTGAACGGGCGAGCTCCGTCCGCTTCCTCATCCGCGACCGGGACACGAAGTTCAGTGGCTCGTTTGACGCTGTCCTCCGCTCGGAGGGAATGCGGGTCATCCGCACCCCGATCCGGGCTCCGAACGCCAACGCCTACGCGGAACGGGTGATCGAGACGATGCGGGCCGAGTGCCTCGACTGGACGCTCATC
>DATCPH010000148.1:0-2423 GCA_036570185.1 Candidatus Limnocylindrales bacterium | reverse complement strand
GCGAGCGTGACCCGCGCGGGTAAACCGCGGTACCGTGGAGCAGTGAACGGTCTGTCGGTCCTGGCCTCAGGCCTCCTCGCTGGCGTGCTCGTGTTCGGGGGATTGTGGATCCTGATTGCGGGCCACCAGGCGACGCTCGCGGGGGCCCGTCGTCGAAGCGGCAAGAGCCAACGGCGTGCGGCAGACGATGCCAGCGACTCGACCACGGACATTCGACACGCGGCGGCTGGCGTCGGCGCATGACACGCGGCGTCGTCGTTGTCGGCGGCGGATTCGGTGCCCTTGAGATCGCCCTGGCTTTGAGGAAACGGGACCTCAACCTTCCCGTCAGGGTCATCACCAGCGAGACCGAGATCGTCTACCGGCCGTGGCTGATCCGCGTTCCAGCCGGCGGTCTCCAACCGCCCGTCATTCCGTTCGCCCGCCTCCTCGCGGCGGCAGGCGCCGACGTCGTAGCAGGCCGCGTCACGGCCGTGGATCTCGAGCAACGCCACGTGCTGCTCGACACTGGTGCCCACATCGAATATGACCAGCTGATCGTGGCGACGGGGGCCGTCGCCGACCGTGGACGCGTCCCTGGTGGGCGTGAACACGCCGTCTTTCCCTGCGACCTCGTCGATGCCGCCGAGTTCGCGGCGCGGGTCTCAGCAGCGTCCGCTCACGTGGCGGTCGTGTTCGGCTGGGAGCGGCCCGGACCAGGGCTGGAATACGCCGCCTGGATCGCCGCCCGCCGTCCTGGCGTGCGAGTCACGGCCATCGACGGCGATGGCACCATGGAGCGCCGCTTCGGCGCCAAGGCCACGGCTCGGGTCAGGGCCCTCTTCGAACAGCGGGGAGCGCAGCTGGTCACCCAAGGCACAGTTGAGCGGATCGGCGAGGGAACCGTTGAACTCGGTGGGAGCTCGGTCGCGGCCGACCTGATTGCCGTCGTCGCGCCCCTTCGCGGCAGCACCGAGTGGCTGCCAGAAAGTCTTCTGGACGAGCGGGGCATGCTGCGCGTCGACAGTGCGATGGCCGCTGGAGCCCGCATATTTGGGATCGGCGACGTGGTGGCGGTGCCCGACGGTTACCGCCTCCCACCGGCGCTGCGCTCGATCCAGGCGACGGCTCCGGGGATCGCCCGGAATGTGGCCGGCGCGCTCGGCGGCGCCGCCCCGCAAGCCGTTCTCCGCCCAGGCCAGCCCGATACGATGCTGCCGGACCTGGCGGGAACCGCCGTGCTCGTTCGAGACCGGCGGTTGCTCCTCGGCGGCCGCCTGCCGCTCCTGATCCGGTCCGCCGCCGATCGGCGCTACCTCCGGTCGAGGTCTGCACAGAGGGCCTGAGGCAACACGATGGATCTGAAGCCCGACCCGAAAGGGCAAGAGTGCGCATGCCCGACCGATTCTCGGATCGCCCGACATTTCGACGCCAAGGTGGCCGAGCGCCTGGCGAAAGGCCAGGATCCAGGCCTGGTCGCCGTCTCGCAGCGTCTCCGGGATGCGCTCCTCTCCCTGGACCCGAGCAGCAGGACGGTGCTCGAGCTTGGTTGCGGGCGTGGGGGACTCCTGCTCCGGCTGGTCCAGGCGGGTGCGGCGCGTGCTACCGGCCTGGACCTCTCGCCGGTGAGCATCGCTGAGGCACGCAACCGGTTCGAACAAGCGCAGCTCTCGGAACGGGTCCATCTCTCGGTGGGCGACGCCGCACAGGTCCCGCTCGAGCGGCATGACTGGGTGATCCTGGACCGCGTCATGTGCTGTTACCGGGACGTGGAGCGGCTTCTGGCGAACACCCTGCCGGCAGCGAGGCATGTCTACGCCTTCACAGTCCCAACATCGCGGGGCTGGCGAGGCGTCATTGCCCGGCTGGCAGAGTGGTTCGAGAATGCCTGGAACGCCCGCCGCGGCCAGCCCTGCCCTGGCTACGTCCACAACCTCGACCTGATCGAGGAGCGCCTAGCCACCGCCGGCTTCCGCCTTCGTCACCGCGACCGTCAGCGCCTCTGGCATATCGCGGTCTATGAGCGCTCCCCCGAGTGAGCCATAGTCTCAGGCCAAGCCCGTAGTCAAGAGATTCGAGACCGACACCCTACGGTTCCGTTCCGCGGTGGGACGCCTTTACGCCCGGCCGCACGCTCTTGGAAGACCTAACCAGCATTCGCGGGACGGTCGATGCGGCTGCTCCAATCCTCGGCCTTCATCACCGGCTTCGTCGCGACCGAACCCAAGAGCCGCCGGATGTAGCCGTCGGTCCTAGCCCGGCACCGGCGCAGGTGGCCTAATCATCCCGACACGATGAGTGCCTCAGAGTCAACCCGCCATCGCGAGCGTGCGATGGTTCGATCGCGAGGGCGGGTGGCTCGCCACAATGAAGCCGGGCCCGGGGTCCTGGCCACATCTGCAAGTGCCCCCGCCTCCGCGGTCGAGCGGGCCGGACGTGACCTC
>DATCPH010000147.1:0-11681 GCA_036570185.1 Candidatus Limnocylindrales bacterium | reverse complement strand
GTTCTTCGGCGAGCTGGGGCTGGCCCGCCCCGACCACAGCCTCGGCGTCCGCGGAGCGAGTGGCGCGGAGCAAGTGGGCCGGATGCTGATGGCGCTGGAGCCGGTCCTGGCGGCCGAACGTCCGGACGCCGTCCTCGTCTACGGCGACACGAACTCCACCCTCGCCGGTGGCCTCGCGGCGGCCAAGCAGAACATCCCGGTGGCACATGTTGAGGCCGGCCTGCGGAGCTTCGATCGGCGCATGCCGGAAGAGCTCAACCGCGTCCTCGTCGATCACCTCTCGCGCTGGCTCTTCGCTCCGACGCCGATCGCCGTCGCGAACCTGCACGCCGAAGGGATCGAAGAGGGCGTCCTGCTCGTCGGGGATCTCATGATGGATCTGGTCGCAGCAAGCGTTCCGGCGATCCGCGATCCGGCCGTGCTCGGGGCCGTCGTCGAGAGGCTCGGGATCGGACGGCTGCTTCCCGGCCGCTACCTGTTCGCCACGATTCACCGGGTTGACAATCGCGAGGCAAATGCAATCGCGGCCTGGACCGAACTGCTTCGACGCGTCGCGCGTCCCGACCGACCGGTCATTCTTGCTCTTCACCCGGGAACCCGCCTGGCCTTGGAGCGCGCCGGCGCGGTGCTCGGCCCGGCTGTCCTCGTTGTGGAGCCGCTGGGCTACCGTATGTCGCTGACGCTCCAGCTCCACGCCGCCGCCGTCCTGACGGATTCGGGCGGCGTCCAGCGCGAGGCCTCCTGGCTAAGGGTGCCTTGCCTGGTGCTGCGTGGCACGACGGAGTGGCAAGAGGCCGTCGACCGATCGGGCGGGCTGATGGTCGTCGTCGGACTCGACAACGACCGGGCGGAGGCCGAGCTCGATCGGCTGGCTCCGCTTAGCTCGTCAGAAGCGATGGCGCGCGCCCGGGCCGAGGCTGCGATCGTCGAGCCGGCTGGCGCTGCTGACGCAATTGCCAAGGCCCTGGCGGCCTTCCCCCCGATGCATCAGGAAACCCATGGGCCGCCTTGAACAGTGATCCGCAGCAACTCATTCTCTTCGTGTTCGACCTCGACGGGACCCTTGCTGACTTCGCGGTCGACTGGGGCGACGTGAGGAAGCGTCTCAGGCGACTCCTCGCAACCGAGGAGCCACTGACACCTCTCCTCCCATCGCTGGAGGCGCTCGTCCTCGATCCCGCCCTGAAGAGGCGCGCGTACGAACTCATTGACGCCGTCGAGCTGACAAGTGCGCAGACGTTCGATCGGGATGATGAGCTCGTGCGCCTCTTCAGCCGGCTCAAGGCCCGTGGTCGCAAGATCGCGCTGGTCACATTGCAGGGTCGTCCCGCGGCCGAGGAGGCCCTGGCTCGGCTCGGCATCCGAAGGTATGTCGACCTGATCATTTCACGGGATGAGTGCACAGTCAGGGAGGAACAGATCGCCCGGTCGCTGACTATCCTTGGTGTTCCCCCATCGCGAAGCGTGGTGATCGCCGACCGGGAAGCCGACATGGCGGCAGCCAGGCGGCTCGGGTGCGTGGCCGTTGCGGTTGGCGTGCGGCCAGGCCTCAGCGGGGATTTCAGAGCCAAGAGCTCCGCCGACATACTGAAGGTCCTGGGAATGGAGGATGAGTGAGAGCCGACTTCCGGAAGATGCTGTTCGTTGGGCCACATCCCGACGATGTTGAGCTTGGCTGCGGCGGGATCATCTCGCGGTTTGGCGGCGATTCGGAGATCTCGTACCTCATCCTTTCGCCCTGCCTGGAGGATCCACGGAACGCGGACATCCTCACCGAGGCCGAGGAAGCGGCGACTGTTCTTGGCATCCACCGGGAATCGATGTTGGTGGAGAACCTGCCGCGCCGGACCTTCCACGACAACCGCGAGGAGATCAGAAGGATCCTGATCGACGCAAAGGACCGCCTCCAGCCCGACCTTGTTTTTTGTCCGTCGATCCGCGACATGCACCAGGATCACCAGGTCGCCGCAGAAGAGACGCTTCGGCTCTTCAGGGACGCCAGCGTTGCAGCCTACGAGTCGCCGCGCAGTTCCTTTGCGTTTCAGCCGGACCTCTACGTCACGATCGCCGACGACGACCTCGAGACGAAGGTCCAGGCGCTGATGCGCTACAAGAGCCAGTTCGATCGGTACTACTTCGAACCTGAGGTGATCCGCTCATTCGCGCGCATGCGTGGGGCCCAATGCCGAAGTAAGTACGCGGAGGCCTTCGAGATCCTGAGGCTGACGGTATGAAGGACCTCTGCGTCATTGTCACGGCTTGTGGCGCCCCCGGCGGTCCGGGGATCATCGCCAGCCTGCGTCGTGTCCGGGAGCGCGGCATTCGGATCGTCGGTGTCGACGCAAACCCCGCCGCATCGGGTCTATTTCTGTCCGACGATGCATACGTGGTTCCCGAAGCGGCGTCGGAGGATTCCTACATCGCGGCCATGGTCGATGTCGCCAGGAAGTCGAAGGCGGACGCGATCTTGCCTCTGTCCGGTACAGAATTGCTGTTGCTTTCGAGGAACGCGGCCGGCTTCTCGGGAGCGAGTGTCGCTGTGAACAGGCCCGAAGCGCTTGAGATCGCCCTCGACAAGCAGAAGACCTACGCTTTCCTTGCCGGATCCGGCGTGGCCATTCCGGACCATCGGGTCGTCGAGGACTACGAGGGGTTTCTCGCGGCAGTGCAGGCGCTCGGTTATCCTGAGGTGCCCGTTTGCTTCAAGCCCGCCGTTTCGAAAGGGCAACGCGGATTCCGCATCCTTCGAGAGGATGCCGATCTCAGGAAGATCCTTTTGGAGACGAAACCGGATAGCACGGTGACGACGTTGGACCTGGTTTCGCCGATCCTTTCCGCCGGATTCAGCCAGCAACTCCTCGTATCGGAGTACCTCCCGGGCTCGGAATACACCGTCGATTCGCTCGTTGACGAGGGAAGAAGCCTGGTGACGATACCCCGCAAGCGCGTTGCCACCAAGCTCGGAATCTCAAGCGTCGGAGTCGTCGAAAACAACCCAGCGATGATCCGGGCCGCCGAGGAGATCAACCGGCTCTTCGCGTTCCATTTCAATATCAACGTTCAGCTCAAGTACGCTGCTGACGGCATTCCGAAGCTCGTGGAGATCAACCCCCGCGTTTCCGGCACGATCTGCCTGTCGGTCGAGGCAGGGCCGAACTTGCCCTATCTGGCGATCAAGCAAGCCCTCGGCGAAGACTTCGAGATTCCCGAAGTGGAGTGGGGCATCACGATGATCAGGTATTGGAGCGAGGTCTATACGCGGGCCCCCGCGTGACGCGAGCGCTCGCGTGAGCTGGCGCGGCGCAGTGTCATGACGAATGGAACCACGCCAATCGGCGTCGGGCGGCGAGGTCTGCTTCTGCTCGCGATGTACGACCTCGGAGAGCTCGACCGCGCCCCAAAGGTCCGCATCTCGATGATGACTTCGGCGCTCGAGCGGCAGATCCCACTCGAGCGTATCGCCGGTAACCGGACAACTCGGGCGATCGGGTGCATTCGGTGGTTGGTCGGTGGGGGCTGGCGCCGTATTCGGGGCGCGTATGTCGAGTCGTCGACATCGACGGCCACGCCGGTCGACCTTGCGCTGCTTGCGCTGCTGCGCCTGCTTGGGCGGCCCGTCGGCGTCTATTTTCGCGACGCGCACCAGACCCACCGCGACATCTTCCCGGTCGTGCGGACCCGCCAGCGTTTTGCCGACCTGATCTGGCGGCTCACGAACCCGTTGCTCGCGCGGATCGCAAGCGTGCGATTCGTGCCCTCCGAGGGACTGGCACGGACGCTCGGACTGCACAACGCCGTGCTTCTCCCACCCGGAACCGATCCGACGCTGCCGTTTCTCGGCGCAGGTCCCGATCCCCTGGTCGCGGCGATTGTCGAGCCGACGAGGGCGTCCGGTTTCGATCTTCTCCGCGATGCCGTCGAACTGGTTCGTGCCGGCCGACCCGGCGTCCGACTGCGCATCGTCTCGCGCGTCCCTCCCACTGAGCAGCTGCCCGGCTGGATCGAACCGGTATCCGGTGGCCGGGATACCCTCCCGCTACTGCTCGAAGCCGCGCGCGTGTGCGTCATTGCCGTTCCGCGGTCCCGATACACGGAACTTGCGATCGCAGTGAAACTGGCCGACTTCCTCTCACTCGGCAAACCAGTCGTCGCGACCGACTCGTTGGAGACACGTCGCTACCTTGGACCAGACGGACCGGCGCTCTTGACGACGGACACGCCACCCGCTCTGGCCGAGGCGATTACCCGCGTCCTCGATGACGACGTGTTCGCGAGCGACCTCGGCCGCCGCGCTCGTACCTTCGCCGAAGCCCCGGCGAACACATGGGATTCGCGTGCCAGCACGGTGCTCCGCGAACTCGGGATCGACGTCAGATGACAGGCAAGGGCGTCGGGACAGAAGTGACCCGGGACGGAGGAAGGCCACTTGTCATCGCATTTCTGGGGGATGCGAACAGCATCCACCTGCGCAGCTGGGTCGGCTATTTTGCGGCACGGGGCCATCGCGTCTACGTCCTGGCGCCAAACGGACAGGCGATCGAGCCGGGGCTTCCGTCGAATATTTCGATTGAACACTTCGTGCCGTATTCGCGCAACCGCGTCCGTCTCCTGGGCGCGCTCGAAGCCCGGCGGTCATTGGGAAGTGTCCTCTCGCGCCTCGCTCCCAACGTGCTGCACGCCCACTACCTGACGATCCACGGGTGGTGCGCGCGACTCTCAGGTTTCCATCCCTATGTGATTACGGTCTGGGGTTCGGATATCTTGATCACCGCTCGCGAGAGCATTCGGCCGCGCCTGTATGCGCGCTTGGCCCTCTCTGCGGCTGACCTCGTGACCGGAGATTCCGCAGAGCTCGTCCGCGCCGCCGTGGCTGCCGGTGCCCACCCGAATCGGACGGTCGAGGTCCAGTTCGGAGTCGATACCGTCCGATTCTCGCCTGGGCCGGGGTCGGACGCCCTGCGCCAGCGCCTCGGTCTGGTGGGGCGCAGAATCGTGTTCTCACCGCGGACGATCGCTCCGCTCTACAAACACGAAGTCCTGCTCGAGGCGCTGGCCGAACTCCCGGAGGACGTCTCGGTCGTGATGACGCGGCACCTTGCGCAGCCCGAGCATCTCGCCTTTCTCGAACGGCGCACGCGCGACCTCGGTCTTTCGGACCGCGTTCACATCCTCCCGTCGATCGACCACGATGCAATGGTCGACGCCTACCGGATCGCCGATGTCGTTGTCTCCATCCCGAGCACGGATGGCACCCCCGTCACCTTGCTCGAGGCGATGGCTGTCGGGGGTCCGATCGTCGCATCTGACTTGCCGAGCGTCCGGGAATGGCTCGGCGACCTCGATCCCGAGGTGCTCGTTCCCGTGGACGATAGCCACGCGACGGCTCGGGCCCTCAGCCTCGTGCTGGCTCGCTCACCAGATCGAAGAGCCGAAGTCGCAGGGCGGGGTCGCGCCCTTGTCGAGCGTCGCGCGAATCACGAGGCTAGCATGGCCCACGTCGAAACCCTCTATCGGAAGCTGGGCCGCCCATAGGCTGAGGATCTCCTCCAGCCCGTATACTCGGGTTCGGCGGCCTCGAGGCGCCCGGGAGGCGCCAGCGCCGTTTCTCCCACCCTCGGCAGGAGGTCGGTCTGCAAGAAATGGCGCCCCTCGAGCCCACGCCGACGGCTGTGGCTCGAGCGCCGTCCGCGGCCCGCCCGCGCGATTGGATCCAGGGAGTCCGGAAGCGGATCGCAGCGCGCCCCTTGCTCGCCCTTGCGGCTTTCGTTGTCGCGATCGCGACGCTGCTCCTGGTCATCCGCGGCGCGGTGCCGGGCGAACAGCTCGGCTCCGGCTACGGCCGCTTTGTTCCTGCCGTTGTGGCTTGCGTGGCTCCTCTCGTAGCGGCCCTTGCGGTGGTGAGGCCCTGGGAGGGTCTGCTCACCTGGGTTGCAGTCATGCCACTGCTTCTGATCCCACGCGTTCAGGTCACCAGTGGCCCTGTGCAGGTCACTCTCACAACGATCCTGCTTGCTGCGGTGGTGATCGGCATGACCTTCGAGAGCCGTCGCGGTCACCCGGTCGACCTGTTCAAGTCCGGCCGACTCACTCGTGTGGCCTGGCTCGTCGCTGCCGTCCTATCGGCAATCTCGATCGCCTCTGTCATCGTCTCAACAGACCTCGTCGGAGGCTTACCGATCGCCCTTCACGGCGTGATCGAACCTGTCGTCCTTGCGGCAATCGTGATCACGCTTCGACCCAATCTGCGTCGTCTTGGTTGGCTCGTCTTGGCTTTGAGCACGTCCGTAGCAGCCGCCAGCGTGTACAGCGTGCTACGCATCAGCAAAGTGGCCACGTCGCCCACAGAGGTCGCGGCGCAGCGGCTCCAGCTAGCTCATTTCACGTACTACAACGTTGGCATCTACGGAGACATGCTGGCGATGGCCCTGCCGCTGCTGGTCGTCGTGCTCTTCGCACGAGGGTGGTTGGGCTTGCCCCGATGGAGTGTCGTCCTCCTCCTCGCCGGGCTCCTCTTCTCGTTGATCGGCCTCTATGAGACCTTCTCGAAGAGCGCCTGGATCGGAGCGCTTGCGGCCATTGTTCTCGTGGTGGCGCTCGTTTCGAGGACGTGGCCACAGCGCGTCGCCGCTTTGGGCGCCGGACTCCTCCTTGCCGCATTCGTTGTTCCGTACCCGCTCTATCTGACGCGTGCGCTCGGGCTATCGACCGGCTCCTCCAACCCGTATGTCTCGGCCGTTTCGAGCTTCCAGGGAGGGCGACTGAGCTCATGGAACCCCGATTCGTCTGAGGGCGAGGTGTCGATCAGCGAGCGCGTGCTGGCAACGGAGGCGGCGATCCGCATGGCAGTCGACCATCCGCTCCTCGGCGTCGGGCTGGGTCGCTTCGGCGTTGAGTACGCCTCGCCGCGCTACCACCCGCAATCAGCCACTCGCGCACTCGGCTCGGCGCACGACTTCTTGCCAAACATCGCGGCGGAGCTGGGCTTGCCGGCCGCGACGCTCGTTCTGGTTGCGTTCGTCGGCGCGTCAATCGCGGTCGCTCGCGCGTACCTGTCCGGGAAAGGGCTTACACGGCTCCTGGCGGTGGGCCTGGGCGGAGCGATCCTCGGGTTCCTGGTCGTCGGGGCGACCTTTGGCGTCGACCTCTACCGGCCGTACCGCGTCATGAATGCAGACGTGCTCTTCGCCGGTTTGCTTGTCGCAGCAGCGCTGTCCCTCGGTGCCGCTGCCGTAACGGCCAATCGCCGAGCGTCGGAGTCGGCCACCGATGACCATTGAGCCGCGCGCACCGAGTTCGGTTCAGGGCTGAGTGTCCTCTCCGGTGATGAACTCGACTGTCGACCAAAAGTCGTGAATGGGCTCCCACGCGAGCACCCGCCTGGCCAATGAAACGTCGGCGACCTGCCATGGAACTTCAAGAGATCGCGGTGAACCGCTGGCCTGCTCCCTGATCGCCCCGTTGAAGCCCAGACGAAGGGCGATTGCCCGGACCAGCTCGCCGGCGGTGCGGCCCGTTCCGGAGCCGATGTTGACGACCGAGGCATCCAGGTGGGGGACTGTGCATGCCGCGACGATGGCGCTGGCCATGTCGCGTGCATCGACGAAGTCCCGAACCGAGTCCAGCGGCCCCGTCTCGATCTCGTCTACTCCTCTGGCGCGGGCGTCGATGAGACGGCGCATTACCGACCCTGCGAGGGTGCTTTCGTGCATCCGCCTGCCAAGCACGTTGAAAACCCGCAGCACGGTCGCTTCGATCCTGCCGGTCGCGGCCGCAGCCATGACCAGCTGGGATCCGCCGAGCTTACTGATGCCGTAGGGGCCGACCGGTCTGGGGCAGGCCGATTCGGCTACGGGCTCGACCCCGACCCCTGGTCCGTACTCAGCAGCGGAACCGACGTGCACAAGTCGCGCCGCTACTCCGGACGCATCGAGATTGCTGAGCAGACGCGCCGTGGCGAGGACGTTGGCCTCAACCAATTGCGGGATGGATCCGGTGGTCATGCCGACGCAGTTCACGACGACATGCGGTCGGAGCCGGCGAAGATGCGAGGCCAGGCCGCCTGGGTCCTGCAACAGGTCCACGGTCAACCAGTCATCCGCGGACTCAACCTCGAATCCCGGAGGAGGTTGCCCCCGGCCGGTTCCCACCACGTGAAGTCCCGGAAGCGCGCGGGCCGCCTCGGTGACACTGCGGCCGATGAAGCCGCCGGCACCGAGGACGAGCAGGACGGCCACTCAGTCGTCCGGCAGCAACCGGTGGCGCAGCGTGGAGAACTCGGCGTTGGCCCGGTCGTAGTCCTCGGGACGACCGATGTCCAGCCAATATCCTTCGAAAGGATATGAAGCCGGCCGGCGACCGGCCCCAAGGAGGTCAAGGACAAGCTCGTCGAAGCCGAGCGGCTGACCCGCCGGATAGCCCGAAAGGGTCGCCCGAGACAGCGCGTAGACGCCCATGCTGACCTGGTAGTTCAGCGTCGGCTTCTCGGAAAATCCGACGACATTCCCGGCCTCGACTTCGAGGACTCCGAAATCGACGTTGACCTGGCGCCGACAGGTGGCGATCGTCAGAGAGCTCTGTGCGATGGAATGTGTCTGCAGGAGGGCGGCGTAGCTGAGGTCCGTGAGGATGTCACCGTTCAGGACGAGGAAGTGCTCGGGGAGACGCTCGAGGATGGTCACCACCGGGCCCATCGTTCCGAGCGGCGTTCCCTCTTCCGCGTAATCGATATCGAGGCCCCACTGTTCGCCCCTCCCGACGTACGCGCGAATCAGCTCGCCGAGGTGACCGATTGCGATCGTCACGCGCCTGAATCCCTGGCCGGCGAGCTGCCGGAGCACGATCTCCAGGATCGCGACGTCGTCGCCGATGGGAACGAGCGGCTTTGGAAGGGTGGTCGTGTACGGCCGCAGCCGGGCCCCTTTGCCGCCCGCGAGGATGACAGCATGCGGGAGACCCATCACCTGCGGGCCAGTCACAGGGTGTACGTATCCCACCGGTAGCGGCCGAGGTTCGCCGGATCGGTAAACCACGCCACCGTCGCCGCGATCCCATCTACAAGCGCGACACTCGACTGCCATCCGGTCGCCGCAGTGAGTCGCGAGCTGTCACAGAGGAGGCGCATGACTTCCGAGTGCACCGGTCTGAGACGGCGATCGTCTTCGACCACGCTAAGGTTCCGTCCCGTGACTCTTCCGACCAGCTCGGCGACGGATCCGATCGACGTCTCCACGCCTGTCCCGGCATTCAACACATTCCCCACCACGGCCTCGCCCGGCGCCTCGCCGACGGCAATGAACGCGTGCGCGGTATCGGTGACGAACATGAAGTCCCGGGTCGGCCGAAGGTCTCCGAGCCGGATGGTCGTCACACCGGCAAGGACCTGGGAAACGATTGTTGGGATCACGGCGCGCGCCGACTGGCGGGGGCCATAGGTATTGAACGGTCGCAGTGTCGCCACCGGGAGATCGAACGAGAGGTGATAGCTTTCGGCGAGCTTGTCGGCCCCGATCTTCGTCGCGGCATATGGCGATTGCCCCTGAAGCGGGTGGTCCTCGTCGATCGGAACTCTTCGCGCTGTACCGTAGACCTCGCTCGTCGAGGTGTGGACGACTCGTGGGGTGTTCAGTTCGCGGGCCGCCTCGAGAACATTGAGGGTTCCGAGCACGTTCGTCTCGACATACGAGCGGGGGGAACGATATGAATACGGAATGGCGATGAGCGCCGCCAGGTGATAGAGCACATCAGCGCCCTCGGCGAGGGCCCTGACCGACGCAATATCTCGTACGTCGCCAAGCTCGACCTCGACCGACGCCAGGACGTCGGGCCGAAGAGATTCGAGCCAACCCCACGAGTTGAATGCGTTGTATTGGACCATCGCCCGTACCCGGCTGCCTCGCTCCACCAGCGCCTCGACAAGGTGTGAACCGATGAACCCTTCGGCCCCGGTGACCGCAGCCAAGACTGACAGAGCAGACTCCTTCGCACGAGGGCGGCAGGGCTGGAATGATAGATGCTCGACCCGATCCGGCGCGCAAAGCCGGGCCCCGATTGGCGCCACCGCGGACAGCGGCGATGGTTGATCTGCCGTTGAGGCTCGCCTTCCTCGGTGACCCCAATTCTCGACACACCCGTCGGTGGATTGGCTCTTTCCTGGACCGCGGCCATGAAGTTCATCTCATGGTTCCAGCGCACGACACGGTCAACGTGGAACTCGATCCGCGGATCCTCGTGCATCGGTTTACCGCGTGGCCGAAGATCCCCATACGCGGCGTCGGATCCGTGGCGACCGCGTTGTCGCTCCGACGCTCTCTGGCCGAAGTCCGGCCCGACGTCCTCCACGCCCACTCGCTTAACCGCTACGGAGTCGCCGCGCGCCTGTCGGGGTTCCATCCGTATGTCGTCACCGTCTGGGGCTCCGACGTGCTCATCGTTCTGAAGACCAGCCGCCTACGTCGGATCCAGGGTGGACTCGCCCTTCACGGGGCCGACCTCGTGACCGGTGGTTCCGACCACCTCATCCGGGCGGCCATCGCCGCTGGGGCGCGACGGGACCGGACGCGGTTCGTTCACTTCGGCGTGGACACGCTGCGCTTCGCGCCCGGTCCGTACCCGGCTTTCCTGGCAGCGCGCCTGGGCGTCGACGGGCGCCGGGTGCTGCTCTCAAACCGGACGATCGCGCCGCTTTACCGACACGGCGTCGTTCTCGAGGCCGTTACGCGCCTGCCTTCGGATGTCGTGGTCATCATGACGCGCCACGCCGCCCGACCAGCCGAACTCGCCGCGATCGAGCGTCACGCGCGCGATCTCGGCCTCGCGGACCGGGTTCGAATCGTCGACGAAATCAGCGACGAGGAGATGCCGGATCTCTACCGGCTGGCGGATGTCGTCGTCTCTGTTCCCGCGAGCGACGGTGGGCCGACCACGATCGTGGAGGCACTCGCGGTCGGCCGCCCGGTCGTGGCCACGGATCTGCCTTCGGTTCGCGAATGGCTGGGCGAACTCGACGCGGAGGCGATGGTTCCGGTCGACGATGTCCCCGCAACGGCCGAAGCGATTCTGAGGGTTCTCACTCGCGACCCTGACGCCTGGGCCGACCACGCCCGCCAGGGGCGGGCGGCCGTCGCGGAACGGGCGGACCAGCTGCGCAGCATGGGCGCGATGGAGGCGTTCTATCGGGAGCTCGCGGCAGGCCGCCCGCGAGGGTGACCCAGTCCGGCGACTTACGGCCCGCCCGCGCTGGTACAGTCTCGGCGTCCGCGACCGAAGGTGCCATGCGAAGTGGACCCGAAACGCCGGAACCGGCCGGGACGCCCGTCCCCGGCAGTCCAGCGGCCAATGCCCCCGCCAACAGCCCATTCGCCCGGCGCATTGCCGGTATTTTCGCGACGCGCGTCATCCAGTTCGCCATTGCGCTGCCCACCTCGATCATCATCTCGCGCCTGCTCGGGCCGGCCGACAAGGGCGCATACGTGGCAGTCACCACGCTCCCCGGAATGCTCGCGGCGATCGGGCTGCTCGGGCTCCCGAGCGCGGTCAACTACTTCGCAGGCCGGGGCAGCTCGGTTCGCAGCCTGATTCGCGCGGCGACCTGGTTCACCTTGATCCTGTCAGGGTTGCTGATCGGGATCGTGTGGCTGAGCCTGCCGTGGCTCGAGAAGAGCGTCCTGCGCGCAGCGCCCGAC
>DATCPH010000146.1:0-4104 GCA_036570185.1 Candidatus Limnocylindrales bacterium | reverse complement strand
CACCCTGGCCGTGTTCGCCCTCTTCCAGCCCTTCCGCCGGCGTTTCCAGTCGGCCATGGATCGGCGCTTCAACCGTTCACGCTACGACGCCCAGCAGACGATCGAGGCGTTCGCCGGCCAGCTGCGTGACGAGGTCGACATCGTCCGCCTCGGTGGCGAGATCGAGACGGTCATCGGCGCAACCCTGTCGCCAGCATCGGTCGGGGTCTGGCTGCGGCCATCGGGCCGGGCGACCCACCGGGCGGCGGGTCGATGAGTCCGAGTCGGCGGATTCCGACATTGGCGCTGCGCCGCGCCGTCGTGGCCATCGCATGGCTTGCCAGTGCTGCGGGCGCGGTGCTGCTCGTCATCGCGAGCCGGTTCGACGTGGTCTCGGCCGGCATCGGCCTCGGCTTGGGGTTCGCCGTCTTGGCGACGGCCGTCCTGGTCTACGCGAGTGTCGGTGCGATCTTGACCCTGCGAAAACCGGGAAACCGCGTCGGTCTCGTCCTCATGACCGCGGCGCTGCTCATCGTCGTGACCTTCCTTGGGTTCATCTTCGGGGCCGTCCTGACGGCGGAACGTGGGAGAACGGATGTCGTTGCCGGCGTTGTGTCGCTCTTCGGCGTGCTCGGGATTTATCCGACGCTCATCGTCGCAGGACCGGTGATCGCCCTCCTCTTCCCGGACGGCAACCTCCCGGGGCCCGGCTGGCGCTGGCCCATCGGGGCGATTGCTGCGACGCTCCTCGTCGGCAGCGCCCTCGTCGCCGTCCAGCCCGGGCCGATCGGTGCCAGCTTCGCGAACAATCCGCTCGGAATCACCGGCATTGCCTGGCTGCCGGCAGGGTCGGCGATCGCTGCGAGCGTCGCAGCGTTCGTGTTTCCGTGCGCGCTCCTCCTGGCGCTGGCCGGCGTGACCGTCCGTTTCCGGCGAGCTCGAGGGCCCGAACGGAATCAGCTCAAATGGTTCGTCGCAGCCAACGTCCTTCTCATCGTGTTCAGCTTGGCAAGTTTCGCCGACGGAGCGACCCAGCCCACGGTCTTCGATTTTCTTGCGATCGCCAGCCTTTGCTTGCCCCCGCTCGCCGTCGGCATCGCGGTCCTGCGGTACCGCCTCTACGAGATCGATCGGATCATCAGCCGGACGCTGGCCTATGCAGCCCTGACGGGGGCGCTCGCGGTTGTCTATGTCGCTGCCTTCATCGCCCTGCAGACGATCCTCGCCCCGTTCACGCAGGGTGGTGGCCCGCTAGCGGTGGCCGCCTCGACCCTGGCGGTGTTCGCCCTGTTCCAGCCCCTCCGGCGCCGGCTGCAGGCGGCCATGGACCGGCGCTTCAACCGTTCTCGGTACGACGCCCAGCGGACGGTCGAGGCCTTCGCTGCCCGGCTGCGTGACGAGGTCGACCTCGACCGCGTCGGTGGGGCCGTCCAGACCGTGGTCGGGCAGGCCCTGGCGCCGGCCTCGGTCGGTATCTGGCTCCGGCCATCCGACCGGGCGGTCGAGCGATGACGGTCCACTCGATGCCGGAATCCCGGACCCGTGGCCGCGCGATCAGCGACCTGGCCCTGCGCCGTCTTGCGATCGGCGGCTGGCTCCTGACCGTCGCCCTGACGGCCGCGGCGCTGGCGATCCGCGTCATCAGCGGGGCGCCGCCGCTGCCGAATCGCTTTGGCTTCGGCGATGCTGCGGCCGTCGCGTTCGGCATCAATCAGCTGGCTTCCGTGACGGCGGCTGTGGTGGTGCTCTGGAGGCTGCCCCGTCAGAGGGTGGCGTGGTTGCTCCTCGCACAGGGGGCTTTCTATGCCATGTCGATGGTGGCAATGGTGATCGCCTTCGCGGCCGCGATCGATCCGACGCTCGGACTTGGACTCGCACGTTGGGGCGGCTGGGTCGCGTGGGTGGGAGTCACGGCAGCGGGCTATGCGCTGGGCGCGATGGTTCTGCTTTTTCCGAACGGCCGGGCCGGGTCGCGCGCCTTCTGGCGTATCGCGCTGATCCTCATTCTCGGAAGCCTCACCTTCCTGGTCTCGGTCGCGCTTCAGCCCGGACCGATGTGGCTGCTGTCGACCCTCGACAATCCGATCGGTATCGGGCCGGATGTCATGGCGGCCGTGGGGCCCGCCTACTTCCCGATCGTGAGCTTTTCGACCGCCGTCATCACGGTTTTCATCGGGACGACGATCGCATGGCGCTATCGGGTCAGTGCAGGGACTGAACGCCAGCAACTTAAATGGTTCCTGGCCGCCGCGACCCTGACGCTGGGGGCGTTTGCCCTGACCCTCGTCATCGCCTTTGGAGCCGGCGGCCTGCGCACCGAAGTGCCCCTCGTTGCATTCGGCCTGACCTCGGCCAGCATCCCGGTCGCGATCGGCGTCGCCGTCCTGCGCTACCGCCTCTACGAGATCGACCGGATCATCAGCCGGACGCTGGCGTACACGGCGCTGACGGCGGCGCTCGCCCTCGTCTACGTCGCGGCGTTCCTGGTTCTGCAGGCGATCCTCGCCCCGTTCACGCAGAGTGGCGGGCCGCTGGCCGTGGCCGCCTCCACCCTGGCCGTGTTCGCCCTGTTCCAGCCGCTACGGCGGCGGCTGCAGGCGGCTATGGACCGGCGCTTCAACCGTTCCCGCTACGACGCGCAGCGGACGGTCGAGGCCTTCGCCGCCCGGCTTCGTGACGAGGTCGATCTCGATCGCGTGGGTGGGGCCGTCCAGAGCGTGGTCGGGCAGGCTCTTGCGCCGACTTCAGTCGGCATCTGGCTGCGGCCATCGGGCCGGGCGGTCGATCGATGAATCGCGTGGACAGCGTGAGCCGGACGCCGAGGGACCGTACCCTTCGACGCCTCGCGGTCGGCGGTTGGCTCCTGACGATCGGTACGACGGCCGGAGCGATCGCGATCCAGGTCATCGGCGGAGCCCCGAAGCTCCCGAGCCGGTTTTCACTCGGGGACGCGGCGATGCTCGCCATCGCGCTCCTCGAGGTCGTATTCGCGACGGTCGGCGCAATTGTCCTCTTTCGCTTTGCGCGACACGTCGTTGGTTGGCTGCTCCTGGCAACCGGCACCTTCTATGCGATATCGATCCTGGCTGGAGCCTTCACCTTCGCTGCCATGGCCTCCTCGTCGCTCGGGATCGAGGCCGCACGCTGGAGCGGCTGGATCACCGGAGTCACGTCCACGATCGCTGGCGTCACCCTCGTCGCTACGGCGTTCTTCTTCCCGGACGGGCACGCCTCCTCGCCGAGGTTCGCACGGATTCTGCGAGTCTTGTTCCTGCCGGCCGTCGTCGGGATGACACTGATAGTCCTCCAGCCCGGACCGATGTTCCTTCTGACCACCCTCGACAACCCCGTTGGGCTGGGCCCGGACTTTGTCGGGGTGCTCGGCCCATTGACCTTTCCCAGTCTGGGGGCCGCCCTCGCCGCATTGACGCCGATCACAGCCGTGTCCGTGATCTCGCGTTTTCGGCGGAGTCGTGGCATCGAGCGCCAGCAGCTCAAGTGGTTCGTGGCCGCGGCGGTGGTCATGATCGCGGCCCTCGGCCTCGATGCGTGGTTCGGGTTCGGCACCAGCTCCGGTTCGCCCGTCGGCGAGTGGCCCCTGGTCGTCTTCGCGATCGCGGCGACGACCGTTCCCCTCGCCGTCGGCGTTGCCGTGCTGCGCTACCGCCTGTACGAGATCGACCGGATCATCAGCCGGACGCTGGCGTACACGACCCTGACTGCCGCCTTGGCGATCGTGTATGTCACGGCGTTCGTGCTCCTGCAGGCGGTCCTCGCCCCCTTGACCGGCAGCGGTGGGCCGCTGGCCGTGGCCGCCTCGACGCTGGCTGTTTTCGCCCTCTTCCAGCCGCTGAGACGGCGGCTCCAGGCAGCGATGGACCGACGCTTCAACCGCTCCCGCTATGACGCCCAGCGGACGGTCGAGGCCTTCGCCGCCCAGCTCCGTGACGAGGTCGATCTCGAGCGCGTCGGTGGCGCCGTCCAGAGCGTGGTCGGCCAGGCTCTTGCGCCGGCCTCAGTCGGCATCTGGCTGCGGCCATCGCACCGGGCGGTCGAGCGATGACGGTCCACTCGATGCCGGAGTCCCGGACGCGTGGCCGCTCGATCAGCGATCTGACCCTGCGA
>DATCPH010000145.1:0-12185 GCA_036570185.1 Candidatus Limnocylindrales bacterium | reverse complement strand
CCTGTTCTTCATCGAGATCGGGGCACGGCGCGTGCACGTCACGGTCTCCACGACCAACCCCGACTGCTCCTTCGTCACCCAGCAGGCGAGGAACCTCGTGATGAGCCTCGCCGAGGATCGCACGCAGATCGGCTTTCTCATCCGCGACCGAGACGCCAAGTTCTCCCGCTCCTTCGATGCTGTCTTCGCATCAGAAGGGATCCGGGTGATCCGTACGCCAATCAGGGCACCGAACGCGAACGCCTTCGCCGAACGCTGGATAGCGACGCTTCGCACAGAGTGCCTGGACTGGCTGCTGATCCTCGGCCCCCGGCATCTCGATCGCATCCTTCGGGTCTATGTGCAGCACTACAACCGGCGACGGCCGCATCGGGGAATGGCGCTTCAGGTACCCGAGGGTCTCGCTCCCGTCGAAGAGGCCGACGGGGTGCCCGACATCGAACGGCGAGATCTCCTCGGCGGGCTCGTCCACGAGTACATGAGGGCGGCATGATCGAGTTTTCGTACCCGACGCGTCCGGCCAACGACTCCTGGCGAGGTATCGGTGGCAGGCCGCCTCGTCTGGGAACCAGCTCTGGAACTCGGTGAAGGATCGCGGGAAGCTCGGCCGTGCCACCCCTACATCTTGCGCTGACCTGCGTATCGAACTCGTACCAGCGAGGGGTCCCGGTCGAATCCCAAGCCCGAGCACGAGCGCAGCGGCGATCAGCCGAAGTGCCCACGCGTCGGGCTCAGCGCGGCAGCGTGCGTCTGGCTGGCGATCCCGCAAAGGCGCGGAGGCGGGCCAGCAGTTGACGGTCCGTGAGCGGACCGCTCTTTTCGACCGACGAGATGCTTGGCTGTGAAGTGCGCGAGCGTTTCAGGCGTGGTCGCCGGCCCGCAACTCTTCACGACCAACCTCAAGAAGACGCTGGCCATCCTCCACGCAGCGCCGGGCCCGAAGCCCGTATAGGGGAGGTCAGGCGTGTCGCGGCATCGGACATGCCGCGCAATCCGAGCCGGCCCGTTACGGCACTAGCATGCAACCAAGAGGTGCCGGGCGGCCTGGGACTCGCCGCGGTTACCCGACGATCGGCTGCGGACCTGGTTCCACGACCGCCCGGGCGAGCCGATCCCGCGTAACCGCGAGCGTCACCAGGACGTTGTCGCGGAACGTTGCCCAGCCCAGCCGGTCCTTGGCGCCACGCGGGCGTCGGCAGCGAATGACGACGTGCGTCCGGGTGGGCAGCTCATGGAGCTCGTAGGTCTTCGGACATCAGGGCGTTTGGCCCGCGTCACGATCAGTGCGTCATAGTGTCGGCTGCGGAAGATGTACCCCTCGGCTTTGCGCCCACCGTGCGCCGGGCGCGAGCCGACGTGGTATGGGTCGTACGTTTCGCCTATCGATTGGCGATCGAGGATGGGCAGACGTCGGAGACGATCTACTACCCGAAATCCTCGGACCCATCTACGAGTGGCTCGGCTTCCAGGTGGGCAACAACCGCTTGGTCATCCTCGCCGGCGACCCGGTGTTCATGAAGTCGGTCGTCAACACGATCGTCTTCACGGCGGTCGTCGTCCCAGTCCAGGGCGGCCTCGGGCTGCCGCTCGCCCTCCTCGTCAACCACCGGATGCGCGGCGTCAATGCGGCGGAGACGACCCGGGGACGGGCCATCCTGGGCGAGGTCGACGGAGGCTCGCCGCTGGGCGTCGAGACCGAACAGGACGTCGCAGACCGCAAGGCCCTCCTCCGGCGCCTCGGCTACAAGCTCTGAGGCTGACGGCCTGCCATTCCGCGGCCCGGCGCTACGACCCGCCGAGCCAGACGAGGCAGCGATCGCCGCCCGGACACGGCGCGCGCCGCCGGCCATGCGCCAGGGCGAGCCGGACGAGGGCCGACTCGAGATCCCGCAGGTCGACGCCGGCCAGCGCGGCGAGCGCCTCGATCCAGGCGAGACCCCTTGCGTCTCCCTCGGGCTGACCCAGGCCGAGGTGCTCGGCCGCCCAGCGGGCCCGCTTGTCGCAGGGCGGACGGGCGCCTGCCCAGACGCCGCGCAGCTCACGCAGGAAGAGCCGAACCGTGGTCGGACCCCAACCGGGCAACCGATCGAGGGCGGCCTCGATCTCGGCCGGGTCGTCGGTCGTTTCGGCCACGGTGGAGATCCGGCCGTCGTGACGCTCGATCACGGTCCCGGCCAGCGCCAGCAGCCGGCTGGCGGTGCTGAAGTCGTAGCGCACATAGCCGCCCTCGTCGAGCAGGGCGACGAGTTCGTCCCAAGTGGCGCCGGCCGCCTCGGCGATCGTCCGGATGCCGGCCCGCTCGATCGTGCGATACGTGCGCATGGCGACCTCGGCGGAGATCCGGTGCCCGAACAGCGTGGCCGCCAGGAACCACCGCTCGACCTCGTCGGGCCCCTGGTCGACCGCGATCCCGAGCTGCGCGGAGTAGCGGCCGCCGAGCGTCTCGACGAGCCGCCGAGCGGTCCCGGCGGCCGATCGCCCTTCCGCTGGCTCCCCTGACATGCGCCGAGCGTACGCCCGGCGCGTCTTCCGAGCGAGGACGAACGGCTCTGGCGGCCACCGGCCGTCCGGAGGGACGATCGCACTCTCCGGAGGTCGGACGATGGCTGACTGGCTCGACGGGCTGCGGGCGGATCCGCTGCCCTGGCTCCCTGATGTCGCGGGGCCGGAGGCGGAACCTCCGGACAGCCCGGCATTGATGGCAAGCACGACGGCGAGCCCGATCGGCGCGAGGGCGATCACGATCCCGAACGGCCGCCTCATGTCGCGCATCGACGTCCCCAGCCGGTCGCCCGGCTGATCCCGAGCTGCTCGGCGACCGTCGCCGCCGGCCAGCCGTCGACGATCACCCGTTTCACCAGCAGCTGCCGACTGAAGACACTGAGACGCCCTCTAGGATGTGCCACGAAAGCCTCCGACCGGTATGGGTACTCAACACCTCACACCGTGTCGCGGGGCCCTCGTTTGTCAACAACGTCTGCGGTCACCACATCTAGGGCCCGCGAACCAGTTGGGGAGAGCACGAAGAAACGAGACGCCCCCTGACGGGAGCGTCTCGTTCGTGCGGTTGCGAATCGATCAGGCGGACGGGCTGGCCGCGGGGCTGACTTCGGGACTCACCTCAGGACTGGTCCCCGGGTTCGTCACCGTGGACGGGACCGGGTTCAGCGTCGGCTCGGCGCTCCCGCCGGTGTTCGTTTTGCACGCGCCGACGAACAGAGCGGCCGCGAGGATGAGCAAGGCGAGCAATGGCTTCATGTAGCTCCCTCCTTGGGGGTTCCCCGGAACCTTAGACACCGACATATCCGCAGCTATAGGGCCATCGGACACATGTTCAGGGGCCGTTTGGTCCGTCGCTCGGGGAGCCGACCGGCAGGGTCATTCGTCAGAGCGCGACCGGACCTCTAAGTACGTCTCGACCGCTTCCGGCCGGCTGCGTGGCGCCCAGGCGGCAAGGGCATGGAGCCCGATCGTCACCGACTCCGCGTACCACCGCGTTCCGCCGTCCCGGGTTTCGGGCTCTGCCCCGAGGGTAGTCGCAAGGAGGGCGACGACCACCTCCGGTTCGGCCAGCTTGACCGTCCCCTGGAGCCAGCCGAGACTGACCCCTGTCATTTCCACCCCCGTGTTACCCACCGGGGGTGGAGTCGCGCCCGCGAGCGCAGCGGGGGATGCGCCTGACGCCGGCCCGGGCGCCACGCTTGGGCGTGGCCGCCCGGCCTCGGCGGACGGCCGTTTCCCACGTCGAATCGCAGGGCTCGTGCCCTGGCTCGCGATGCGGGGATCGGCGGCGTCGTTCATCTCCGAGAATGAACCACGCGCTCGCCGCGCTCCACCAGCGCGAATCGGCGAACGAATCGGCGAACGGGGGATTTCGCGTGGCGGAACCGGCCAGGCTCGCGCTGAATCGTCGGTCGGTCAGGTACCGGCTCGACGATGCCGGCGAGCTCACGCCCGTCGGGCGCCCCACCTCGCAGCAGCCCGCGACGGGCGAGGGAGCGCTCCACGCGACCATCGCGCGGCTGGTCGGGGCGACCGACCAGGAGATCGCCGACGCCGCCACCCGCGCCGGTCCGCTCGGGCCGCTCCGGGCCGTGCGGCCCCGCGATGCCGCCCGGTACGTCTACCTCCTCAACCGCGCCATGCTCAACGAGAGGACCCACCTCGACGAGCTCCACCGCTGGGTTGCGAGCTGGAGCGCGCTCCGGATCCCGGCTCGCCTGGCGCCCATCGCGCGCCTCATCCTCGCCTTCGCCGAGGCGGACCCGGAGCTGTCGGTCTTCCTCGCCGCGGCCCTGAGCGATCCCGACCCCGTGTTCGTCCGCTCAGACCCCGCCGCGACCTGGCGACGCCTGATGGACGAGCACTTCCGGGTCATCGCCCGGGTCGATTTCCCGCGCCGGGTGGCTCGCCGCTGGATCGCCCGTCCTGACGCGCTCGTCCTCGCCCGGGTCCGGCATGGCTCGGGCGGGCGGATCGCACCCGCCGCCCGACTGGTCCGAACCCTCATCGACGCCCTGGACCGCGACGGCGGCCTGTCGACGGTCATCGAGCCCGCCGCGCTCGGCCGGTTTGCCGCCGAGGTCGCGCCGTATCGCGTCGCGCCATTCTTCGGCTTGGCGGAACCCGAGACCCTGGCCCAGTGGCGCCGGGCGGCAGCCGAGCTCGCACTCTGGGGCCGGGCCCTCCATGACCTGCGCTCGCTTCGCTCGGCCGAGGTCCGCCGGGAGGTGACGCCGCCCCTTGCCGAGCTCCAGGCCTTCGCCGACCTCGGCACAGATCCGCCCCAAGCTGCGACCTTCGACGAACCGGCCCGGCTCGCCGGCGAGCTGGCGTCGCTCCTCGCCTTGCGCCTCCAGCAGATCGGCGCCTGGCCCTACCCGGCGGGCGAGGTGGTTGGCACGTTCGGCCGCGCGCTCTGGTCGCTGTGGCGACCGATCACCGACACGCGTCCACCCCGACGCTGTGTCTGGCCCGACGGGTGTTCCACGATGCTCCCGCCCGACACCCACGGCAGCAAGGTCTGCTGCGACGCGCACCTTGCCGAGATTGCCCGGCTCCGGTCAGCCCGGACGCGCCAACGGGCGCGGGCTGGTTATGGGGCGGCCGGGGGGCCGCCCCGCTCCTGATCTTGGCCCGTCCTGCCGCCCGTCAAGGTTCCGCGGCCTTCGGGCCGCCGCCGCGTAGGGCCCGCTCGCCCGGGTCTCGCGCGCGGCGACCTTGCCGGCCTTATTGGAGCGATCTCACGTTTCTTGGTATGGCGTCCATAGGACCGACCATCCATGGAAGGCTGACCCGCTCCCGCCTCTTTGGCGCACTGACGACACCTGGGTCGACCTCCTCAAGAAGGCCTGGCTCCAAGAGCGCTCGGTTCGGAGTACTTGCGTCCTGCACGAGGGCGACGGGCCGCAAGGCCGCTACTGGTTCCTCACGTTTGGACCCTACGCAACCAGCGATGAACGCCTAGTGGGAGGCCGGTCCTATCGACTTCGGGACGGAGCGATCGAGCGTCACCAGAACTGACGGTCAGCAGGTTGGCTCACCCGGCGTGAGGCCGAGCCGCAGATCACATTGACGGACATTCTCGTCCGTCTACCGCCAAGCGCTCCGCTTGCAAGCAGAATGCGAGAAGGCTAGGCGCCGTCGGGGTACGAGTCGTACTTCTCTGCGAGGGCTGCGCGGATCTCCGCGTCCGCTCGACCGGCTTCGCGTCCGGTCCCGAACTCCTGGAAGAAGCCCGCCATCCCGCCCGGGATCGCGAAGACGAGGAGGCGCGACCCCGGCGTCCCGCGGAAATGGTGCCGAATCCCGCGCGGGACGACGATGAGGGTCCCCGTTGGGGCCGCCGCGCGGTCGTCACCGAGGAAGAACTCGAACGCCCCCTCGAGGACGTAGAAGATCTCCTCGTGCTCGCGGTGCGTCGTCGGCGGCGGGCCAGCCACGCCCGACAAACTGACCTCGTACACCTCGAACGCGCCGCCCGTCTCCTCGGCGCGCGCCCTGACGACGATGGGATCGGGAATGCCTGGCACGGGCTGGCGCTCCCCGGGCAGCCCGACGAGCGGGCGCAGATCCGCGATTGGCTCGGTCATGACGCGACCCCCCAGCGGCCGAGGTCGGTCTCGCCATTGGCATCCGGCACGAGGCGGGCGACCGCGACCGGGACGCCGTGCCGGTGGGACTCCCAGGGAAGCCCCGCCTCCTCGCCCTTGGCGCGGATAATGCCGCACTCGCGGATCGCTGCCAAGTGGGTCGTCCACGTGGAGCCCTGAGCTAACGCTGGCTCGCTCAGATGACTGTCGCCAGACAAGGCTCGTGACGAGTGGTCGCGATCCTCACCTTCACCCGTAAGGGCTCGGCCCGACTCCTCTCGCCCCGACCATAACTACCAATCGAACACCGGAGCGGCCCCGACCACGCTGCAGTGAGCCCGTAGGCTTCGGCCTTCGCGGTGGGTGTCACCCATGCCTCGCGGGTGCCGAGCACGTCGATTCGCCCGAAGAGCGCCGCCGCCACGGCCCGCCGCCCGGCGTCGTCGCCTCGAGCCCATGCCCCGGGCAGGTCAGCCAAGTAGCTCAGAGCCTCGGCTGCCGTCGGGGTCGCGGGTTCACGCCCCCGGGCTTCTTCCTCTTCCGCGTCCAGCCGCGACATAGTGGCTTCGAGGGCCTTGGTGTCACGGTCACGCAGGTAGCGGTTGGTCGCCGCCTCGCGTTCGCGGTTGATCCGGGCTACCGTCAGCAAGTCGCCGGTGGTCGTCGTCGGTCGGGTTGCCGCGGCGATCGCCTCGGTTCGCAACTTCGCAACTACGGCGATGCGGGCCAGGGCTTGGGGGATGATCCCGTCATAGACTTCGGCCGGATAGCTCTCCCCGCGCACCCGTCGGTCGAGCCGATGGGAATAGGCGCGGACGAAGTGGGGCCGGGCCGAGACGAACTCCGCGCAAGCGTCGACATGGCGATAGCGGCCGACGTGCCCCGTCAACCGGCGGCCGCAGGCGGCGCAGTGCAGGATCTTCGCCAACGGGTAGGGATGGTGCCGAGCCGGCTGTCCGGGTGAGCGGCGGGCGAATCGACCTCGGAGCTCTTGGACGTGCTCCCATGTGGCCACATCCACGAGCGGCCCCATCGCTGACGCCGACCCATCGCGCAACTGCCCGCGGTAGAAGCGATTGGTCAGAATCTCGGCGATGTGCTTGAGCTTCAACCCGGTGGCCGCGGCCACCTCGCGGTCGGTCAGACCAGAAAGGGCCAGATCGTAGGCTTGCCGCACCACGACGAGCTCCTCCTCGTCGGCTGCGATGGTGCGGTTGTCTCGGCGGGTGCCAAACGGGGTCCGGTTGCCACCTGGGATGCCCAGTCGCCGTCGCTTCGCCTCATAGCCTTCGCCGATTCGTCGAGCCAGCCGGCGGCTGTATGCCTCGGCTTCGACTGCCTCGCGGGCCCAGCGTTCCCATTCGCGCTCATCGGACAAGAGGATTCGGTCATCCGCAAACAGGATTGTCGCGCCGGCTTCATGGAGAGTGTGTCGGGCGTTGGTCGCCGTCCGCAGGTTTCGGACAAACCTGCTCACGTAGCCGACTACGAGCACGTCGAAATCGACGCCGGCGCGGGCGGACATCTCGGTGAACTGGGCCGTAGAGCCGACCGTCCGGCCGCTGTGGGTGACCGTCCATTCGATCCCCGTATCCAAGAGGCCGTAGCGCTCGATGGCCCGCGCCTGTTGTTCCCGCTGGGCTTCGGGTCCGAACGAATCGTATTGCCCGGGCGTCGATTCTCGGGTCCAGCGCGCGGCCCGGAGGCCGTGCAGATCGTCGAGCGAAGCGGGCAGGCCGCGACGACGAGCTGTCATGCGACCCGGCGCTCCGCCGCTTCGTGACGATCGCGGGCAACGGCCGAGCGAATCAAGAGAGCCAGCGCTTCAACGATGTCGGGGCTCGCTTCGGCTCCAAAGCGGTCTTCATGGCTTCTCTCCGACGAGTGAGAAATAGTAGCGTCGACGCTACATCGCGAGGTGGTTGTCCTCTCTGACTCCGTGTCGCGCGCTTGACGGGAGCTCGCAGAAACCGACCGGGCGACGCCCTGCGAGTCCCGACCCCGGCCGAGGTCGACGATCTGGGTACCAGACTCCATGCGCCCGATCGGTCGCCTCGTCGCCGAAACTCTCTTGCGGATCAGAAACGACGCAATCGACGGGGCGCTGTCGCTCGACAGGTCAGCCGTTAGTCCGGCCTCGCTCCGCTGCTCCCGGACCAACGCGTCCCATTCGGCCGGGGTCCGCGGAAGCGAAGAGGGAGCTGGCGCCACGGGTTCGGCGGTGGCAATGCTCTTGATGGCCGGAGCAATCGGGGAGACGGAAAGGACCCCATGAACCAGGGCGAGCGGCTCGACCAGGCCCGCCGCATCGCTGGCGTAGCCGGCAGCGGAGGACGCAGCCCTCCGGTCCCGTTCAGTTGAGGGGTTCTTGTTGGTCATGAGCCCAACTCTACGGACTGGCCTCATGCGCCATAACCACACGAAAAGGGACACATTGGCTGGTGGACTTTTGCGGCTGGAGCCGCCTGGCGAGCAGGATTCGCCCGAGATCAACCGGCAGCGCCGAGCCCGGTGGCTGGCCGCTTCCGCGGAGCAAAGGTAGTGCGCCAAGGCCGCGCTCCGCGGCGCCGAGCGTGGTAGATCCGGATCGCCCCCGGCGGTGATCGCCGGCGTAACGGACTACCGCCCTCTTGGCGTTTCCGAAAGTAGCACCGGCCACTATTGCGCCTCGCTGATCCTCGACCGACCCACCCGCGATCACCGCCGCCGACTCTCCAGCCGACTCTCCGATCGTTCGCTCGACGACTCTCTCGACGCGCTCTTTTGGCTGTCTTTTCGTGCTCGGCACCATTCTTGTCAGGGCCGTCTGTAACGAACCGCCAACCGCCCCGTTTCTGGGGTTGTCTTGACCTCGCATAACAAATCCTTTGTTAAAGAGGTGGCGCAAGCCGACAAGACCCGTAGAAGGGCCCAAAGCCCCGAAACCGGAGCAACCGTGGAGGGACCAACATCATGAACCGCAACATCGCCACTACTTCCATTCTGGACGAAGCCATTGCCTACTTGGGCCAGCCTGATGCGGCTGAGTCGGGCGAGTGGGCCGGTAGCGTGCTGGCCCGCGAGATCGAGGGCGTCGCTGCCCTGGCTCGGGCCCGGATGATCCGCTCTTCGACCCTTGATGAGTTCTTGGACTCAATCGGCATGGTTGGCGAGATGGCCGCGGCCGAGCCGGCCCTGCCTCTGCCGGCCGAGGTTATTGCCGAGATCGACGCCCCGGTCCCGGCCCGCGATCCCGAGCAGGATCGCCGCACGTTCGAGTCGGTCCTGACCGCCTTTCGGCACAAGGCGGCTCAGGCGGTCGCAGCCCGAACAGCCAAGTCGGCTTCGGTTGTTCCACCACCACGCCAAGCCAACTCGCCTTGGCCGGTTGAAGCGGTCACGAGCGAAACGCTGCCGGTGGCGGTTTCGGTGGTGCTGGGCGTCTTGATGGCCGGGGCGGCCTTCCTGCTGGCCGATCTCCTTTCCAGCGGGGCCCTGCTTTCTGGCTTTGTCACGGCCGCCACCCACGACCGCACCTTGGCTGTGCTGGCCGCCACGCTGGGCACCCTGGTCGGCTTCCGCAGCTGATTTGGGTCTGACCGGTGGAGTAACACCAAGCCCCCTGATCCCTGAATCAGGGGGCTTTCCACAACCAGGCCCCGAAGATCGGCGATCTTCTTGTGCGATTCAAGAACCACCAGAGCGAAGTCGCCTTTGGCGGCTATGTCATCTGGCCGCCCCGTCCCGATGCCCGCGTCTCGGTGGACGAGATCGTGGTCTCCGAGACCGACGGAATCTTCAGCGCAGACATCAGGGAGTTGTGGGGCGGGAGCGCCGACGAAAACGAGGACCTCTCGCGGTCGGCCTTCCGGCTCTGGTGGGATTGAGGCAAATCGCGTTGTTTCAGCGGAAGAGCGGTAGGAAGAGCCGGCATCTCGAGCCACAATCAATGGCAAGATGTTGTGGATCCGAGCGGTCAAGGTGCTTGATAACTACCTGGTCCGATTAACCCTGACCAACGGCGATGTAGTGGAACGCGACCTGTCCGATCTTGTGTGGGGCCGGTCTTTGAGCCGCTGCGCGCTGACTACAACAACTTCCGAGCGGCCCGGGTTCGCGGTGGGACCCTGACCTGGCCCGGCGATCTCGACATGGCCCCAGAAACGCTCATCTGGGACGCCCGGACCCCATCTGACCCATTGGCGCGACCAGCGTCATTTCTGCGACCCGCCGGTCCGGGGCGCCCCCAGTCGTTGTGAAGGGGGTTTCATGAGGTCATCAAGCGGCCAGGCACCGACTCGTTCTTCCTCTTCCCAGAGCGCATCCAAAGCGGCATTGACGGCTCGCCAGTCCTGTGACGAGAAGGTGAAGCCTTCGGCTGCTGCGGTTTTGCGGGCCGCTCGCAATCCCCATCTGCGAGTGTAGGGAACCGGATCGAGATCGGCGAGGCCGTGGCTGTGCCTGGCCATGCGACGCTGACGGACCGATTCGGGTGCCGCCAGGTCGTCAACAAGGTGAGTGACGGACTGGATCGGGTCGCCATAACGGGCGAGGTATTCGCTGAACACCCGGCCACCCTTTAGACGCCATCTGACCCATCTGGGGTCACGGTATGGAAGCCATCCCCCAGTTTTGGCAATCCGACGGAATCTCCTCCTGCGGCGAAGATCGATGTGGAATTGTTCAATCCACTGCGTTGCCAGATCGCCGCGGGGCAACCCGGCAAATTTGTCATCGCTCGTCTTCGCGTTATCGGCAAAGATCAACCAGTCCAAGTCACCTGTTCCAAGACGGCACACCCAGAACTGAGTCTGTCGCGACCATTCCCGGCGGAACTTGTAAGGAATGACCGACGTGGGCGGGTCGAGATGCTCCCAAGCGGACTGGCGCAGGGCGTTGGATGTCAGGTTGTTGCGTCCGATCCGCCGTCCAGCGGCAGCGACGATCCGGGCAATGCTGCGTTCAGTCAAGCCGTCCCCCTTCTGCGTCCGGCTGCGGTTGTAAAAGAACGCGCCGGGCCAGCGGTCAAGACCACTTCGGTTGTGTTCGTCAATCCAGGCCCCGACCGCGCTCTTCGTCTTCGTCGGCAACGGCAGGACAACTGAGAACTTGCCCCGCAGACCGACCACGGAGTCTTCGCCAAGGTGGTCCGGGTAGTTGAGGGCTGCGATCTGGCCGCGCTCGAGCATGAGATCGTAGGTCAGCCGGAGGATCGCCCGGTCCCGCGGATCCACGGTGCGCTCCATCAGGGCCTCGACTTCGGCCGGTGTCAGCGTGGCCGAAGACTTCATGGCGGTAGCCGCCCTGCGACCGGAGGCCGAGTGCTTCTCCGGTTCGTTCGTTTGTGCGCCCGGATTTCTCGAGTGCGGCGTAAGGACGCTCCTCTCGACTCTCCCGGCTTGCCTCGTCCTGGCCGCTCCATCCAACCAGCCGATGTGTCCCTTTTTGTGTGCTTACGGCGCACAACGCCGCGGCCGGATGCTGGACGCCTTGCTCGATGAAGAGCCAAAACAAGCCGAAAGACTTCGGCCGAAACAGCCCGCGTTGAGGCCCAGGTTTCTGACAGGGACCCCGACTCGGCAAGAAGGGGATCAGGAGGGACCGAAGAATGGACACGATTACCGCCATCGGCAGACCGCGGCCGCGCCGGAGTGCGGACGGGGCACTTCGCGCGGCTCGGGCGGCTGACCCGTCAGGCCAGCAGGAGGTGATCCCGGCGATCCCGGTTCGCTTCGCCCTTCCTCGCAACACCCTGCTCGAAGGCGACTGCCTGGCCGTGCTGCGGACCTTGCCGGACGAGAGCGTCGATCGGCTCGTCGAGCAGTTCCTGGAGCCCGCGCAGGAGACCCATGAGGAGACGAGCCCCACTGGCCGTCCGACGCTGACGACCTGAGCCGGCGCTCTGACCACCATTGCGGCGCAGACGAGCCGTGTATGATGGTCGCCGTCGACAGCGCGACCTCATCCTGCCCATGTGAACCCCAATGGGGGCGTTAATGAATTGGCGGCAGGGTCCTGGTCGCGGGCGGAAGCCGACCGTGTACTGAATGCGCGCCGGACCGAGGCCACTGAGATCACTCTCCCCCGGGCCAAGCGCTCGCGCGAATGGCTGAC
>DATCPH010000144.1:0-37824 GCA_036570185.1 Candidatus Limnocylindrales bacterium | reverse complement strand
AAAAGCCGATCGATGATGGAACGCGCGACGGGGAGGGGCTCCGGATCGCGGAACGCGCCCGGATGCTGGCGGCGCTGCTCAGCCGGCCCTGGCGGCTCGTCGATCGCCGCCAGCTCCTCGCCGGGTTTCTGTTCGGGCTGGCCTGCACCGCGCGGATCTCGATCGCCTTCGGCGCGCCGTTCTTCGTGATGGTCGGAGGCGGTGGGACCTGGGTCCAGCGCGCCGTCTCGACCGGGCTCGGCGCGGCGCTCCCGATCGGCGCGCTCGTCGCCTACAACCTCGTCTCGACCGGGCACATCATTCACCCGGCATATGACTACCAGTACCGGCTCGAGGCGGTCGGCTATCCCAGCCTCAACTACCACGTCACGTGGGGCATCGAGGATCCCCGCTATCTTCCGCAGAACCTGGTCATCGCACTCCTCGAGCCCCCGGCCGTCCTGCCCGCGTCGGTTCCGGCATCGCTTGGCGACGGCGTCCCCCTCTGCACGCAGCCGGGCGATACCCGTGGGCTGTTCAATGGGAACTGCCCGCTGCTCCTGCCACAGGACGTGGGCATGAGCCTGTTCCTGACGAGCCCGGCGTACCTCTTCGCGCTACCGGCCCTGCGACGCTACGGGCGATCGCGCCTTGTGACCGGGGCGACGGTCGCCGCCCTTGCCATCGCCATCATCAACCTGATGCACTTCAGCCAGGGCTGGGTCCAGTTCGGCTACCGCTTCAGCAATGACTTCGTGCCGTTCGCGTTGATCCTGGTGGCGTTGGGCATCGAGCGTCGGGGAGGAGCCCGCCCGCTGGCCATCGCCCTCGTTGTCGCGTCGGTCGCCATCAACCTCTGGGGCGTCTGGGCGGGGAACGTCCTCGGATGGTGAGCGCGGCACCCTCTCGCGCCAGCGGGGCAACCTCCGGCGCCCGCCTGGCAGCCTCCGGCGCCCGCCATGTGGCCGCGCCGTTGCTGGTGGCTTTCGCGGCGTTCCTCCTCGTTCGCTGGGCGATGATGCCCGGCGTGGCGTTCTGGGACACGGGCGAGTTCCAGACCGTCGCGCCGGTCCTTGGGACCGGTCATCCCACCGGCTTCCCCACGTACGTGATCCTGGGCTGGATTGCCAACGCCGTACTCGCGCCATTCGGCGAACCCGCGTTCCGGATGAACCTGTTCAGCGGGCTGTCGGTGGCGGCGGCTGCCGGGCTGACCGTCGTTCTGGTGCGGCGCCTGACCGACTCCACCGCGATCGCCGCTGGCGCGGGAATCGGCCTGGCGACGACGCCGCTGGTGTGGGACATCGGGACGCACGCCGATCCCCACGCCCTCCACCTCGCCTTCGTCGCGCTGATCCTGGTCCTGCTCGTGGGCTGGGACCAGGCGAGGCAGATCGGCAACCCTCGATCCGACCGCTGGCTGATCGCCGCCGCCTTTGCCTTCGGCCTATCGGCCGGCAACCACGGCCTGACGTTCCTATTCGCGCCACCGATCGGCCTGTACGTTCTGGCTGTCCATCCTGGGATCGTCCGGCGTCCGCGCCTCATCGTCACCTGCACCGCCCTCCTTGCCGCGACCCTCGTGCTGGTCTACCTCGAGCTGCCCATCCGAGCGGGCCTCATCCGAGCCGCTCTCGTCTACGCCGATCCGGGGACGTGGAACGGCTTCTGGTACGTGGCTCTTGGCCAGCAATTCACGGGGCTGCTGTCGACTCCCTTCGCCGACCTGCCCGAGCATGCCGCGAACCTGGTGGCAATCGCCACACGCCAGCTCGGATTCCTCGCCCTCCTCCTGCCGGCCGCGTTCATCGCCACGGTTTGGAGGAATCCGCGGTATGCGCTCCTGACCGGGCTCGCGGCCCTGATCACGTGCTTCTTCAACGCCTACTTCCACGACGGGGAGATTTCGCGCTACTACCTGAGCCCGGTTCTCCTCGCCTGGACGTGGCTGGCAATCCTTGCCGTCACCGTGGTCGAGACGGTGGCGTGGGTCGCCAGGAGGTGGCTCACGGTCTCTTCCGACGCCAGACTGAGCCGATGGCTGGCCGTCGCGCTCTCGTTGGCGCTGCTGGCGCCAACGGCAGCGACCTTGCCCGCGCGCGCACAGGCGGTGGACCAAAGCCACAACGACGCGGCACAGGAATGGCTGACGGCCGCGCTCGCCGCCTTCGAGCCTGACGCCGTCATCGTGAGTTGGTGGAGCTACTCGACGCCGTTGTGGTACGCGCAACGCGTTGAGGGACTACGGCCGGACATCATGATCATCGATGACCGCACCCTCCTGGACATGGGCTACCAGGACGTACTCCAGGTCATTCCGGTCTATCTCGGCCATCGACCCGTCTACCTGATTCGGGCCAGTCCCGGCGATGTCGGGCACGTGTCGGCCCGGTTCACCCTCGAGCCGCTGGTCGCGGGACCGGCCTCAAACGTGTACCGGATCCTTGGCCCAGTCCAGAATCCGGCATGAGGGATGTCGTGACCGCCGACGCCGCTGGTGCGGCGATGCACCCGGCCGACGCACGTGACCCGGGCATCCGTCCGCCCGACCGACGGCTAGAGCGCCTGAGCATCTTCTTTCCGGCGCACAACGAGGAGGCGAACCTTCGCGAGCTCGTGGCGGAGGCGCTGGCAGCCCTGCCCGGCCTGGCCGACGTGTTCGAGGTGATGATCGTCGACGACGGGTCCCGCGACCAGACGCCAAGGATCGCCGACGAACTGGCGGCGGCCAGTCCTGATGTCGTCCGGGCCATTCACCATCCGACCAACCTGGGGTACGGGGCGGCCCTGCGGACCGGGCTCCGCTCGGCGCGCTTCGAGTACGTCGCCTTCACCGACGGGGACCGCCAGTTCCGCGTCGCCGACGTGGGCCGGCTCATCGAGCGTCTCCGCGCGCCCGATCATCCGGACGTCGTCGTCGGCTTCCGGATCCAGCGCGCCGATCCGCTCGTGCGGACGCTCTACGCCCGGGCCTATCGGCTCGCGAACCGGATCTTCTTCGGGCTCCGCGTCCGCGACGCCGACTGCGCCTGCAAGCTCTTCCGGCGTGATGCGCTGAGAGGATTGCGCGTGGAATCGGGCGGTGCCTTCTTCTCCGCCGAGCTGCTGGTCAAGCTGGGAGCGAGCAGTCGATCGGTCGTCGAGGTCGGCGTGCCGCATTACCCTCGAACGGCGGGGAGCCCGACCGGCGCGAAGCCCGCGGTCGTTCTCCGGGCGATCCGCGATTTCTGGTCGCTGCGGCTGCGCCTGTGGGCGAATCCGCGTCGGGCGCTTTCGCGAGGCGAGCCGATCCTCGACGACGACTGATTCGCCCCCCCCGGCTCCGACTCGCCCCGCCGGCCCGGCCCGCTCGTCGGCTCGGGCCCACGTCCGCCTTACCGGTACGACGTGTACGTGTAGACCGGACCGTTCCAGAGGTCGTAGCTCGTCTGTGCGTCGAGATACCTGAGCTCGTCCGCCCCCGTTGTGAGGCCGTAGCGGTGCAGCCCGATGTAGTTGCGGATGGCGCTGAAGAACGTCGACGTGCCCATGTCGGCGCGAATCGTGTTGAGGAACGTCGTACCACGGTGGAAGACGGTCTCGAAGTAGCCGTTGCAACCCGACCAGTCGCCATCGGTCAGCGTGCCAGGCCAATAGGAGACCGCTTCGTTGATCGGGACGGTCGAGCAGTTCGAGAGGCTGAGCCCGAGGAAATAGCGCGCGCTGAGCTCGGCCCAGGCCTCATCGAGCCAGGGTTCGGTGAGTTGATCGTCGCCGAGCTGGCCATAGAACCACTGGTGGGCAACTTCGTGCCAGATGACGTATGAGTTGGTCAGGTAGTTCGAGCCGATGAAGTTCATCGTCGGGAATTCCATGGCCCAGCCGGAGCTGCCCGCCTGAGCCATGGTCAAGGTGGCATATGGGTAGGTCCCGTACTGGGTTACATACTTCTGGAAGGCCGCGGTCATTGTCGACAGCATCGTCGCACCCCCGGCCCCGCTCTTCGCGTACGCCTTCAGCGTTGTCGACCCGACAGGTGTGGAATAGAGAGAGAAGGTCGGGCCGATCGCCACCGCGTAGTCCCGAACGTTGTGGGCCACAAATTGCCACGCCGTGCCGGAGCTTGCCGGCGCGCTGACCAAGTCGCCAGTTGCCGCAACGGCGTTTCTGCCGAACGAGACGGAGGTGGTCAAATTGAAGGTGATCGTCGATGCGTTCCAGGTGACCTGGGGGTCACCGATTCCATATGCATCATGGACCCGCGAGACGACCGGGAACCAATTACCCAGGATCAGGATCCCGTTGTAGTAGTTCATTCGGAGGGAGAACGAGCTCGAGCCGGTACCGGCGGGTATGGTCAAATTGAATGGAATGGCTACGGTGATCGTCGAGCCGGGACTGGTGGGGGGGACGGTCACCTGGAGGTTGGTGGTCGTCGTCCATGCGGTCGTTGCAGCGGCCCCGTTGACCGTGACAGACCCGATCGTGATGTAGCCCAAAGCCCGGGCCAGAGCGGAGAAATTCACGGTCGTCATGTAGCCGGTGCCGTTGTTGGTGATGACCACGGTCTCGGTCGAGTTCACGTAGGCCGAGTGTCCGAGCTCAGCCCACGTAGTCAACGAATATGTCGTCGCCAGACGGGCCGGGTCCGCTGCGGTGGCACTGACAATGGCGATGGTGCCGCTGGTAGCCGCCGGCGTGGAGCCGCCGTTCAGCAGCAGCTCGAACCGGTAGCAATTGCCGGCGGTCAGGCCGCTGACCGTCGTGGTGCCGGCGGTGCTGACGATGTTGGTCGCGACGGTCGCATAGCCGCTGGCTGGACACGTCGTGCCAGATGCAGCCGCGCGCTCGATCAGTAGCACGCGCGACGAGACGCCACGCTCCGTCCAGGCCACCACGTAGCTCGTGGCCGTTCGAACGCTCGTGGTTCCGGGCGCAGGCGCCGTAAAGGCCGCAGTCGCCGTCGTACCAGTGCTGATGACAATGTCGGAATTGGGGCTCGCCGCGGTGGTGTCGGCGCTGGTGGCGACGCTGAAACTGGCTGCCGCATACGTGCCGGCCGGCGGATTGATGATGCCGGCAACGGCAAGCCTCCCGGTGGCGCCATTTCCGAGTGCGCACCTGCCGCCGTTGAGCGTAAGGCTCATGGTCGTGCCGATCACCGAGGCGCCCACCGAGCAATTGGTGAAACCGCCGGTCAGGCTGACCGCGGGCGCCGAGGGCACGCCGAAGGCGGTATTGAAGACCACCGTGATCGAGCTCCCGCGCTTCAGCGCTCCGGTCGGACTGGTGGTGAACGCGACCGTCCAGGTTGCGACCGCCTCAGCGGTCGAGGGAGAACCCCCGAAGGTGACATTTGACACGCTGGTGAAGGTCGGCGCAGAGGTCGGCGAAGACCGGGGTCGCACGGGATTCGCTGCCGAGACCATCGAAGGCGCGGAGAGAACCGCAATGAGCACTGCCGATTGGAGGACCGCGAAGCGGAGCCCCACGCGCCTGCCCCCGACCAAGGCGAATCGGGAGCCCGGAGATTCCGGCTGCGCCAAGGTCCCCCTCCCCTCGAAATACGACAGTGGTCATGCTAGGCGGACCTGTCAATGCCGATCGCCTGATCGGGGGTCGCGGTTGCGGGCTCGCCGGTGCGGCGCTGCGGGCTTGCTTACCGTCCCGCCTGGGTCTCCCCTCCGCCGCCACCCCCGAGGTCGACGTCGAGCGAATTGACGAAGTCACGGAAGACGTCCAGGCGAGGGTCGACGATCTTCTCGCCCGTCGAGTCGAGGGTCATGCCCTCGCCTTCTTCGTCGTCCTCGCCGGTGATTCCCGAATCGGCACCGAGCGCCGCCTGGTCGAGCACCGCCTCGGCGGCGAAGATCGGCACGCCGCCGCGGACGGCGAGGGCCAGCGCGTCCGATGGCCGCGAGTCGACCTCGACCGTCTGCCCACCGCGCTCGAGGAACAGCAGCGCGTGGAATGTCTCCTCGGCGAGGTTCGAGATCACGACCCGATCGATGCGAACGCCGAGCTCATCGAGCGTCGTCGCGAACAGGTCATGGGTCAGGGGCCGCTCGGGCGTCAGGCCCTGGAGCTTCATCGCGATCGCGCTTGCCTCCCAGGGACCGATCCAGATCGGGAGGTACCGCTCGCGGCCGTTCTCCTTGAGGATGACCACATGGCGGTTCGACAACATGTGGACCCGGACGCTCTCGACGACCATCTCGACCAGTCCGCCGTCCATGACCCGATTATCCCACGGGGATGTGTCGACCCATCGGGGGTCGGCCGTCAGGCGCTCTGCCCGACTCGACTTGGGGGCCGGCCGCCGCCCGCAACCCGGACCACGAAGCCCACCGCCATCCCGCTAACGAAACCGCCGACGTGGGCGAAGAACGCAACTCCGCCCTGGGCGTTCTGGGCGCCCAGGGAGCCCAGGCCGTCGATCAGCTGGAGCACGAACCAGAACCCGAGGATGAGGACGGCCGGCACCTCGAGCAGCTGGTAGAAGAACCCGAGGAAGACGAGCGACAGGACCCGTGCTCCCGGGTACAGGACGAGGTATGCGCCGAGCGTCGCCGCGATCGCACCCGAGGCCCCGATGAGCGGATCGGTCGATTCCGGGTTGATGGCGACCTGGGCGAACGCGGCGGCGATGCCACCGAGCAGGTAGAACACGATGAACGGAAGCCGGCCGAAGCGGTCCTCGACGTTGTTGCCGAAGATCCACAGGTACAGCATGTTGCCGATCAGGTGCAGCCAGCCGCCATGCAGGAACATGCTGCTGAGGATCCCGAGCATCGCGGGCGACGTGTAGTCGTGGGCGCCCAGCGAGGCGGTGATCCTGTCGGGGACTGCGCCGTACGTCGAGATGAAGCGCTCCAGGGCTGCGTCGCCACCGCTCGACGACAGGCCGATCTCATAGATGAAGGCGATCGTGCAGGCGACGATCAGCAGGACGGTGACGATCGGGAACTGACGGGTCGGATTGGCATCACGGAGCGGGATCACGGAGCGGGCCCGATGGACGGCGAGGGCCGCGTCGTTCCGCCGGGCTTGATGCTCGATGAGGGTTCAGGCGAACCCGTGGGTCCGGTGACCGTGGCCTCGAGGACCACCGAATGGATCGTCGTGGCCGAGACCCAGATGAGGGTGTCCGGTGCGCCCGAGAGGCCCGGGATGATGTAGCAGCCCCGAATGTCGGCCCACGTTGCTGCTGGGCCCGGCGTTGGACCAGGGCTCGCGACGGGGCTCTTGGCGGGGCCGGCGGTTGCACGAGCAGTGGCCTTCACGGTCGGGCTGGGGATCGTGCTCGCGGCTGGAGCGCCGCTGGTGCCCGGGCTGGCACCCGGAGCCACGCCGGTGCCCGGTTGGGCCAGGCGGTACTGCTCGGTGTAGCGGCCGTCGGACTTGCCAAAGCCGACGACGCGCCGATTGGCGGGGTCCCAGGCATAGAGGCTCCCAGTGCGGCGATCGCTTCCGGAGGTGATGAGCGCGTACGCGGGCAGCGGGCCCTGGGCGCCAGGGTTGGGCCGGAGGATCTCGTCGGCCGGATCGGCTGCATCCCAACCGCCGCTCTGGCCGTTCACGAACCGCTCGATCTTGCCGTCGTCGACGACGAAGATGTCGCCGTCGATGTAGAGCGACCCCATCTTGCTGACGTCGCGGGCGGTCGCGAGCTTGCCGATCGGATCGGCGGGGAAGCCGCCACCGTCGATCGCCGGTGAATACGCGAGGATCTGCTGCTCGGACGGATCGATCACGTAGAGGTTGTAGAGGCCGGTATCGGCGTTGCGGAGATACGTTCCGAGGCCGCGGATGTCGCTGCCCCAGCCGCTCGACCCCTTCACCGGCGAGACCCGGCGGAGCGTCCCCGCACCCGTCGCATTCGATGGCCGCCACCGCCACAGGACATTCTTGGCGTCGAGAATCAGGAGGTCCGGGCCACCGGTGGCGATGAGCTTCGGGTCGGCGGCGGTGGCGCCGGCGGCCTGCTGGCCGGAGCGGATGACCGCCGACGCCTTCTTGGCCCGCAGATCGATTCGCCAGACGCTCTTCGTGCCGGCGTCGAGCACATATGGCGCACCGTCGGGCCCGCGGATGGCGGCGCGGAGGTCGACCGCGACGCTGGTCGGGAACGTGTAGAGGACGCTGTCCTTGACGTCGACGACCGCGAACAGCCGATCGAGGCCCGCGACGACACGGGTCCGGAGGGGCGCCGTCGACGATGTCGGCAGGCCCGCGCCCTCGGCCGCCTTGAGCTGGGTCAGGGCGTCCTTCAGGAGTTTCAGGGCGTTCTGGGGATCGTTGGCGATGAGGTCGAGGCCGGGACCCGTGACGCGCTCCAGGTCGGCCCGCGCCAGGTCCAGCGCGCGCTGGCCGACCGCGGCGGTCTGGAGGGCACCCTGGTTGGAGCGGAGCCCCGTGAACATCGTGACCCCGAGGCCGAGGCCGCCGGCGACGACGATGAACGCCAGGATGGCGATGGCAGCCCGCTGCTGTGTCTCGCGCCGGGCCGACATCGGCGTCACTCGCCGGTAGGCCGGCCGGCGAGTCGGGAGCAGGTCATGGAGGCGATGGACCAGGCGACCCATTGCCCCGCCGGCCATGTCGCGCACCTGGCGAGCGCTCTCCTGGACGGCGGCGACCCCGTCTGTGACCGAATCCGCCAGTGGGATCGGGCCATGGTCCGGGGTTCCGGCGAGCGGCTCGGGGGCGCGCACCGGAACCAGGGTCCGGCCGCGCTGCGTCACGCTGACTTCGGTCGCCTCGAGGGCGATCGCTCCGTCACTGCCGGTTCCTCCGGCGCCCACGAACCGATGGTGGAGGTGCTCCATCGCCGACTGCGGGTGGAGGGTCACCATGGCGTCCTTGAGTTCATCGGGCCCTAGGGTGGCCATGACGTTGGGCGAGATCAGGACAAGCGAGTCGCCAACCGAGATCTCACCGCGCCAGACGTCCGGCATCAGCTCATCGGCCGGCAGCCCGCGATGCCGGTCCGGGTCGGGAAGGGTCGAGAGCCGCGCACCGCGGATCAGGTACGCCTCGGCCGGGCCGACCGTCGCGACATAGAGCTCATTCCCACGGACCACGGCGACGGCCACACCGACCGGTCCGGCGCCTCGGACATCAGCGACGAGGCCGGCACGGTCCCGGATGTGGGCCAGGCGCCGGTTCGCAGCCACGATGGCCTTCTCGAGGCAGACGCGGATACCCGCCGACTCGTCGTAGTAGTACTCGTTGCGAATCGTATCGCCGGCGAGCTGGGTCGCCTCCCGAATGCGATCCCCGCTGATTGTCGAGGCCACCAGCAGGTACAGGTGACCCTTCGACCTCGCGATGGCGCCGACGGTCGGCTCGACGACGACGACCGTGTCGGGCGAGTCGGGTAGTCGGTCCTGCTCGGGAACGACGCCAAGTTTCATCTGGAGTCGGAAGGCCATGCAAGCCTCTCGTGATCAGGCGGACGCCGTGGGGTCGCGCGCGGCGCGGGATGACGAGCGCGAGAACACCGGCTCGCCGCCGGGCCCTCGCTTTGGGGTGGCTGGCAGGTGTCGCGGATTATCACGGATTCGCAGCCTCGGCGCAGCCACCCGGGAATGTGCAGCGAGGCCCCGCCCCGGCACCCCCGATCAGCGAGGGGAGCCCGCAGGCCGCACGTGGATCCGGAGCTCACGCAGGCCCATCCCGGCCGGCGCCGCGCCGAGCGCCGCGAGAAGCTCCGGCGCATGCAGGCGGAGCTCCTGGGCGACGATCGGCGCATCCGCCTCGACCAGCAGGGCGAAGCCGTCGACCCGGATCGCCCGACACGCGCCGTGGGCCGCCGGCACGTGTTCGGCGACGATTGCATCGAACGTCGCCATCGCGCGCGATCGTCGGAGCTCCTCGTCGAGTCCGAGCCGCCGGGCGGCCTCCGGGATCAGGTCGCCGATGCGTTCCATCGGACGACGCCGTCCCGTCATTCGCGTGCCTCGTCGGCGGGCGCCCCTGAAGCACGCGGGCCGATGAGCCGGGCCCCGACCTGCTCCGCGCGGACCTCCCAGGTCGCGGCGACGTCAACGAGGCCCCGGTCGAGATCCTCGAGCGTCGTCGTCGTTACGAACGCCTGGGGGAGGGCCGCGATGCGCCGGACGAGGTGTGCTCGGCGATCGGGATCGAGCTCCGAGAAGACGTCGTCCAGCAACAGCAGCGGTGGCCGCCCGAGGAACGACGCGAGCAGGTCGAGCTCAGCCATCTTGAACGCCAGGATTGCCGTCCTCTGCTGCCCCCGCGACGCGAACGTGGCAAGGTCGCGGCCGGCCATCTCGAACACGAGATCGTCGCGGTGCGGCCCAACGAGCGTCGCCCCGTTCCAGACCTCCTTATCGGCGGTATCCGCCAGGCGCCGGGCGAGCGCGTCCCTTGGCGTCTCACCGGGGAGGGCCGGTGCGTTGGTCTCGTATCGGACGAGGAGCGGCGCCGCGGCAGACTCTTCGGGGGCGATTTCCGCATGCGCCTGGGCCAGCGGGGCGGCGAGCTCCTCCAGGAGCCGCAGCCGGGCAGCTACGATCGCCCCGCCGGCGTCAAGCAACGGCCCGTCCCAGTACCGGAGCTCGTCACGGGACGCCGTCTCCTCACGGATCGCCCTGAGGAGGCTGTTCCGCTGGGCGAGCGCCCGGCCGTACGTCGCCAGGTCCGCGGCATAGGACGGCGATCGCTGCGACGCGATCTGGTCCAGGGCTGCCCGGCGCGGCCCGGGGCTGCCCGCGATGAGGGTCATCTCTTCAGGGGCGAAGACCACGACCGGCAGGACGCCAATCAAGGTGGCGGCGCGCCGCCCGACACCGTTGACTCTGATTCGCTTGCGGCCGCCGCCCGCGACGCCGGTCCGGACAATGGCGACTTCGATCGTCTCGCCTCCAACGGCGCCCTCGACGCGGGCGAGCTCGCGGTCCCAGCGGATCAGCTCGCCGTCGGCCGTGACTCGGTGAGAACGACCCCAGGCGATCACGACGATTGCCTCAAGGAGGCTCGTCTTTCCGGCCGCGTTCAGCCCCCAGATGATCTGAGGCCCCGGCCCGAACGCCACTGCGAGATCGGCGTATCCGCGGAAATCCAGGATCCGGATTGAATCGAGCGGCACTCCGTGTCGGATCCGGCGCTCAGGCGCGCTCGGAAGGACCCCTCAAGACGTGGTCCGGACGGGCATCACCACGTGGACGTAGTTGTCGTCGCCGATCGGACGAAAGACGCCTGGCGAGAGTGGGCCGTTGAGCTCGAGGGCGAACTGCTCGGCGCTGACGTTGGTCAGGACGTCGTTGAGATAGCGTGCATTGAAGGCGATCGTGGTGCCATCACCCTCGACCGCGGCCTCGACCTGACCGACGTGGTCGCCGACCTCCGCGTTGGCACTCACGGTGATCCCGGCGTTACCGTGCGACTCGACCTGGAGCTTCACGATGTTCGCCGACTCGTGCGCGATCAGGGCGGCCGGCCTCACCGCCCGGAGGAGCTCCTCCCGATCGAGCACGGCGCGGGTGGTGTGGCTCTTGGGAAGGATCTGCTGGTAGTTCGGGAACTGGCCATCGATGAGACGGCTGACGAGATCGATACCCCCGAGATGGAACAGGATCTGGTTTCGCGCCTGGGCCAGCACGACCTCCACGGTGTCGTCGGTATCGGCCAGGACTCGCGCGAGCTCGTTGAGCGCGCGCGCCGGGATCACGACGCTCGTGTCGGGCACCGCGTCGAGGATCGAGATGGTCTTCACCGCGATCCGGTAATTGTCAGCCGCGGCGAGCGTCAGGCTGTCGCCCTCAAATCGGGCCAGGACACCCGTGAGAATCGGTCGGGCCTCATCCGACGCAGCCGCGAAGGCCGTCTCCGCGAGGGCCTGGCGGAGTACGTTCTGGGCAATTCGCGTCGTTGGTCGGTCGCCGGCGGTCTGGATGGCCGGGAACTCGTCCGCATCGATGCCCTTCAGGTGCGATTCGAAGCGCCCGCAGCGGAGGTCGAGCGTCTCGCCGGGACCGAGCTCCAGGTCGATCCGGTCACCGCCCTGCAGCGACGCGACGAGATCGGTCAGGAGCTTGGCCGGAACCGTGGTCGCACCATCGGCATCGATCTTGCCCGGAACCCAGTAGGTGATCCCGATCTCGAGGTTCGTTGCGGTGAGCTTGAGGCCGGCGTCCTCCGTCTTCAGGAGCACGTTGGCGAGCACGGGCAGGGTGCTGCGCGCTGACACCGCCCGGCTGACGACCGACAGGCCGCGCGCCAGGTTCTCCTGCATCACCGAGAGTTTCACGTGGCGTTCACCCCAACTGCTGGACGGTCGGCCGTGGGCCTCGGCGCTCGACGATTCAGATCCACATCCTGAGCCGGTTCGTGCGGGGCTGATGGTGTTGAGCTTCCATCTATCTTCTCATCCCATCATCACCGTCATCATGGTGTGGACCGCGTGGACGGCCCTTCACTCGCCCGATCGGTCAAGGCGTGGACAAGGGCCGGCAGGTCGTGGATGGCATCCGCCCAATCTGCGCGAGGCGTGTGGATTGACGGTGGGCGACCCGCCGACGACCCGCTGGCCGCGTGCCGCGCCGGTCGAATCGTCCACCCGGCCCACCCCGTTTTCCGGACCGTGATGACGCGGATGTCCACACCCGGGCATGGTTGTCCACCGATATTGGCGGGTTTTCCACAGAAATCGCGGCCAGGGCCCCCTGACCAGCAGCGCCAGCGGAGCGACCGGAGACGCTCCGAGGGACCTCACTCGGCGTAGATCAGCTCCCGGACTGCAGCAATCTCGCGGCGCAGCTCATCGTTGACGGCGGACTCGCGGGTGATCTTGTCGCAGGCGTGGAGGACCGTCGAATGGTCCCGCCCGCCGAGCTCGGCGCCGATGCGGAGCAACGAGACGTCGGTTTCCTCGCGCATCAGGAACATGGCGATCTGGCGCGGCACGACGATCGCCTTGTCCCGCTTCTGGCCCTTGAGGGCCTCGAGCTGGACCCCGTAATAGTCGGAGACCGCCTTGGCGATTCGCTCCGGGGTGACCTGGCGTTTCTTGGGGTTGTAGAGGACGTTCGAAAGCACGGCCTGGGCCAGCTCGATGCTGATGGGCATCGCGCCCATGCTCGCGTAGGCCACCATCCGGTTCAGGGCGCCCTCGAGCTCCCGGATGTTGCTGACGACCTTGCGGGCGATGAACTCGATGACATCGGAGGTGATCGGGACGGCGCCCTCTTCGGCCTTCGCCCGCAGGATCGCGATCCGCGTCTCGAGATCGGGAGCGGTGAGGTCCGCGATCAGCCCCCACTCGAAGCGGCTGCGAAGCCGCTCCTCGAGGGTCAGGATCGCCTTTGGTGGCCGGTCCGACGAGAGGACGATCTGCTTGCCGTCCTCGTGAATCGCATTGAACGTGTGGAAGAACTCTTCCTGGGTGCGTTCCTTGTCGGCGATGAACTGGATGTCATCGATGAGGAGTAGGTCGATCCGCCGGTAGCGCGCCCGGAACTCATCGATCTTGCCCTGCTGGATCGAGGTGATGAACTCGTTCGTGAACTTTTCCGAGGTTGCGTAGACCACGCGCTTGCGCGGGAACTTGGCCATGACCTGGTTGCCGATCGCGTGCATCAGGTGGGTCTTGCCGAGCCCCACGCCCCCATACAGGAAGAGCGGGTTGTAGGCGTGGCCGGGACGCTCGGCGACCGACAGGCTGGCCGCGTGGGCGAGCCGGTTGGCGGAGCCGACGATGAAGTTCGAGAACGTGTACCGCGGGTTTAGATTGGTCGTGCCGCCCTCTCCGCCCACCCGCGTCGGCTCAACGCGCACGTGGGCGGACCCAGGGCCAGCGCCCGCGGAGCCTGCCTCCGCCATTGCCGCGGAGCCGTCGCCCGCCGCGGTGTTGACGACGAATTCGACCTGGACGCTGTAGCCGACGATCCGGGCCAGGGTCTGGCTGATCAGCGACCGGTAGCGGGTCTCCAGCCAATCCTTGGCGAAGCCGTTGGGAACGGCGATCCGGAACAGGTGGTCCTCGACGTCGACGAGGCTGGTATCGCGAAGCCAGGTCTCGAAATTGGCAGGAGAGAGCGAGATCTGGAGTTCTCCCAGCGCGGCGCGCCAGACCTGTTTCGCGTCCATTGGGCTGTCAGTGACCTGGATGAAGGGGTGGACAACGATGGATCGTGGCCGCGTGGCCGGACCTGGAACCAGTACGAGGACGGCGACGAAAAGCGGAAGTCGACAGGCTCCGACGCCGGACCCGCGCCTCCCTCCTGTGACTGTTGCAGGGTCCCGCGTCCGCCCCGACGCCGAGGGTCTGGGAAGGATAGCACCGCGCCGGAGGCCGTCGCAATACATATCCTTGATACTCCCAGGGAGTATCGGACGACCGGCCTCCCGACGCCGGCGGCGACAGTCGATTTCGCGGGCATGAGGACGATCTCGTGCCGTCCCCGGACCCCATTCACGTTTGACACCCTCATTCGGCGCGCCCTATCATCCCCCGGACGACGAACGCGCCGCCGCGCTCTTGGGCGCATGGCGCGTTTGCGTGCCTCTAGGGGCGAAACGGACGAGTCCCCGAGGCCTGATGGAGAGGATCGCACGCAGTCCCGATGAAGCAGACCTACCAGCCCAAGAAGCGTCATCGCGCCAAGGAGCACGGCTTTCGCGCCCGGATGAAGACCCCCGGCGGCCGTCGCGTTCTGGCGGCGCGCCGGGCTCGCGGTCGGAAGCGCCTGACGGCCTGACAAGCGAACGCGGCACCCGACCGCCGCGTCTCGTGATGCTCTCTCGTCCGCACGATTTCGCGGCGATCCAGGAACGCGGGGCCTCTCGGTCCCACCCGATCGTCTCGGCTCGATTTCTGCGGACGGACCTCGAGACGACCCGGATCGGCCTGGCGACCGGCCGGCGGCTGGGAACAGCTGTCGTTCGCAACCGGGTCCGGCGCCGGCTCCGCGAGGCGCTCAGGGTGATGGCGCCCTCGTTCCAGCTTGGCTGGGATGTCCTCATCATTGCCCGGCCCGGGATCGTCGAAACCGACCATGACGCACTGGTCGGAGTGCTGCGCAGGCTCCTCATCCGAGCCGGCGTCCTCGGAGGACCGACCTCGAAGTGAAGAGAATCGGGATCGCATTGATCCATCTCTACCGGTTCGTCTTCTCGGCGATGCCGTCGTCCTGCCGCTACCAGCCGACCTGCTCCTACTACACCGAGCAGGCCATCGAACGCTACGGGCTCTTCAGGGGGTCCTGGATGGGCGCCCGCAGGATTGCGCGCTGTCATCCATGGAGTCCCGGTGGCTACGATCCCGTTCGATGATCCGGGACCTGACGTGAGCTTTTCGCCGCGCCGAATGGTCGGAGCGCTGCGCGCTCGACGTCTTCCGTCGTGGCTGGGGCCGGCACTCCTCGTCGTCGCGATCGCCCTGGTCGCTGCGGCCTGTGTCGGGAGCCCGGCCGGCTCGGGTGGGTCCGCCGGAGCGTCGCCGGCCCCGGTCACGCCCCAACCGGCTCTGACGCCGGCGCCGCTGCACGCCGACCCCATCGGCCTCCTGTCCTGGGCCTATACGCCGATCTTCCAGGTGATGCTCATCCTGCTCGTCGGGATCTACGACGTGATCCCCAACCACGATATCGGCATCGCGATCGCCGTCATGACCCTCATCGTCAGGACCGCGCTCGTGCCGCTCATGCGCCGCCAGATGGTGACCATGCGCCGGACCCAGATGCTGGCACCCGAGATCAAGGAGATCCAGCGTCGCTTCAAGGGCGATCGCATCAAGCAGCAGCAGGCGACGTCCGAGTTGTACAAGGAGCGGGGGATCAGCCAGTTCGGCTGCCTGGCATCGATCCTGCCGCTGGTTCTCATCCTGCCCATGTACACGGTCATCCGGGACGGGCTGCAGAACTTCAACCCCGTGCCGGATCTCACCGTTTTCGGGGTTCAGGTCGTTCCGCTTATGTGCACCGGAACCGGCATTCCGGACGTCCACCATTACATCAAGCCGTGTCTCAACACGATCGTCCCGTGGCTCGGGAACCTCGACGTCAGCCAGCCCTCGGTCATCCCGATCCCGCTTCCGATCATCGGGAGCTTCGGACTGAGCCTTCTCGCGATCGTCTACACGCTCATCCAGCTCGTGGCATCGCGCATGGCCCTCGCGCCCCACGATCCGGGCGTGCCACTCGACGCGAACGCGCGGACCCAGCGCCAGACGATGCTATTCGTGCCGCTCATCTCGATTTTCTACGGCGGAATCATCCCGGTCGGCCTCTATATCTACTTGGTCGTGTCGACGATCTACCAGATCGGCCAGCAGTTCCTCACGACGGGGTGGGGCGGCATGTTCCCGCTGTTTGGCTGGACGCCCGCCTTCGCCGTGGATCACACACCGCGCTTCCCGGTCGCCTTCGCGGCGCCGAAACCAGCCACGCGTGAGGCGGGAGCGCCCGCGCGACCCGTTCCACCACGACCCAGTTCGATGACCCGCGCCGCATCGGCGGCGGCAACCGTCCGCCCGAGCCAGAAGGGCCGGCAGGGTCGACGAGGGAGACGACGTTGAACATGAACGCCTATCGCGAATTCACCGGCAAGACCGTCGAGGAGGCACTCCGAACAGCACGCGAAGCGTTCGGCGTCGGCCTCGACGATCTCGACTTCGAGATCCTGACCCAGGGCAGCCGGGGCGTCCTGGGGATGGGTGCGGAGGCTGCTCGGATCATCGCGGCGCCTCGAGCCGAGCTCGGGGGCGCGGCCCCCAAGCGGGAGGCGGCAGCATCTCAGCCCCTGCCGCCGCCACCGCCTCGCGAGGCCCGACCCTTTGGCGATGGCGATCGCGGCCGGGGCCGCGGAGGCTTCCAAGACGACCGCGGGGGTCGCGGTCGCGGCCCCGACCGTGGCCCCGACCGTGGGCCGAGTCGCGGCCCCGACCGCGGACCACGGGTCGAGTCGGGACCTCGCGCCGATGCGGGACCTCGGGGAGAGGCGGTTCCGCGCCGCGACGACGGCCCGTTCCCGCGCGAGGACCGCGGACCGCGCCGTCCGGACCGGCCGGACCGGCCTGATGCCCCTCCGCGGCGGAACGGCGGCGGCGCTCCCTGGCAGGGCCGGCCGCCCCGCGAGGCAGGCTTCGACCGCCGCGAGGATCGAGGCGCCCGCTACGGCGACGCCCCGCGCCGCGCCCCCGAGACCGATCTGTCAGCCAGCGACGTGGCCGAGCTCACAGCCGCTCGCGGGTCGCTCGCGGCCGAGCGCAGCGACCTCGAGGCTGCCGAAGCCTCGCCAGAGGCTCTTGCGGCCGGCCAGGAGATCCTCTCGACGCTGATGAGCCACCTCGGATTTGATGTTCGCGTCGAAGTCGAGACCGGCGACACCAGCCGCCTCAACGTCGTTGGCGACGGGGAAGAGAAGGACGCCCTGGGTGCCCTCATCGGGCGCAAGGGCGAGCGCCTGTCGGCACTGCAGCACCTCGTGAACCTGATGCTCTCGAAGAAGATGGGCGGCTGGACTCGTGTCCTGGTCGACGTCGAGGACTATCGCGGCCGGCGGGAGCGGCAACTCCGTGACATCGCGATGCGGGCTGCCGGACGTGTCGTGGAGACGGGCAAGATGCTGCAGCTGGAGCCGATGCCGGCGCTCGAGCGACGCTGGATCCACATCGCCCTTCGCGACCACCCCGACGTTATCACCCAGTCGATCGGCGAAGAGCCCAATCGTAGGATCGTGGTCCTGCCGCGACCTAACTGAGGCTCGGCGCCGCTGAAACCGGCGCGCGCACGTCGGCGTAACTGAATCGCGCGACGGAACGTCATGGCGTAGTCAACTGGCGTTTGACGCGCGCCGTAACGACGATCCCGACTGGTAGGATTGCGCCCCGATGACGTTTTCACCTGATTCCGAGCCCATGGAATCCCTTCCCGGGGTGACGCCTCGTGCCCCTGAGGCGCGGACCGACGACGCCTCCGTGGAGCTCCCGACGACGGCAGGCGAGTCGGCAGAAGCCGCTCCGACGGAGTTGGCGGTTCAGGAAAAATCACTCGCGGCGGCTTCTGCCGCGAACGTCGAGCCGTCGGGAGACGATCTTCCGGAGCCTCCCGCCGACCTGCGTGACGCCGGTTGGGACGCTGAGGCGAGCGACCCCGCCGCCGAGACCATCGAGCCCGGCGACGAGCCCATTGAACCGATTGGCCTCCTCGACCATGTCGAGGCGCTGGAGCTGGTCGATGCTGACCTCGCCCCGGCTCGCCGGCGCCGAGCGGCACCGTTCCTCGCGGCGTTCGTCTTCGGAGTCCTGGCGGTCATCGCAATCGCCGCGGGCGCGGCCTACGCGTTTGATCAGCAGTTCAATGGGCGCATCCTGCCCGGCGTTCACGTCGGTTCGACGGACCTCACTGGCCTGACGGCCGGTCAGGCTGCCTCGCGGCTGACCACCGACTTTGCAGCGCTGGGCCAGGGATCGATGATCCTCAGCGGCGACGGCCAGGTCGTCGTGGTGACCTACGCTGATCTCGACCGCCATCTCGACGTGACGGCGACCGTGGACGCCGCCCTGGCAATCGGGCGCTCCGGTTCGCCCCCCGAGCGGATCGTTGGCAATATCAGGACGGCCATCCGCGGGGTTCGAGTCGTGCCCCACGTGACCTACGGAGGCGACGCGCTGGTGCGCGCCGTGACCGGGTTCGCCAAAAAGATCGACCGAGCAGCGGCCGACGCCGGCGTCAGCACCACGAAAGACGGACTCCAACTCCAGGAAGCCGTCGTCGGTCGCAAGTCGGATCCAGAGACGGCCCTGACGGCTGCTGCCGGCCAGCTCGTCGTCCCCGACGCACCATCGCAGATCTTCGTCGAGATGCCGGTCGCCAACATCGACCCCGCGATCTCGACCGACGCCGGTACGGCGGCCGTCGGCACCGCCAGGCAGATCGCACGTGACGTCGCCGTCACCGACCAGAAGGCTTCGTGGACCATCCCGGCAGCCACGATTCGGACGTGGATCACCTTCGGCAGCGGTGCCGACGGCACGTTCCAGCCGAGCGTCACCGTTCCCAAGGACTCGCCCGTGTTTGCCCCGGTCGCCAAGGCCATCCTGCAGTCCCCGCTCGACGCGTCCTTCCTGTTCGGCAGCGACGGCAAGATCGTGGGAGTCAGTCCGGGCCACAACGGCCGCAAGCTGGACACGGCCGCGACGACCGCGCTGCTCACGGACCTCCTGCGGCAGCGGGGAGCGGGCGTCGATCTGAGCAAGGTGACGGCGGCAGTCACCATCACCAAGCCCACCCTCAGCACCGAGCAGGCCACCGCCAGCGCCCCCCTGATGGTCGCGGTTTCCACCTGGACGACCAGGTTCCAGATCTATGAAGGCAATGGCTTTGGGGCGAACATCTGGATCCCGGCCATGGCCCTGGATCGCTACGTCGTCGCCCCGGGCGCCCTGTTCGATTTCTGGAAGGCCATCGGGCCGGTCACTCGGGCCAAGGGGTACGTCGACGGCGGCGCGATCATCGACGGCCATTCGGAGCCGACCGGTGCCCTCGCCGGCGGCATCTGCTCGACGTCCACGACCCTGTTCAATACGGTCGCGCGCGCCGGCTTCCAGCTGGGCGCCCGCAAGAACCATTACTACTACATCACGCGCTACCCATTGGGGCTCGACGCGACGGTCTTCCAGAGCAGTTCCGGTTCGGTGCAGACGATGTCATGGCGCAATGACACGAAGTACCCGGTCCTCATCCGCGCCTACAAGATCCGTGAATCCGACGGTGCCCACGGCGACGTCAAGTTCGTGCTGTACACGGTGCCCCTCGGACGCTCGGTCTCGTTCTCGACGCCGATCGTGAAGAACGTTCTCAAGGCGACCGACACCGTGCAGTACACGAACACCCTGCCCTCGGGCACGACCAAGCGGGTCGAGTACCCCGACAATGGCATGGACGTCTGGGTGACGCGAACGGTTCGCGACAAGACGGGGGCGATCATCCACCAGGAGACGTTCTTCTCGCACTACGCGAGGATCACCGGGCTCACACTCATCGGGACGGGCTGACACCCCAACCTGCGGCGCCCCAACCGGTCGCCCGCTGTGGTGCCCGTCGAATCGATGCGCGACGTGATCGATCTCCTCGACACGCCCATCACGCTGCTCGAGCTCGATGCTCGCGTCCTGTCAAGGCGGTTGGTGGAGATGGGGGAGAGTCGAACTCCCCGTCCAGAACCCTTCGTCGGCGACCAGCTACGAGCGTGTCCGATCATTTTCGTCGACCGTCCGGGCGATGATCGGCAACCTCCCGGTCGGTCCAGTCACGTGCCTCTAGATCGAGCTTGATCCCGGATTACGCGACGCTCATCCGAGCTGCAGCCCCGCTAAATGACGCTTCCACGACCCGCGCGGCTGAGGTCGCTTCCACGCTCACCTTACCGCCTAAGCGGCGAGGGCGAGAGCAGACTGGCGGTTGCCAGGTACTTCGTTTTGCCGCCTGTTTAACGAGGCCTGACGGCACCTCGGCTCGCGTTCGCCGACAACCAGACCCTGTCGAGACCACACATCCCCACGGGATCGAACAGTCGTTCGGTAGCGCGAAGTGTACCGCAGGGTCCGGCTCCGAGCCAGGCGGCCCGAGCGCCGGTCTACCAGATGTCGCCGACCGTGAACCCCTCCGGAAACGGATCGGTGGGGTCGAGGACATAGCTGGCGAACCCGGTGATCCACGCCTGGCCGCTGATTTCCGGCACGACCGCTCGGTATGGGCCGATCGTCGCCTCTTGGACCAGCCGGCCGGTGAAGACGGTGCCGAGGATGCCCTCATGCCTGAAGGCCTCGCCGATCGCCAGCTCGCCCTTCGCATGGAGGACGGCCATCCGGGCCGACGTGCCCGTGCCGCATGGGGAGCGGTCGATGGCGCCCGTCCACGTCGACGGCCTGTCCCAGTCGAGCGCCCCGGTCGAAACCGTCACGACGTTCCGCATGCGGTTGGCCGGGTCGTGTGCGGGCCCCGAGAGCTGGGCGATCGTGATGCCGGCAAAGGCGGGCTGATCGGGATGAGAAACGGGCAGCTGCTCGGCGGCCGCGGCTTTGACCATCTCGCTGACGCGGACGATGTCGCGGCCCTCGTCGGGGGACAGGCGAAGGCCGAAATGCCCGGCGTCGGCGATGACGTAGAACATGCCGCCGTAAGCGACGTCGACATTCACGGTCCCGAGCTGCGGGACCTCGACTGACGCGTCGAGATGAGTCGCGAACGCCGGCACGTTGCGAAACGTGACGCCGTCGACCTTGCCATCGGCGCAATCTGCCCTGACCCGGATGAGACCGGCCGGCGCCTCGAGGGTCAGCTCGGTGGTCGGTTCGGTCATCGGCAGCATGCCCGTCTCGAGTAGAACCGTGACGACGCACATCGTGTTCGTGCCCGACATGCCGGGGTACTCGACCTGCTCCATGATCACGTAGCCCGCGTCGGCGTCCGGGTGGGTCGCCGGCAGGATGAGATTGCAGTTCGCCGCCGGGTAGCCACGGGGCTCGCGAAGCATTCGCAGCCGCAGGTCGTCGCCGTTCGATCGGAGCCAGGTCATCTTGTCGAACATCGTCGCCCCGGGAACGTCGAGCACGCCCCCGACGATGACCCGCCCGTGCTCGCCGGCGGCGTGGACGTCGACCGCCTGGATCATTCGCTCGAGCCGCATGTTTCTCCTTGACTCGTCGCGCTATCGGCCACGCTGCGCGTCGGCGAGCTCTCGCGCCACGTCGCGCTTCGCGTCGCGCTCGGCGATGTCCCGCCGGCGGTCGTGGAGCTGCTTCCCGCGCGCAAGCCCAAGCTCGACTTTCGCTCGGCCGCGCCCGGTGATGTACAGGCGGAGCGGCACGATCGTGAGGCCCTTTGCGCCCATCCGGCCGCGGAGCTCATCGATTTCGGATCGGTGGAGTAGCAGCTTGCGGGTCCGTTTGGGCTCGTGGTTGTAGCGATTGCCCTGGGCGAACGGGGCGATATGGGCACCGATCAGCCACGCCTCGTCGTGCTCGATACGAGCGAAGGCATCAGCCAGGTTGACCTTGCCGGCGCGCACCGACTTGATTTCCGTCCCCGTCAGGACGACGCCGGCCTCGAACGTCTCGATGATCGTGAACTCGTGGCGTGCCCGGCGGTTGAGGGCGACCGTCTGCTCGGCTTGCGTGGTCGTTTCTCCCGAAGATCTCCGGCCCGTGGCCCCGGAATCCAGGGGGCAGGGAACACCCGGACGCATGAACGCCGGACGCATGAACGCCGGCCCGCAAGCGGACCGGCGTTCGATTGCGCGTTCCCACCCGCAGGGGAAACCGGCTAGACGGTCATCTCCTGCGAGGTGGTGCAGCTACGTTGTTCGATCACTGCACATCACCTCCTTTCGTTCCTCGCAACCCTACCCGATGGCCTTCGAGGGCGCAAGGGTCGGGTTCTGGTCCGGGTTCGCCAGCTCCGCTCAGCCGTTGAGCTTGGGCGACTTCACGGCCCTCGTCGGCGACCGTTTCCACATCGTCGCCACAGGACGCTTATTCGGTCCATTGCCAGGGGTCTGGCGAGTCGTCGTTCGTGGTGCAGGGATCCGCCCTCATCAAATCGTTGCGACAGGACGATTTGGGTCCGACCTCCTGTCTAACTGTCGCTGCACGACGAAATGGGGAGCGCGGCAGGCTGGGGCACCGATAACTGTCGCTGTACGAGCAAATGAGGAGCGCGGCAGGCTGGGGCTCCGATGCATCCGTCATCAAGCGGCGATGAGCCGGGCCTCTTCGAGGGACGCGGTCGCGGCGAGGATCTGCAGGCCCTTGTCGAGGATCGGATCCTGACCTGCCGGAACAGTTGCTGGGACGGTGACCGGCACGTCCGGCGTGAGGCCCTTGTGGTTGATCCATGTCTTGTTCGGCGTCAACCACTTGGCGACGGTCAACTTGAAGCCGCCGTTGTCGTTGCCAAGGTCGGTCCACTGTTGGACGGTGCCCTTTCCGAATGACTGTTCGCCGACGAGGGTCGCCCGTTTGGTGTCCTGGAGGGCGCCGGCGACGATCTCGCTGGCCGACGCGCTCCCTTTGTCGATCAGGACCACGACCTTGAGCTTCGGATCCGTAGCCGCTCCTCCCGGCTCAGCGGGTGTGGGCGTCTGATTGCCTTTTGAGTCTTCTTCCCAGAAGATCGTCCCCGAACCGATGAACTGGCTCGCGATCGAGCGAGCAGCGGTGACGTAACCGCCGGGGTTGCCGCGCAGGTCCAGGATCAGCTGACTTTGGCCCTTCTTGACGTCGGCAGCGAGGGCCGCCGCGACGTCCTTGGCGGCCTGATCGGAGAAGCCCGCGACCTTGATGTAGCCGACGGTCCCATCGGCCAGATCCTTGGTGACGACCTCTTTCTGGACGATGACGTCGCGCGTGATCTTGATGTCGAATGGCGCAGCGGTGCCGCGGACGATCGTCAGTGTCACCGGCGTTCCTCGCGCGCCCCGGATCTTGGCGGTCGCCTGATCCACGGTCAGGCCATCGAGAGAGCTCCCATCGACCTTGGTCACGATGTCGCCTGCCTTGATGCCGGCTTTCAGCGCCGGGGAGCCGTCGATCGGGGAGATGATTACGAGCTTGCAGTCGGCGCCAAGAGTCGAGCAATCCGACGCGGTTCCGCTCGAGGTCTTCGTGCCGATCTCGGCGCCGATTCCCTCGAACTCGCCGTTGATGCTCTGCAGGGTCGCCTTGTACTCGTCGGGCGTCAGATACTGCGAATAGGGGTCTCCGACGGCTTCGAAGAGGCCCTTGATCGAGCCCTGGATGAGCTTCTTCTGATCGACGGTTCCCCCGGCGTATCGATCGATGACGGCATGGTAGGCATCCCAGAACGGCTGGAAAGCCGAATCCTCGCCGGGGGGAGTGCCAGGCTGCGTGAGCTGGCGCTGGCCAAGAGCGTAGCCGGACGCGAACAGGGCGCCGCCGGCGAGGACCGCGACGATGGCCAGGGCCAGGGCGAGAACCAACCCGCCACGACGCTGGCGCGCCAGGGCAACGGGTGCCGCCGGAACGCTGTACGCCGGCGGCTCGGCCAGGGCCACGGGCGGATTGGGCGCCAGGTCCTCGGCTGGCGGGTCCGCAGGCGCCCCGGCCGTGTCGGTCGCATCAGGGGCGTCAGGCGTACCCGAAGCTGGACCCGTCGGCACCGACTTCTCGGTCACCGATTCGTCGATTGTCGATTCGCTGGCAGGTTTTTCGCCTTCCGTTGCACTGGTCGGGCCACGGGAGTCGGAAGGATGCATGCTGGATGGGTCCTTGTATCGGAGGGAGGGCCGGTCCCCGGCCGCCGCGGCGGGCGGTCAGCCTACACCGGCTCACTCAATGCTACGGGCGGAGCCGGCTGACCGGATCGCGAGCGAACGGAACTTCACCGGAAGTTATCCTCATCCGCCCCGTGCGGGCTGGGACGAGGTCCTCTAGCGGATGAGGTACGTCCGGACCGAGAGCCACGATCCAAGGACGCCGAGACCGACGCCCGCCCCCAGAACAATCACGGCGAGGTCGCGGGTCAGGGAACCGACCTGGATCGGGAGGACCCGGAAGAAGTCGAACATGAAGCGGCTGAGAGGCTCGCCGACCGCGAGCAGGAGGGCCAGCGAGATCGCCGCACCCAGGAGTCCGACGAGGGCGCCTTCGAATACGAAGGGCCAGCGGATGAATGCGTCGGACGCTCCGACGAGACGCATGATTTCGATCTCGGCCGCGCGCGCCAGGACTGCGAGCCGGATCGTGTTGACGATGATGAACAGGACGATCAGTCCGATGATGCCGAGGATGATCGCCCCCGCCTGGCGCAGGAAGTTCGTGACGGTCAGGACCCGATCGACGAGGTCCTGGATGTCGATCACCCGTTGGACGATGGGCGCGGCCCGGAGGTGGTCCTCGACCTGGCCGAAGTTGTGGGGGTCCTTGAGCGTGACCTCGATGCTGGCATGGAGAGGGTTCGAGTCGAGGTATTTCGTCAGGTCTTCCTCGCCCTGGGCTGCTCGCGACTTCTGGAAGCGCTGCAGCGCCTCCGCACGCGAGACGAAGTCGACGGACTTGACTTCGGGCATCTGCTTGACCTGGGCGAGCAGGTCTGTGACCTGGTTCGGGGACGCCTCGTCGTAGACGTCGGCGACCACCTGGACCTTCTGTTCCACGAACTGGAGGCCGGCAAGAAGGCCGGTCTGCAGGATCCAGAAGCCCGAGAGGAGGAGCAGCATCAGGACCATGGTCGCGGTCGCGGCGATGCTCATCACAGCGTTGCGCCAGAACCCCTGCCAGGCTCGGCCGAGGCTGAACGCGATGAACGAGATCACGCGGCGGGTCCGTCAGTCCTGGCGATGGTACGCGCCGCCGACCTCGTCGCGGATCACGCGGCCCTCCTCGAGGGCCACGACGCGCTTCCGCAGGGCGGTGACAACCTCCGAATCGTGAGTGGCCATGAGGATCGTCACACCCAGCTCGTTGATCCGCAGGAGGAGCTGGATGATCTCCCAGCTGATCAGCGGATCGAGATTGCCGGTCGGCTCGTCGGCGATCACGAGGCGCGGGTCGTGGACCAGCGCGCGCGCAATCGCCGTCCGCTGCTGCTCGCCGCCTGAGAGCTGGTTTGGCGTTTGGTTCGCCTGCCCTGTGAGGCCCACGAGGGCCAGCACCCGATCGACGGCAGGCCCGATCTTGCGCCGTGGCGTGCCGGTCACCTCGAGCGCGAATGCGACGTTCTCCCGGACGGTCTTCGTCGGAAGGAGCTTGAAGTCCTGGAAGACGATGCCGATCTTGCGCCTCACCTTGGGCACGTTGCGTCGGGACAGGGTGGCCACATCCTGGCCATCCACGACGACCTCACCGTGGGTCGCGAGCTCGTCACGGATGATCAGCTTCATGAGCGTGGTCTTGCCCGCGCCGGACGGGCCGACGATGAACACGAAGTCCCCCTCGGGGATGACCAGGTCCACGTCCTGCAGCGCCGAATTCCCATTCGGGTACGTCTTGGTCACTTCGTGGAGGACCAGGACCGCGCGCCCTTCAGGGCGGACGTCCCGACGCTCACGGGCCTGCCAGGGCAGGCGCGTGCGCAAACCGTTGGGGGTTCCGGCAGGTGCGACGGTCAAGATCGGCTCCGCGGCTGGGAGAGACAAGGAGCGACCTCGGGCAGCCCCGGGCCCGGGTCGATTCGACTCCCGCCCGCGGGCAGAGGGATTGGAGCCACGACTCGCGATACGTTACCAGTGACTTGCGTCACCCGCCAACGCGGCCCCGGCGTCAGAGGAGACCGGGCGAGATCGGGACGTAGCGGGAGAAGTCGGCGAACGGCCGCGACCAGCACATCAGGACCGGTAGGCCGTCGAGCCGGAGTCCTGCGCGCAGCAGGCCCACGAATGCGCGATCGGCCGCGCCCGGGACCCACATCGCGAACGGCCCCCGAGGCACGACCGCTCTCACGAGATGACCGAGGACGGCGGCCATCAGGTCGGGGTCACGCACGCCGATTGGCCCCAACCGTCCGACTGGCGACGCGTAGCCGAACGCAGCAGTTCGCCCGCCCCCATCGCGATACAGGAAGCCGCGACGGTCCTCGGTGCGCAGGAAGTCGTGGTCCTGGCGATGGTCGATGCCGAGCTCGCCTGCGATCTCACGGATCTCGCGGATCTCCCGGTCCGAACCGTCGCCGTCGAGGGCAGAAACGACGATCCCCGCCGGGAGCGCGGGGAAAGCATCGGGGCGCGGATAGCCGATCACGTCGTAGAGGGGCATCCGCGGAACGATGCCGAGCGACGCGTAGAGGCCGTTCGAGACCGGCTGAGCGCTATCGGTGCAGGTCGCGAGGGTCGTGGCGGCTGTCGTCGCGGTCTCGTGTGCCGCGTCGGAAGCCGTTGCCGGCAGGACCTGGTCGAGCAACGCCCGGCCGATTCCGGCCCCCTGCTCCTCGGGCCGGACGAACAGCATCGACAGGAACCACAGTGGGCCTCGAACGACGGCCGAGACGAAGGCGACCGGGCGCTCGCCGGCTTCGAGGCCACGCCCGACCGGGCGCTCGACGCCGGGCCCGACGCCAGACTCGACGCCGGACTCGACGTTCGGCCCGCCCGCGCGAACGACGACCAGGAATCGATCCGGGTCGGTCGCGAGCGTGTGAGCGTGGAGGCGGCGGATGGACGCGAATTCCGGCGGAAACTCGGACATCCCGAGCCCTCGGCGGTAATCGTTGATGCTGTCCCGCCAGATCTCACCGCAGGCGTCGAGGTCGGCCGTCGTCGCGGGCCGGAAGGTGAGGGCGCGGCTCATCTCTCCTCGCCGTCGCGCTGCGGCTCGGTCGCCAGCCGCTCGAGTTCGGCCTGCATGAAGACATCAAGATCGCCGTCGAGCACCGCTGCCGTATTGGACGTTTCGACCCCCGTCCGAAGGTCCTTGACCATCTGGTAGGGATGGAGGACATAGCTGCGGATCTGGTTGCCCCAGCCCGCCTCGACGTGCTCGCCCTTGAGCTCGCGGCGCTCGGCTTCCTTCTCTTCGAGGGCCCGCTCAAGGAGTCGAGCCTTGAGCACCTTGATCGCCGTTTCCTTGTTCTGGGTCTGGCTCCGTTCATTCTGGCTCTGGGCGACGATGCCGGTCGGGAGGTGCGTCAGGCGAACCGCCGAATCGGTCTTGTTGACGTGCTGGCCGCCCGCACCCTGGGATCGGAATGTGTCGACCCGGATCTCATCCCAATTGAGCTCGATCTCGACGTCGTCATCGACCTCGGGCAGGACCTCGACCAGGGCGAAGGTGGTCTGGCGCCGCTTCTGCGAGTCGTACGGACTGATCCGCACCAGGCGGTGAACGCCGCGCTCCGCGCGAAGCCAGCCATAGGCCCGCCGGCCCTCGACGGCCAACGTGACGCTCTTGAGGCCTGCCTGCTCCCCTTCCTGCTGATCGACGATTTCGGTTCGATAGCGATGGGTCTCTCCCCAGCGGAGGTACATCCGCAGGAGCATCTCGACCCAATCGGTGGCTTCCGTTCCGCCGGCGCCGGCGCTGATCGAGACGAGCGCGCTCCGCTCGTCGTATTCGGCTGAGAACAGGAGAGCGGTACGTTCGCGGCGGAAGTCGCGCGAGAGGGCTTCGGCCTCGCGGTCGAGCTCGGCGACGAGCTCGGGATCGGCCGATTCCTCGACGAGTTCCGCGAGGGTCTCGACCTGGGCCCCGCGATCCAGCAGATCCTGCCAGGTCGCGATCTCGCTCCGAAGACCGTCGGCTTCCCGCAGGACGCTCTGGGCGGATCGCTGGTCGTCCCAGAATCCGGGTTCAGTCGTCAGCGCGTCGATTTGCTCGATGCGCGCGGTCTTCCCGGGAAGGTCAAAGGCGCCCCGAGGTCGACCGAATCCGCTCCAGCAGATCCCGGACGGCGGATGGCTCCACCTAGTTCCGGACCCTGAGGTCCTGGAGAAGGATCGGCCGAAGCTCGATCAGCCGAAGGGCCGTCTTGCTTCGGGCGACGACGGGGTTCACGCAAGGGCAATAGCCGTTGTGCGGGCAGACACCGCAGTTGCCGTCACAGTCGAGGGCTGCGGCGTAGCTGCACGTTCGGCAGTCTCGCTCGCAGGCGATGAGGTCAACGAACGCCGTTTCCTCGGCCTGCTTCACATTTCCCTCGCTGCATCGGAGGCCAGCTGTGGACGCGGGAATCCTCCGTTGGGCGACGAGTGCAGGGGTCCGCACGGAGGGCTTCGCGCAGTATATGCGCCCAATTCCCCCTCGCCAAGAGGGAGAAACTGCCGAGGGAGAATTGTTGGCAAGCCCGCCCCGCCCTGCCGGGGATGAGCTTCAGCCGCTCGGCGCGACCGTGCTTCCAGCCGGCGACGGCACAGGCGACGCGGAGACGCGGCGCGGGGTCGGCGTGGACAAGCGCTCGGACCGCGCCTGCTCCGGTGACAGCGCTCCCGGCGAAGGGTCTGCAGGCGTCGCCTCACCGGGTGGCGCCAGCTCTTCGGCCGGCGCCGCACCGACGAGGTAGTACAGAGCGAGCGCACCCAACTCGTGCACGGTCGCATCGAACCGGCTGCGCGCGTCGGCGTCGGACGGACTGGTCGATGTCGGTGACCCGTAGCTGGTGAGGCCCTGGTCGTTGGCGATTCGAAGGACCCGAAGCATGTGTGATCGATCGGAAACGAACACGGCCGAATGAAGCCCGTGCGTTTGCAGCAGCTGCCCCACCGTTTGGAGCGACTCGAGCGTCGTCCGGGCGCGGTCCTCCACGAGGATCGCCGACGCGGGGATTCCCTTCGCGAGCGCGTAGGCGCGGGCAACCGCCGCCTCGGTCGTGCGATCGCCCGCCGCTCGACCGCCGGTGACGACGAGCCACGGTGCCAATCCGGCGCGATAGAGTTCGACGGCGTGATCGAGGCGCGAACGAAAGACCGGTGAGGGCCTGCCGTTGTACTCGGCCGCACCCAGGACCACGATGGCGTCAGCCGGACGCTTCTCGTCGCGGCCGCCCTCCTGCCAGATCCGGAAGGTCGTGTAGCCCGCAACGACCGCCGTCCCGATCGCGGCGGCGACCGCGAGACGAACGATGTCTCGGGCGATCACCCCCAAGGAGATGCGACCGACCGGACCGGTGCCACGGTCGGTGACTCGGCGGGGGCCGAAACGAGCGTCAGGAGAGGAGGCAGGTCGCTCAGCGACCGTGACACTTTTTGTACTTGAGCCCGGAACCGCACCAGCATTGGTCGTTGCGGCCGATCCGGGCGCCCGACGGCGTGTAGCCCGGTCTCGCGCCGGAAGCCGCTGACCCTCGGCCGGCGCCATTGCCCCCCACGACCTGGTCGCCGAGCATCTCGCGGGCGCCTCGCAACGGCGCCGCGCCAGGGATGCCACGAGGGGCCGCGCCACCTGCGGCCGTACCGCCGCCTGCGGCCGTGCCGACGCGTGCGGGCGTGCCGGCGCCTGCGGCTCTGGCGGCGCTCGAAGCGGCGGAAGCCGGGACTGGCGCACCCGCCGCATCAGCAGAGCCCGCCGCGACGGAAGTGCCCGATGCCCGCGACGCCGCCGAGCCGGCACCCGCCGAGCCGGCACCCGCCGAGCCGGCACCCGCCAACGCGGCCGCGGCGGTCCTGGAGCGCGCACCGGCTGAGACCGCCGCCGCGACGCGGCTGACGCCGTCGCTCGATTCCCCCGGTCGGGCTGGCTGCCCCGGCCCCGGCAGCGGTGTGGCTCCCGGCGCAGGCGCCTGCTGGCGGGTCACGGTGACACGGAAGATCGTCGACGCGACCTGGTGGCGGATGAAGCCTCGAAGCTCCTCGTAGAGGGTGAATGCCTCGCGCCGGAACTCGTTCAGGGGGTCCTGCTGAGCGTAGCCGCGGAGGCCGATCCCGCGTCGCATGTCGTCGAGCTCGGTCAGGTGCTCGACCCACAGCGAATCGATCGTGCGTAGCAGAACGAGGCGCTCGACGAGCTTCCAGTCGTCTTCGCCGACCTCGGCGATCTTCTTTTCGAGGGTGTCGTCCGCCAGGGCCTTCAGGTGTGCCTTGATGTCGTCGGCGGATCCGAGCTCGGCGAGTTCGTCCTCGACGCCCGTCGGTGGCAGAGCAACCCCCATCCGGCCCAACTCGGCAACGAGCTCGCCGAGCCCCCATTCGGCGTGGGCCACGGCACCGACGTACTGGTCGACGATCGCGTCGATCTCGTCGTCGAGGAATGACCGCACCGTTTCATTGAGGTCCTCGTTGCGCAGGACCTTGTCGCGCTCGGCGTAGATCGTCTCGCGCTGCTTGTTGATCACGTCGTCGAACTCGACGACGCGCTTGCGCATGTCGAAGTTGTAGCCCTCGACCCGCGATTGGGCGCTCTCGATGGTGCGGCTGACCAGGCGCGACTCGATCGCGACGTCCTCCTCGAGGCCCATTCGCTCCATCAGGCCGGCCACCCGGTCCGACGCGAAGCGCTTCATGAGGTCGTCTTCGAGGGACAGGTAGAAGCGCGAAGAACCGGGGTCGCCCTGGCGGCCGGCGCGGCCACGGAGCTGGTTGTCGATCCGCCGCGAATCGTGGCGCTCGGTGCCCACGATGTGGAGGCCGCCGACCTCGACGACCCGAACGTGGTCCTCGTCGCAGATCGCCTTTGCCTCCGCAAGTGCCGCCTCGTAGGTCGCCTTGTCGACTTCGGCCGGGTTGAGGCCTTTGCGGTGGAGGATCTCGGAGGCCAGGCCGGCCGGATTGCCGCCCAGGAGGATGTCGGTGCCGCGACCGGCCATGTTCGTGGCAATCGTGACCGCACCGGTGCGGCCGGCCTGGGCCACGATGCCCGATTCCTTCTCGTGGAACTTGGCGTTGAGGACCTCGTGCTTGATGCCACGGCGCTCGAGCATCGTCCCGAGCATTTCCGACTTCTCGACGGAGATCGTCCCCACGAGCACGGGCCGGCCCAGTTCCTGCATCTCGGCGATCTCATCGATCACGGCGTTGAACTTGGCCGGCTCGCTGCGGAAGACAAGGTCGGCCTCGTCCTCGCGGACCATGGGCCGGTGGGTGGGGACGGCCACCACCTCGAGGTTGTAGATCTTGTGGAACTCTTCGGCCTCGGTCATGGCCGTGCCCGTCATTCCGGCGAGCTTGTCGTAGAGCCGGAAGTAGTTCTGGAAGGTGATCGTGGCCATCGTCACGGTCTCGCGCTGGACCCGGACGCCCTCCTTGGCTTCGATCGCCTGATGGAGGCCCTCGCTCCACCGCCGTCCCGGCATCTGCCGACCGGTGAACTCGTCGACGATGACGATCTCGCCGTCCTTGACGATGTAATCCCGATCGCGCTTGTAGAGCGCCTGGGCGCGAAGCGCCTGCTCGAAATGGCGGGCCAGCCGCGGGTCCGCGTCGTAGAGGTTTTCGACCCCGACGAGGCGCTCGATCTTGTTGATCCCCTCCTCCGTCGGGGAGACCTGTTTGTCCTTGAGGTCGATGTAGTAGTCGCCGCCCTCCTCGTCGCCTTCGGGGCGCTCGACGAGCTTGGGCACCAGCCGGGCGAAGGTGTAATAGAGATCGCCCGACTCCTCCGCCTCGCCGCTGATGATCAGGGGGGTCCGGGCCTCGTCGATGAGGATGTTGTCGACCTCGTCGACGATTCCAAACGCCCGCTCTCGCTGGACCCGCTGCTCCAGCTCAGTGACCATGTTGTCGCGGAGGTAGTCGAAGCCGAACTCGTTGTTGGTGCCGTACGTCACGTCCGCCGCATACGCCTCGCGCCGAGTAACCGGACGGAGGTTCACGAGACGCTCGTCGGTCGTCGGGAAGCCCGGCTCGAAGACGTACGAGGCATCGTGGGTGATCATCCCGACGCTGACGCCGAGGAAGTTGTAGATCGGGCCCATCCACTGCGGGTCGCGGCGCGCCAGGTAGTCGTTGACCGTCACGACATGAACGCCACGTCCGCTGAGCGAATTCAGGATCGCGGCCAATGGCGCGACCAGCGTCTTGCCTTCGCCGGTCTTCATCTCGGCGATCTTGCCCTGATGGAGGACGACTCCACCGACGAGCTGGACGTCGAAGTGGCGCATTCCAAGCGTCCGCTTCATCGCCTCCCTGGCCATGGCGAAGACCTCGGGGACGACATCGTCGAGGGCCGCCTGGGAACGTTCGAGCTCGTGCTTGTGGCGCTCCTTGGCAAGCTCCCGACGCCGCTCGAGGTCGGGATGATGGAGCTCGTCGTCGGATGGTTCATCCGGCGCGACCGCTTGGTGAACCTCGGCTCTGAGATCGGCGAATCTGAGCCGGATCTCCTCGTCGGTGAGGGCCTCGAACTCCGGTTCCAGGGCGTTCGCCTCGTCGACGAATGGCTGGATCCGCTTCAGCTCGCGATCGTTGGAATCGACAAAACGGGAAAGGAATCGCATGGCTGGGCAAGTATAGGGGCGGTTCCCCGACGTGCCGGAGGCACGTCCGGTGTCCGCCGACCTCGATCTGGCCGCCTCGGACCTCGATCCGGCTGACGTCGATCCGGCCGCCTCGACTGCTACCCTCCCTGATCATGCGGGCCCTGATATTCGACCTCGACGGCACCCTCGTCGACACCGTCTATGCGCACGTTTTCGCCTGGCAGCGCGCCCTGGCCGAGATGGGTCTCCCGATCGACGGCTGGCGCATCCATCGCCGGATCGGTATGAGCGGCGGTCTCTTCACCCGCGCCCTCGCCCGCGAGGCCGGCCGACCCCTGACCGACCAGGAGACCGAAAGTCTCCAGCGCCGCCACGGCGAGCTGTTCCGCGAGCTCTTGCCCGACCGACGAGCCCTGCCCGGTGCCAGGGAGCTTCTGGCCGGCCTCCGCGAGCTCGGCGTCCCCCACGGAATCGCGACCTCCGGTCGCCGTCCCGAGATCGACGCGTCTCTCGAGATCCTCGGGGTGCCGCCCGAAACGATCGTCGTCGACCGCGGCGACGTCCTGCGCGCCAAGCCCGAGCCGGACCTCTTCCTCGCTTGCCAGGAGCGCCTCGGCGTCGAGATCCGCGATTGCTACGTCATCGGCGACGCGGTCTGGGATCTCCTCGCGGCCCGCCGGGCGGGGATGCTCAGCGTCGGGTTACTGTCGGGCGGCTATGGCGAAGATGAGCTCCTGTCGGCCGGCGCCTACCGTGTCTACCGAGACGCCGAAGAGCTCCACCGCTCCCTCGACGAACTGGGGGTCTGAAAGGGCGCGAGCCGGTCGCGTCCCGCGAGCCGGGGGCACCGCGCGCGCGATGTGCACCCTGCGCACAACCCGGACGCGTTTGGGCCTGATCGACGGCCCAATAGCCCTTGGCCCAGCGATTCTGTGCTCGTGATGGCACAAATCGACCGAAATTGCCCATGCATCGGCCGTCAGGAGGCGGTCGGCGTCGCGATTGTGCTCCAGCTGCACAAAAGGACGAGGTGAGCGGCGGCGCGTGCGCCTCAGACGATGCGCGACGGGCAACGCCGGCGGATCAGACTCCCGGGTGCCAGAACCCGATGCCGTAGCCGACAACGAGGATGCCGAACGTGAGGGCGGCCAGGCCGACCCAGACAAGAACCGAGAGCATCCTCGGAGTTGGGTTCATCTCGGCGTTGGCGAGCTCCGGAAGGCGCTTGCGGCGACCGACATTCGTACCCCAGCGCGGCGAGCGGAGCTGATTACGCCAGTTCCGATCCTGGACCGGACGTCGCTCGAGGCCACCTTTGCCGTCGGGGCGGTGCAGCTGCAGCGTCATCGTTCGCTACCCGGAACCGATACCAGCGACGGCGCGGGAGGCGCACCAGCGCCAATTTCGGACGCTCGAAGGTCGAGCTTGCGCGCAACGCCGTCCTCCCACAGGAGCATTTCCTGGGTGAAGGACACCTCCGAAGAGAAGAGCGCACCGACCGACTCGCCGCGGTGGATCCGCTTGATGGCCTCGCCGATCAGCGGGGCGACGGAGAGGGTCGTGATCTGGGGGATGCGCTTGGCGGCCGGAAGCGGGATCGAGTCGGTGAGGACCACCTCGCGCAGGCTCGATTCTCGGATCCGCTCGATGGCCGGGTCGGACAGGACGCCGTGGGTGGCGCAGGCGTAGATCTCCGAGACGCCCTCACGCTCGAGGGCCCGGACGATCTCCATGAGCGTGCCGGCCGTGTCGACCTCGTCGTCGACGATCACTGCGCGCCGGCCGCGAACCTCGCCGATGACGTTCATCAGCTCGGCCCGGTCGAGGTTCCCGACCCGGCGCTTCTCGATGATCGCGAGTGGTGCGTCGAGGAGTTCGGCGAACGCCCGTGCCCGCTTGGCGAAGCCGAGGTCCGTGACGACGACAATGTCCGCGAGCTCCTTGTGGCGGAAGTAGTTCGAGAGGATGTGGACGGCGGTCAGCTCGTCGACCGGGATGTTGAAGAAGCCCTGGATCTGTCCCTGGTGGAGGTCCATCGTGAGAACCCGATCGGCGCCGGCCACGGTGATCATGTCGGCGATCAGCCGGGCCGTGATCGGGACCCTGGGCTGGTCCTTCTTGTCCGATCGACCGTAGGCGTAGAACGGCACGACGGCCGTGATGCGTCCCGCGCTGGCGCGCTTGAACGCGTCGATCATGATCAGGAGCTCCATGATCGACTGGTTGACCGGGTGATTCGTCGGCTGGATCAGGAAGACGTCCTTCTCGCGGACGTTATCCAGGATCTTGACGAAGATGTTCTCGTTGGCGAACTGGAAGACCTCGAGCTTGCCGGGCTCCGTGTCGAGGTAGCGGCAGATCTTCCGGGCAAGGTCCGGGTTGGCGTTGCCGTGGTAGATCTCGAACTGGTCTGCGTACACCGCCGCCTCCGGGTCCGCGAAGCGCGTCACGACGGCATGATGTCAGCCCGCCGACGTCACGCGCCGCCCCCTGGCACGCTCGGCCTCGACCTGCCGGAGCCGCTGGATCCGCCAGATCCGCCGGATCCGTCCGATCCATCAGGCCCGCCACCGCCCGCACCGGGGCCGCCATTGTCGTCGATGGTCTCGCGCTCCGCCAGTCCGGCCCTGAAGGCGTTGATCGCGACGACCTTGTCGCCCTCGGCAAGGCGCATCACGATGACCCCGCGAGCCCCGGAGCTGTAACGGTTGATCGAGTTCGTCTCGGTGCGGATGACCTGGCCACCGGAGCTGATCAGGAACAGCTCTTCGTCGGCCTCAGTGACCTGCTGGACCGCCGCCACGTCGCCGGTCTTGCGACCTTCGAGGGCGATCAGCTGGACGCCCTGGCCGCCGCGGTGCTTGACCCGGAACTCCGTCAGCGGGACGCGCTTGCCGTAGCCCGTCTCCGTGAGGACGAGGAGGTCGGCGTCAGGCTGGACGACGCTCATCGAGATGACCGCGTCTCCCTTTCGGGCGAGCCGGATGCCGATCACGCCTGCGGCGGGGCGGCCCATTGGTCGAACCTCGGTCTCGTGGAAGCGCGCGATCTTGCCGAGGGCCGTGGCGATGATCACGTCGTCGTGGCCGCTCGCCACGTCGACCCACGCGAGCTCGTCGTCGTCATCGAGGGTGATCGCGATGATGCCACTCGAGCGCACCTTCTCGAACTGCTCGAGGGGGGTCTTCTTGATGATGCCCTTGCGCGTTGCCATGACCAGGAAGGACCCCGCCTCGAAGCCCGACAGCGTGATCGTGGCCATCGGGACCTCACCGGCGTCGACCTGGATTCCCGGCAGGTTGATGATCGGGATTCCCTTTGCCTGGCGGCTCGCGTCCGGGATCTCGTGGACCTTGGTGCTGAAGACACGGCCGCGGTTCGTGAAGAAGAGGGCCCAGTCGTGGGTGTTCGCGACGAGGAGGTGCTCAACGGCGTCTTCCTCGCGGGTCACGTGTCCGATGATCCCCTTGCCCCCGCGGTGCTGGCGACGGTAGGTCGCCACCGGTTGGCGCTTGACGTAGCCGCGACCTGAGATCGTGATGACGACGTCCTCGTCGGCAATGAGGTCTTCGTCCGTCATCTCCCGATTGGCGTCGTCGGCGACGCGCGTTCGGCGTTCGCCGCCATAGCGCTTCTTCAGGTCGAGCAGCTCGTCCTTGATGATCCCGAGGACGCGTGCCGGGTTCGCGAGGATGTCCTCGAGCTCGGCGATGAGCTTGATGATCTCGAGGTACTCATCCTCGATCTTCTTGCGCTCGAGGGCCGCAAGACGGGCCAGGCGCATGTCAAGAATGGCCTGGGCCTGGAGTTCCGAGAGCTCGAAGCGGGTCATCAGGCTCGTCCGGGCGGTCTCAACGTCGGCCGACTCGCGGATCGTCTGGATCACCGCATCCAGATTGTCGAGCGCCTTCTTGAGGCCTTCGAGGATGTGCGCCCGGGCGCGCGCCTTCGCCAGGTCGAATTCGGTCCGGCGGCGGACGATCTCGCGTCGGTGGTCGACGTGATGCTGGAGGACCGACTTCAGCGGCAGCGTCTGGGGCTGGCCGTCCACGAGGGCCAGCATGTTCATGTTGAAGGCCAGCGACATTGGCGTGTGCTTCAGGAGGTTGTTGAGGACCTTGTGCGGATTCGTGTCCCGCTTCAGCTCGATGTAGATCCGCATCCCGTCGCGATCCGATTCATCGCGCAGGTCGGCGATGCCCTCGACCCGCTTGTCCTTGACCAGGTCCGCCATCTTCTCCAGAAGGGTGGCCTTGTTCACCTGGTACGGCAGCTCCGTGACGATGATCGCCATGCGGTCGCCGCGGACCTCCTCGAAGGCGACCTGGGCGCGCATGTACACGCGGCCACGGCCGTGCGCGTACATCTGGCGAATCGCGTCGACGGTCTCCCATTCGCCCGTGATCGAGTTCCGCTGCTGCTCGAAGCGGAAGATCGTGCCGCCCGTCGGGAAGTCGGGGCCCTGGACATGCTGGCAGAGGTCGTCGGTCGTGATGTCGGGGTCGTCGATCAGGGCAATCGTTGCATCGGCGATCTCGCTCAGGTTGTGCGGCGGGATGTTGGTCGCCATCCCGACGGCGATCCCCGATGAGCCGTTGACGAGGAGGTTCGGCAGCTTCGCCGGAAGGACCGACGGCTCCTTCTGGGTGCCGTCGTAGTTGTCGACGAAGTCGACGGTCTCCTTGTCGATATCCGCCAGCATCTCGGCCGAGATCGCGGTCAGACGCGCTTCCGTGTAGCGCATCGCCGCCGGCGAGTCGCCATCCACCGAGCCGAAGTTCCCTTGGCCGTCGACGAGCGGGTAGCGCATCGAGAAGTCCTGGGCGAGACGGACCAGCGCGTCGTAGAGCGCCACATCGCCATGCGGGTGGTACTTGCCCATGACCTCGCCGACGATGGCCGCGCACTTCCGGAACGAACTCGTGGCCGAGAGGCCCATCTCGCCCATCGTGTAGAGGATCCGGCGATGGACCGGCTTCAGGCCATCACGGACGTCGGGCAGGGCCCGGGCGACGATGACGCTCATCGCATAGTCCAAGTA
>DATCPH010000143.1:0-3951 GCA_036570185.1 Candidatus Limnocylindrales bacterium | reverse complement strand
CACTCCACCGCTCGCAGCGGCCGCAGAGCCGATCCAGGTCAGCCCGCGCGACGTTCGCCGCCGGGACCTGCTCGGCGGACTCATCCACGAGTACCACGGCCTCGCCGCATGATCGAATCCGGGTTTCCGATCCCCACGAGCGATGCCGATGGAAAGCCGGTCCTTCCCCAGGCTGTGGCCCGCGAGCTTGATTTGATCGATGGCGTCCTGGCATCGCTGGACGTCGACTACGACGAGTGGGAGGTGCTCTACCGGATGCGTCTCCAGGTCGAGCGCGACCTGTTGACCGGCTCGCGCGTCGGACAGGCGTTTCCCGGCGGAGCCTCGCGAGCCGACGCCGCGACCCCCGCTGTTGGACGGCGAGCCGGCATCCCGCCACCGGCGCGCTGTACGGCCATCTGCACGAGCGCAAGACCTGGCGCGAGATCCGGGAGCTCCTGCGCTCGCTCCGGGCTCGCTTCAGCGAGCATCTCATCGTCGTCCTCGACAACTTCAGCCCGCACCACAAGACCGAACTCGGGGCGTGGGTCGCCGAGCACGACATCGAGCTCGTCTTCACCCCGACCTACTCGAGCTGGCTGAACCTCATCGAGTGCCAGTTCCAGGCCCTCCGCTCGTTCGCCCTCAAGGGCTCCGACTATCCGAGCCATGCCGACCAGGACGCCGCGATCCGGGCGTACCTGCGCTGGCATAACCGCAACGCTCGCCCCGCCAAGGCCTGGCGCCTCAATGCCGAGGTCCATCATTCGCTACCCGACATTGCGGCATGAGGCACTAGCTGCTGCGCGTTGGGTCGGTCAGAAGCGGCCGGCGTCACCCGGATCGTCAGGAACCGGTCGTTCGAAACTGCTCCCTCTAGCCGGCAAGCGTCGAGTCATGCTGACGTGCTCTCCCAGCCGGTTCTAGCGCGGACGTTTCTCCGATGGGGTTGCCGGGATGGATCGTGACGGTTCGGGGGCGGGCTCAGAGGAATCGCGAGCGGCTTTGTCAACCTCCCGCTCCGTTGCGCGGCCTTCACGCTCGGTCTTGCGCGCCTCACGAGCAGTGTCGGCTTCCCGCTTCTTCCGATCCTTCTCGGCCTCGCGCTCCTGCTGAGCGTCCTGAACCTTGCTTTCCAGCTCTTCGACGATGACCGCACCGCCGGTCGCCTTTTCGACGGTAGCCTGCGCCTTGGCTTGTGCCGGCGCACGCATCTCCTCCTTGCTGAACTCCACGGTGCCCTTGTAGGTAGAGGCAAGCAGGCTGTCGAGACCGCCCGCCTCATGGGCGCGCTGGATGGCTTGGTGGGTGATGATGTCCCCGAGGTTGAGGACGACGTTATCCTCTCGGTCGAGGATCACCTTGGTGACCGGTCGACCGACCGCATCGGTGATGTCGCTCAGCCGCTTCTTCGTCTGTTCCTCGTCGGCTCGCTTTCCGGTGGCGTCGGTCACGTCCCCGATCTTGGCCGTGAACTGGTCCCACAGATTGGCCGCCGAGTCGCCGACCCCGCCAAGCGCGTCGGATGCGTTCGCGCCGACGGCCTGGGCCGTGCCCGCCGCCGCCGATGCGGTCAGCGCAGCCAGCTTCCCAGCGTCCTTGGCCGCCGTGACATCCGTCTGGCGGATCGTGCGGCCCTTTGGCACGATGACCGAGCCCTGATCGGATTCGACATCGGACCCCGTGCGCTTGCCGACGAGGGCATCCTCCGGCCGCGGTTGGGGCGAGCCATTGCCGCGATCAGTTTGGGCATTCTTGAGCTTTTGGGTGGCCGTGTCCGATGCCTGGCCAAGCTTGTCGCCAGCCCCCTCGAGCGCGCCCTGGATACCGCCGACCTGGGCCTCGAGCGCGGCAGCCGTTTCAGGCCGGACATAGATGACATCCCGGCCCATCGAGATGATCTCGTCAGTGCCCAGGTACGAGGTGCCCTTGGCCGCATCCCCGAGTAGGCCGCCGGACACCTCGTATCCGACGACCGCGCCCGTCGCCTCATCGAAGTAGATGTCGCTGATCGAACCTTGGTCGTCGCCACTGTTGGTGAAGACCTTCTTGCCAAGGATCTTCTCGTCATGATCGACCATGGCGCGCAGCTCGGGATTGTCGGACACCGAGACCACCGATGCCTTGCTGCGAACGACGACGGCATCCTTGCCGTAGCTCGTCACCTCGTCGGTCGGAACGACCTTCGAGCTCGACATGAACCCGCCCTCGGTCACGATGATCGCGACGACGCGCCGACCCTCGGGATCGATGACGATATCGCTGACGGTTTCGAGCTTGACGCCGTCCTCGAGGGACAGCACGTCTTTGCCGATGATCGACTTGCCCTTGCGCACGACGGTCTCCTTGCTAACGCGGCGCGATCACGAGGAAGTACGCCAATGCGGCGACTGCGACGACCACGATGATCCCCAGGAGCAGCAGCCCCGTGTTGGATCCCTGTCCCTTGAGTCTCATGAGCGTCCTCTCCTCCGGCCAGTCAACGCTAGGCATGTCACCGAATCTCGCATAACCAAGTGTGGGCAAGCAGCGCACCATGGTGGACGGCTCCGGCACGGGATTCCTTGCACGCACCCGGCAATCTATCCTCGATAACCTCGTCCACCTCGGCATCAACGCGGTCCTATGACGCGCAGCCAAGGCGCCTCGCAGCAAAAGCCTCCGGCTTTTCCGGCTGACGCTCCGCCGGGTGGCCGTGATCGGGCGAGACGCCGACAGCCCCTCGGACTGGCGCAAGCCAGCCACGAAACGCCCATCCTGGAGCGGCTTCAGCATCCAGGTCTCCACGTCTCAGGGCTGTCCAAGTGGCACCCCGAATGCAGCCTCTTGGCGAGTCCGCGAGGCGACCTCGACCAGGATTACCGAGCGAAACGCCGGGCCAACGACGGCAAGAAGCCGAACAACGCGATGGCTCTGGTCGTCAGATGCCAGATGCCGACCGCCAGGCCAAGCCTGGATCACGCTTTAGGCATCTGACCATCAAGGGCGCGCATCGAGCCCATGATCGGACTCAGCCCTTCGGCGGGTTCGGATCGTTTCCATAAGAGTTCCGTTCGCGGATTTGACCGTCCTCGCCCTGGATGATCATCTCGCTTCGTTGGCGTCGGGCCGTCTCGCGCGCCGCCTTGATCGCGTCCTCTTGCCGCTCGAATTTGCGCGTGACGCGATCATTCCCTTCGCCGCGCTGGGCCCAGCCATCGCCGTGAGGAACGACCCATTGGTTCTTTCCCATCGTCCGATCCTCCGACTGCAGAGTCGACACCGGGTCCAACGCCGGCGCCGGATTGTTATGAGCATAGAGCCGCGGTCGAGGGCTGCCAAAACGGCCGACGGGCGGATGGGAACTTGTCCCCACGCGCCGAGTTCGGTCAAGTTGCTACCAGATGGTGTGGTGTTGGCTGGCGAGGAAGGATTCGAACCTTCGATCTCCTGATCCAGAGTCCGACGATCCGAATCGGGCCCGCGAGCCAATCTCTGTGCTCAGATCGACGTCCCGCGCCGACTGAATCGGGGAGTGTCAGGCGAACACTCCGGGGGGTGTGACAACAGTGTTTCACGACCCCGGAGCACGGACGAAAATCGCCTAGGTTTTCAGGAGTTCCTCGACGTGCCGCTCACGGTGAACGGCGGTGGTTCAGACCTCGTGTTCCCGCACCACGAGTTCAGCGCGGGCCACACGGCTGCCCTGACCGGGCGTCCGCTCGCAAACCTGTACTCGCACACCGGGCTCGTCGCCTACCGCGGCGAGAAGATGAGCAAGTCCCTCGGCAACCTCGTGCTCGTCTCATCGCTCGTCGACTCCGGCGTCGACGCGCGGGCGATCCGGCTCGCTGTGCTCTCGCAGCGCTACCGCGACGACTGGGAGTGGACGGACGAGCTCCTCGCCGAAGCGCGGCACCGTCTGGCGAGCTGGAGCGCCTGGGCCTTCCGCGGACGCTCAGCGGGGACGACCGGCATTCTCGATGAACTGCG
>DATCPH010000142.1:0-24507 GCA_036570185.1 Candidatus Limnocylindrales bacterium | reverse complement strand
CCCCGATCCACCGAGCCTTCGGCCCGCTGAGGCTGCGCAAAGACCGAATCAGGTGCCCATCTGAACTGGGAAGATGGCGTTGAGAAACACCCATCGAGCCCAGGAGAGGAGCACCTGATTGATGCGATCATCGCACAGCCTCGACCGGCTTGACACGGCCTTTGACGACGACCATCTGGTGGCCGACGCGGGGCTCCTTTTGCCGGCCACGCTCGCCGCCCATCTCGACATCCGCGGTCTCGTTGACGAGCACGTCAGTCTGGGCGATCGGGCCGGCCGGGCGAACGCCGGCGACAAGCTCTGCACGCTCGTCATGTCCGCGCTCGCGGGTGGTGACTGCATCGACGACGCGGACGCCCTGCGCGCCGGCGGCACCGCGCGGGTCCTGGGCTTCAGCGTCAAGGCCGCGTCAACCCTCGGCACGTTCCTGCGCAGCTTCCGCTGGGGCCACGTCCGCCAGCTTGACCGGGTCAGCCGCGAGCTCCTGGCCCGAGCCTGGGCGGCGGGCGCCGGTCCCGGCTCGGCCCCGTTCACGATCGATCTCGACTCGACGATCTGCGAGACGTACGGCCTCAAGAAGGACGGCGCCCGGCACCACACGTACACCCATGTCCGCGGCTATCACCCGCTGCTCGCGATCGCGGCCGGAACCGGTGACGTCCTCATGGCCCGCCTGCGCGAGGGCCGGGCGAACACCGCCCGCGGGGCCGCCCACTTCCTGCGCGAGACGATCGGCCGGGTCCGCGACGCGGGCGCCAGCGGCCAGCTGACGGTCCGCGCCGACAGCGGCTTCTATGCGCACGCGGTGGTCGCGGTCTGCCGGGCGATGAAGGTCCGCTTCTCCATCACGATCCGCCAGCACGCCGGGGTCCGCCACCTGATCGAGGCCATCCCCGACGATGCCTGGACGGCGATCCCGTACTGGATCGATGGGGGTGCCGACGTGGCCGAGACGACGTACACCCCGTTCGCCGACCAGCCCGATGCGGCGCCGGTCCGGCTCATCGTCCGGCGCGTCCGCCCGACGCCAGGCTCCCAGCTCGCCCTCCTGACCCTGTATGACTTCCACGCCTTCATCACCGACCGCGACGGCGAGACGCTCGAGCTCGAGGCCGACCACCGCCGCCATGCCGAGATCGAGAACGCGATCCGCGACCTCAAGTACGGCGTGGCGCTCAACCACCTGCCCTCGGGCAGGTTCCCGGCCAACGGCGCCTGGCTGGCCGTCCAGGTCCTCGCCCACAACCTCGCCCGCTGGACCGCCCGGATCGGTCTGGGTGAGGGCATCGTCACGACCAAGACGTTGCGCCGGCGGCTGTTCGCCCTTGCCGGCCGGCTCACCCGCTCGGCCCGCCGGCTGAGCCTCCACCTGCCTGCTCACTGGCCCTGGGCGGTCGGCTGGAGCACTGCCCTGGCGCGACTCCGGGCGATCCCGCTCCTGGCCTGACATCCGGTCAGCACGGTCGGCCACCTCGGGGGGCGGGCGCAAGCCTGCCCGGAATTCGGCGGCTGCGCCCGTTCAAGCGGATCCGTGAGCCTCGCACGTCGGCGCCGACTGCATTCGTACCAGCGATGACCCTGACGACGGTCCCGCCAGATGATCGACAGGCCATTTCGCTCGTGAATCGCCGTCGCCAGTCCGAGCTTCGGTGGATCCGGGGTAAGGCTGCCGAGATCGAGCGACTGGCGATCCTCGCGGGAGCCGACAACGGACCATATCGCCTCGGGGTTGGTTGGCTCCTGGTGGACAACGTTGCCAACCGCCGCCTCGTCATGGCGTACCCGGAAGTCGTTCGCGCACGATTCCCGGGCTCGTCCGTGGCTTGGATTCGATCGCTTTCGAGCGATTCGATGCCGCCCTCGCGCCCGGCAGTTGGATGGATCGACCCTCGACGCGGCCGACTGTATCCGTTGAGGCTGCCGCGCTGAGATGAGACGGTGGCGCGCATATCTCTCGAGCACGCCCGGCTTTCGGTCGCTGGTCCGGCGGTAGGGCGGCTGCCTCTTTCCACGGGGCGTTGCGCTAATGCTGGGGGATTCCGCTCCCACCGTCGGAATTGGGTCGAACACGACCACAAGCTCGGGCGAAGGGCTGCGGAGTCCCCATTGACAGCCGGTGGCACACACGCGACAGACTGGTCTCTCCTGGTTGGCACCGCCTTCAGGCACGCTTGAGGCACGATCGGGCGCTGGCAGCGGAATCGATTGCCTGAAGGGGCCAGGCGCCCGCCCGCGCCGGCCGAAGCCAGCATGTCGCGTCACTGACATGGCTCGGCTACGCTTCGGGTCCGATGGGGACTCCGCAGGCAGCGCCAAGAGCCAGCACGGTGCCGAAGCCAGGCAAGGCGTCGAAGCCGGGAGCCTCCGCGCGGCCGAACGGCGCCACGCTCCCAAGGCGCGCCGCCGTTTCGCAGTCCAGCGGGGCGGCGAACTCCGACGGATCCGAGAAGCCCTTCCTGCCCCTGCCAGTCGATGACCCGGAGCTCTTTGCGCTCGACCTTCGCGGGCTTCGGAGGCGCTGGGCTGCCGCGGCATCGCGCAGCCCGATCGGTGCCCAGCAGATGGCCGGCGCGGATCTGCGCGCCCGGGCGCTGGGTACCCCGGCACAGCGGCTGATGGAGAACGCCGGCACCGCGGTTGCCGCCGCAACTCGGGCCCTTGCCGTCGACCAGGGGCGATGGCTTGCCGGCCCGATCCTGATCCTCTGCGGACCGGGCAACAACGGCGGAGATGGCTTTGTTGCGGCCCGCCGGCTGGCCCAGGCCGGCGCCCAGGTCGTGGTCGCCTTCGTAGCCTCTGAAGGTCGACCGAAAGGCCCCGAGGCGGCCCGAAACTGGGATCGACTCGAAGCGCAGCCGAGGGTCACTCGCCTCCACGCACCGGTCGCGCGGGACCTGGCCGTCCTCGGCCAGGGCCTCGAACGGGCTTCGGTGGTCGTCGACGCGCTGCTTGGGACGGGTGTTCAGGGCAGCCTCCGAGATCCGATCCGGTCCGCGGTCGAGATGGTCAACAGGGCCCGCGCGGCGTTGATCCCGGTCGTCGCTGTCGATACTCCGACGGCCGTCGACCTGTCATCGGGAGAGCCCTCGGAACCTGTCGTCCGGGCCGACCTCACCGTCACGTTCCATCGCCCCAAGACTGGCCTCCTGACGCGTCGCGGCGCGGCCCTCGCCGGCCGTGTCCTCGTCGCGCCCATCGGCATTTCCCCCGAGGCCGATCGTGGCTGACCAGGATGCGCAGGCGGGCCGGGATGCGTCGGCGAGCCAGGATGCGACCGGAAGCCACGATGCGGCGCCAGGCCAGGGTGCGCCGGCAGGCCTCAGGGGCGACCTGAGGCGTGTTCTCATCGTTGCGGCTGTCGTTGTCGTCGCCGTCCTCATCGTCGTCGTCCTGACCAACGATGTGTCACGAGCGATCCGGACGCCGATCACGATTGCAGTTCTCGTGGTCGGAACCGCGGGCGTCCTCTGGGAGATCACGCGTCGGCCGGGATCAGCCCAATGACGCGCTCGACTCGCGAAGTGCGCCGAACAACGTGACGCCACCGCTCGAACGCCGTCGCGCCGATCTCGCCACCCTCGGGTCGGACACGTTCGATGTCGTCATCGTCGGTGGGGGGATCGTCGGCTCGGGAGCCCTCCTCGATGCGACCAGCCGCGGGATGCGCGCGGCGCTGGTTGAGCAGGACGACGTCGCATCGGGTACATCGAGCCGATCCTCGCGCCTGATTCATGGCGGACTCCGGTACCTCGAGCACCTTCGGTTCGGGCTCGTCTTCGAAGCGCTCGCGGAGCGTTCGCGGCTGCTCAACCTGGCTCCCCACCTGGTGCATCTCGAACCCTTCCTCTTCCCGATCTACGGGTGGCCCGTCGTCCATCGCGTTTTCTATGGGTCGGGCCTGCTCCTCTACGACCTGCTCGGATCGCGGAACGAAGGCGGTTTCGCACGGCACCTATCGGTGGAGGCGGCGCTCGAGCACACGCCGGGACTTCGGCGCGACGGCCTCCGTGGGGGGATCGTCTACCACGACGGCGTCGAGGACGACGCGCGTTACGCGCTGGCCGTCCTCCGCACGGCGACGGCCGCCGGGGCGGTCGCCGTGACACGCGCAAAGGTCACGAGATTGCTCGAGTCGGATGGGAGCGTGAACGGCGTGCGCGCTCGCGACACGATCACCGGCACCGAGTTGGACATCCAGGCGACGAGCGTGATCGATGCGACAGGGGTTTGGGCGGCTGATCGCGCGGGCGACGATCGAGTCGATCGCCTTCAGCGTCCGCGACGTCCTCGATGCCATGGACGCCGATATCGCCGCGTCGGGCGTGCCCCCGACCGCAGAGGCCACCTTGAGAGTCGACGGGGGCGCCGCGGTCAACGACACCCTTCTCCAGTTCCAGGCCGACATCCTTGGAGCCGCCGTGGAGCGTCCGCGTGTGTCCGAGACGACTGCCCTCGGTGCCGCCTACCTGGCCGGGCTCGCGGTCGACTTCTGGCGCGATAACGCCGACCTCGAGTCGAACTGGGCGCTCGACCGGCGATTCGAGCCAGACATGGATCCGGAGCGCCGGGACCGCCTCTATCGAGGCTGGCGGAGAGCGGTACAGCGGGCTCGCGGGTGGGTCGAGCCCTAGCCCGCCGAACCTGATTCCTGCATGAAAATCAGGCTATACAAGCTCGGAAACATCGCGTAAGCTCGCACCCGGTAACGCCGCGAGAAGCGTCTCGTGGCCACAGAACACGTAGCTCGACGACGACTCGGACTCCTCTCACGGCTGACGCGAGAACACGGGGGATCGCGCAGCTACCGAGAGGAGTTTCGTTTTCGTGTACAACGACAAGACCCTTACCTGTGCGGATTGCGGACAGGAGTTCGTCTTCACCGCCTCGGAGCAGGACTTTTATGCACAGCGCGGCTTCACGGAGCCTCGCCGTTGCCCTTCCTGCCGGGCCAGTCGCAAGGCCGCCCGAAACGCCACGACCGGCGGGGGCACGTCGAGCTACGGTAGCTACGGCGCGAGTGGCAGCTATAGCGCCGGTGGTTACGGCAATGGCGGTGGCGGTGGCGGTGGCGGCGGCGGCGGCGGCGGTTACGCCTCCCGTGATCGCGGCCCGCGCGAGATGTTCAGCGCGACGTGCTCGAACTGCGGCCGCGAGGCCCAGGTTCCGTTCCGTCCGACCAGTGGCAAGCCCGTTTACTGCAGCGACTGCTTCCGGAGCATGCGCGGCGCCTGATCTCCTCTCAACGCGGGCCGATGCCGGCCCGCGGAACCGCGTGAGACCCCGACCCGGGCCGTCAGCCGACCCGGGTCGTTCCATGTCCTGCGCTGGTGAGCCAGAAGCGGAACGCCGCTGAGCCGCGCTACTCAGGTCCTAGCCGCTGCGGGTGCGCCGTCCGCCGAGGAGCGACAGGTCGAATTTCCGCTCCTTGCCGTGGATCAGTCGCTCGATGTTGTCGGCGTGGGCCAGCCAGATCAGAGCGGGCCCGACCGCCGCCCAGGCGAGATACGCAGGAGGCACGGCGTCGGACGCGACGGCCCAGATCACGAGCATCGCCGGGAACATCGCCGCCGACCCGAGGAGTGAGCCCAGCGACACGTAGCGCGTGATCAGGATCACGCCGAAGAACACCGGCGCGGCCAGGATGATGGCGATCGGCTGGATGACGAGCATCGTTCCGACGCCGGTACCGACACCGCGTCCGGAGCGGAAGCCCACGAAGACCGAATAGACCGCCCCAAGGACCGCGGCCGTCGCGCAGAGAACCTCGATGACGCTGTCGCCATTCGTCAGCCAGCGCGCGATCAGAACAGGGATTGTGCCCTTGAGGACGTCACCGCCGACGACGACGCCGGCCCGAACCCGGCCCAGGGCGCGGAGGGCGTTTGTTCCGCCCGTCCGACCGGATCCAACCGTCCGCGGGTCCGTGCCGCCGGAGAGTCGGGCCACGAGGACGCCCATGGGTATGGATCCAGACAGGTAGGAACCCAGGACGAGCGCGGCGCCGAGGATGAGGGTTCCGTTCACGATGCCTCCGGGAGGGCGGCGTCGCGAAGGTCCATGGGACGCCTTCGGCAGCGGAGTCTAGCACCGCTCGGAGAAGCCTCACGCGTGGCCGGCGATGCGCCGCCGAATGCCCACGGCCCTTGCCCGGACACCATCTCGTCGTTTGCGCACCGCGCGACGTGGCGCGTACCATCGAGCCCTGATGACCCATCCGCCCAGCCGGGGTATCGACGCGCCGATCCGCGTCGCCGGTCCGAGGCGCTCCCTCCTTCGCTGAGGATCGCAACCGATGGCCGTCGGCTCGTCCAACGACTTCGATCTCGTCGTCCTCGGGGCGGGCATGGGCGGCTATTCGGCCGCCTTCCGTGCCTCCCAGCTCGGGCTGCGAGTCGCCCTCGTCGACGAGGACAAAGCGGGCGGGACGTGCCTCCACCGTGGCTGCATCCCCACAAAGGCCATGCTCGAATCGGCAGCCTTCGCGGAGCGAATTCGTCACGCCAGGGAATTCGGCCTCGACCTTCCGGGCGAAGCGATCATCGATTACGCCCGGGTTGCGGAGCGCCGGGATCAGGTCGTGAAGCGGATGTGGACGGGGCTCAAGACCCTCGTCGATAAGAACAAGGTGGCCTGGGTCCAGGGGCGCGGACATCTCGACGGTCCGAAGACCGTCCGCGTGAAGCAGGCCGGCGAGGACGGGTCACCGTCGGGGGGAGGGGAGCGGGTACTCCAGGCCAATGATGTGATCGTCGCCACTGGTTCGCGCGTCAAGAGCCTGCCGGGACTGACGCCGGACGGAAAGCGAATCGTCACCTCCGACGACGTCCTGAAGATGACCACGCTCCCCAAGGACATCGTGATCGTGGGCGCTGGGGCCGTCGGGGTCGAGTTCGCTTCGATGTTCAACGACTTCGGGGTCAAGGTGACGGTGCTCGAATACCTGCCCCAGATCGTTCCCCTCGAGGACAGGGACGTCAGCGCAACCCTCGAGCGCAACTTCACGAAGCGCGGCATCACGGTCATGACGAACGCGCGCTTCGACACGGCGGCCGTGTCGGTCGAGAAGGACGGGATCTGCGTCACGGTCGGCCCCGAAGGCAAGGAGCCGACGGACCTGCGAGCAGAGATGATGCTTGTCGCGACGGGCCGAGCGGCCAACATCGAAAACGTCGGCCTCGAGACCACCAAAGTCGAAATCGATCGAGGCGTCATCAAGGTCAACAGCAAGATGCGGACCCGGGAATCGCATGTCTACGCCGTCGGTGACGTGATCGGCGGCCTGTGGCTGGCCCACACCGCGGTGCATGAGGGTCTCCTGGCCGCGCACACGATCGCGGGTCGGGACGACGCCCACGAGGTCGACTACGTCAAGCAGCCGCGTGCGACCTATTCCCGGCCAGAGATCGCATCGATCGGTCTGACCGAGCAGCAATGCAAGGAGCAGGGGATCCCGATCAAGGTCGGCAAGGTGCCCTTCCAGGCGATCGCCAAGGCCATCATCGGCGGCGAGTACGAGGGCTTTGCGAAGGTCATCGGTCACGCCGAAACGGACGACACACTGGGCATTCACATCATCGGGCCGCACGCGACCGACCTTGTCGCCGAGGCCTCGCTCGCCTTCAACCTGGATGCAACGCCCTGGGAGATCGGTGCCGCCACGCATCCGCATCCGACGCTGTCCGAGATCATCGGCGAGGCAGCGCTGGCCGTCGATGGCAGGTCGATCAACTTCTGAGTGCTGAGCCGTAGAGCGAAGGAGGCGCAGCTTCCTCGATGGCCGTGACCAGCCGGAATGTGACGACTCCCGCGAAACTGGATCCCGCGAAACCACCGACCGCCCCGACCAGGAAGCGCGGTAACGGATCGTCTGCGAAAGCGCCGATCAAGGGAGCGTCGGCGAAAAAGGCCGCTCATGCGGATAAAGCCGCCGGCCTCAGCGACGAAGATCTCGTCGAGATGTACCGGCTCGTTGCCCTCGCCCGGGCCGTTGACGAGCGGATGTGGATCCTCAATCGGTCCGGCCGGATCCCCTTCGTGATCAGCGGCCAGGGCCACGAAGGCGCCCAGGTCGGGATCACATGGGCGCTCCGCAGGGACTTCGACTGGATCGCGCCGTTCTATCGATCGATCGCGACCTGCCTCACGTTCGGGATGGGCGCACGGGACATCCTCATGGCCCAGTACGCGAAAGCCACGGACCCGTCATCCGGCGGTCGCCAGATGCCCGGACACTACGGTGACCGTGCCCACAACCTGCTGTCGGTGAGCTCGCCGGTGGCGACGCAGGTCCTCCACGCGGTCGGGATTGCCCTCGCCGCCAAGATCCGCAAGACGGGCCAGGTGGCGCTCACGTCGATGGGCGAGGGGAGCTCGAACCAGGGCGACGTCCACGAGGCGCTCAATTTCGCGGCGATCCACAAGCTGCCGTTCGTCCTCGTCGTCGAGAACAACGGTTATGCCATCAGCGTGCCCTCGAGCAAGGAGCTGGCGCTCCCCGATGTCGCGGCACGGGCCTCGGGTTACGGCATCCCGGGCGTGATCGTCGATGGCTCGGACGTGATTGCCTGTTACCAGGCCGCGCGGACGGCAGTCGAGCGTGCACGCGCGGGTGAGGGACCGACGCTGATCGAGGCGAAGGTGATGCGCCTAACCGGGCACTCCTCGGACGACCAGCAGACCAAGTACCGCTCCGAGGAGGAGCTGGCCGGGCTTCGCAGCCGCGACCCGCTGACCGTCTTTCGCGAGTCGCTGCGCAGCGCCGGCGTCCTTGACGAGGCGATCGAGGATCGATTGGGCCATGAGATCAAGGCGATCGTCGATGAGGCCACCGAGTTTGCCGAAGCGCAGCCGGATCCGGATCCATCGACGGGAATGCGCTGGGTCTTTGCGGAGGATTGGCCGTCGGAAACCCCACCGGCATGGGGATTCGGCGAACGCCACTCGGTCGAAGAGGAGCCAGCCGGCTCGGAGGGCGTCGGCCATGAAGCCGAAGGCGGCACGCCGGAGGCAACCCCGTCCGGAGCCGCCATCCCGGGCGCCGCCACCGCCGCGCCGGCCGGAGGCACGTCGGCCGCCGGCCCGGCCGGAGGCACACACGGCGCCATGGGCGAGCCGGGCTGATGGCCGTCAAGACCTTCATCGAGTCCATCCGCGAAACCCTCTCGGAAGAGATGCGCCGCGACGAGTCAGTCATCGTCCTCGGCGAAGACGTGGGCAAGAAGGGCGGCGTCTTCCTCGCCACCGACGGCCTGTGGGCGGAGTTCGGCGACGACCGCGTCATCGACACGCCGGTCAGCGAGTCGATGATCGTCGGCGCGTCGATCGGCGCCGCCGTCAACGGCCTTCGTCCGATCGCCGAGATCCAGTTCGCCGACTTCATCCACCCCGCGTTCAACCAGCTCGTGTCCGAAGCCGCCCGGATGCGCTACCGCTCGAACAACGCCGTGGGCGTCCCGATGACGGTCCGGGCCCCGTACGGTGGGGGTGTGCACGGTGCCCTCTACCACAGCCAGTCCGTGGAGGCCTTCTTCACCCACGTCCCCGGCCTCAAGGTCGTCGTGCCATCGACGCCGTACGACGCCAAGGGCCTGCTGAGATCAGCGGTTCGGGACGAGGACCCGGTGCTCTTCTTCGAGCACAAGAAGATGTACCGATCGGTGCGCGGCGATGTGCCCGACGGCGACTGGACGGTGCCGCTCGGCAAGGCGGCAATCACGCGGCCGGGCTCCCAGATCACGGTCATTGCCTATGGCCTCATGGCCCACTACGCGCTTGAGGCTGCCGATACCGTTGCCGAAGAGGACATCAGCGTCGAGGTCGTCGACCTGCGAACACTCCGACCGCTCGACAATGAAACGGTCCTCGACTCGGTCCGACGGACCGGCAAGTGCCTGATCGTCTACGAGGACAACCGCTTCGGCGGCTACGGCGCCGAGATCGCCGCGATCGTGGCCGAAGAGGCGTTCGACTACCTGGACGGCCCCGTCACCCGGATCGCCGGGCCTGACGTCCCCGGCGTTCCCTACAACCACGTCCTCGAGGACTGGTTCATGGTCTCCCCCGAGAAGATCGCCGACGGCATCCGCAAGCTCGCCGCGTACTGATGGTCAGCGCGTCGTACTGACGGTCATCGCCTCGAACTGACGCCCTCGCCGCGTACTGATCAGGCCGCGCCGCATTTATCTCGTCCTAGCGTCCTGGGCGCTGGTATGCGACGCCGGGCCCCTTCTTGGCCTGCTCGGAGGCAGGCTCACGCTCAGGTGACGCCGCCGAACCCGGTGCGAACCCCCGGGTTTCCGCTTACCAGCGCCCCCAGCGCTAGGACGCAACAACAAGCGTCCGGCGATCGACCCAGATGGAGTTCGGAGCCATCGCCGAACTTCGACTCCACCCAGGGGAATGACCTGGTCGATCGTGGATGCGTGGCGGGCGAGTCGAGCCCGGTTCGACGTCGATTCGGGCAGGACGAGAAGGCGCGATACCGACGTTGCCACCCAGCCGAACTGCTTGCGCCCAATGATTGAACCAAGCCTGACCTTCGCGTCGTGGCGTCGCAGCATCTCCTCGACCGAGGCAATCTCTGTCTTGACCTCGATAACGAGGAGGGATGCTGTGGCTCCGTGAAATGCGAGAATGTCGATCGAGCCACGCTCACCGTATTCGGAATACGTGACCTCGACGGCAACGTTCCAGCCGAATCGGCGCAGCGTCGAGGCGACCTGACCGACGAGTTGAGAATGGTTCTCATCGAGGACGCGATCCAGATCGGCCCCGCGCCACCGCACGTCGAGCGCCGTCCTGGCGTCGAGGGCGGCAAGCACGTTGCGAATGGTACGGAGCGACAGATGGTCGAGATGCCCGCGCTCGATCAAAGAGACGACACTCTGCGGCACTCCCGATGCTGCCGATAGGTCGATCTGTCGCCACCGCAACCGCCACCGCAGGGTGCGGACCACTTGCCCAACCCGGCTGTCATCCACAAGGCGGAGGATGGCAGTCGGCCCTTATCGACGGCTTACCTCATGACCCAGATCGCGACTCGGATTGCGAGCTGGCGGAAACGACGCCCTGGCGCGAGCGACCCATGCCGAAGTTGCCACGATGGGCGACACTAGCGACGTGCCCATAGAGGTTGGCGAACGCGACCTTGGGTCGCGTCACCGAGGAGGATCCAGACCGTGGCGAAGGTGACGATGCCCCAGCTCGGCGAGAGCGTCGCCGAGGGGACGATCGGCAAGTGGCTCAAGAAGCCCGGCGACCACGTCGCGAAGTACGAGCCCCTGCTCGAGGTCATCACCGACAAGGTCAATGCGGAAGTCCCGTCGCCCTTCGAGGGGACGCTCACCGAGATCCTCGTCGAGGAAGGCGCGACAGTTCCGAACCAGGCCGAGATAGCCATCATCGAGGAGGCCGAAGCCGGAGCCGTTGCTGCCGCTCCAACCGAGTCGATTGCGGCCGAGGACGCGGCAGAGTCGGCGCACGGTCCCGCGGGCTCCGACGAGCGACCCGTCGATGACGCTCCCGCACGTGCCGCCGCGCCGGTGGATGGCGCGTCGGCGGCTGGCGATGGATCTTCCGCGCCGGTTTCGGAGCGAACTGCGGCGATGGCCGAGGCTCCGGCTGCGATGGCCCAGGGCCCGGCGGTGAGCGCGGCCCAAGCTCCGGCTGCGACGGCCCAGGGCCCGGCGGTGAGCGCGGCCGCGAGCGTGGCCGCGACCACGGGGTCGTCCGCCGCGGAGGCGCCGGGCAATCCGGACGCCAGGATGACTCCGGCGGTACGCCGTCTGCTTCGCGAACATGCCCTGACCGCGGCACAGATCGTCGGAACGGGTGGTGGCGGCCGGATCACGCGCGAAGACGTCATCAACTTCGTGGAGAGCCAGCGCACCGGTCAGCCCGTCAACGGCCAGTCGGCCGGGGCTGGGGCAGCGGCCGCGCCCTCGGCCCCGGCGCCTTCGGCCACTCCCTCCAGTGCTCCGGGGGCGGCGGCCGCGCAAGGAGCCACTGCGCCCCCTGTTCCGGGCCCAGCGCCGGCCCCCGACTACGCCCCCGGCGAGGACGAGCAACTCATTCCCTGGACCCAGATGCGCAAGGGCGTCGCCGCGGCCATGGTCCGCAGCAAGACCACGGTGCCCCACGCCTACACGACGGTCGAGGTCGACGTCAGCGGGCTGGTCAAGCTTCGCGACGCTGCGAAGGCTGAGTACCAGGCCCGCGTTGGGTCGTCCCTCAGCTACGTGCCGTTCATCGTCAAGGCCGTTGTCGAGGCCCTGCGCAAGCACCCCCGAATCAACGCCCACTGGACGGAAGCCGGACTCCAGGTCCATCGCCGGATCAACGTCGGGATCGCCGTGGCCGTGGATGACGGACTGATCGTGCCGATCGTCCACGACGCCGACAGGCTTTCGATCAGTGGCCTCAACCAGGCCATCCTCGACGTCGCGGCGCGAGCGCGAGCCAACCGGCTCCGGCTCGACGACATCCAGGGCGGGACGATCACGGTCAACAACACCGGTTGGTTCGGGTCGGTGGCCAGCCAGTCGATCGTCAATACGCCCCAGGTGGCGATCGTCAACATGGAGGCGATCGTCAAACGCCCGGTTGTGCTCGAAACGCCGAGCGGGGACGTCATCGCGGTTCGATCGATGATGAACCTGCCCGTCGCCTTCGACCACCGAGCCACCGACGGGGCCCAGATCGGCCGCTTCGTGGCTGACATCAAAGCTTGGCTGGAATCGATCGGCCCCGACACGCCGGTGTACTGATGGCGCGCGAGCTGCCGATGTTCGATCCCAACCCGGCCCATGGGCGTCACGGTTCGCACGACCTGACCCCGATCTCGATCGCGATGGGCGGCGGCGGTGCGTTCGTCGAGGCGGCCGCCGAAGGCACGACGCCACTTCGCCGCCATCCGGAATGGATCAAAGCCCGGGTTCCGTCTGGGCCGAACTACACGGAGCTCAAGGGCCTCCTCCGGGGGCTCAACCTCAACACGGTCTGCGAGGAGGCCCACTGCCCGAACATCGGGGAGTGCTGGGACCAGCGCACCGCGACGATCATGATCCTCGGGGACACCTGCACGAGGGCCTGTGGATTCTGCGCGGTCAAGACCGGCCGCCCGACGTGGTTCGATGAAGATGAGCCGAGGCGTGTCGCCCAGGCGCTCTCGACGCTTGGCCTCGAGCACGTCGTGGTCACGTCGGTGGCCCGCGACGATCTTCCGGACGGCGGCGCCCACGTCTTCGCCGACACGATCCGCCAGCTCCGCGATGCGTGCCCGGGGATGGGCGTCGAGGTCCTGATCCCCGATTTCAACGGGATGGAGGACCCGCTCCGAGACGTCATGAAGGCCGGCCCCGACATCCTCAACCACAACCTCGAAACCGTGGAGCGCCTCCAGAAGCCTGTCCGCAAGCGTGCCCGCTGGGATCGAACCCTGAGCGTTCTCGAGCGGGCCAAGGTCTACGCCGCCGAGTACGGCCACATGGTCCACACCAAGAGCTCGCTCATGGTGGGCCTGGGCGAGACGCGGGACGAGCTGTCGGCCGCGTTCCGGGCCCTTCGGGACGTCGACTGCGACATCCTCACGATCGGCCAATATCTCCGGCCGTCGGCCCAGCACCTGCCGCTGCAGCGCTACTACCACCCGGACGAGTTTGCCGAGATGAAGTCCGAGGCGCTCGCGCTCGGCTTCAAGCACGTTGAGTCAGGGCCACTCGTGCGGTCCAGCTACCACGCCCGCGACCAGGTCCCGGGCGCCGAGCTCAAGCGGGCGCGCCGCCAGGCGACCCTCGATACACAGGGTCAGGTGGTCCCGGCAGCCCTCGCCGGCTGACGGTCGTCTGGTCGCGGAGTCGCCAGCCAAACACCTGGGCTGTCCTTGCACGACTAGAACGCATGTTCTATTATGAGCCATGCGGCCCGAATATCGCGAGGAACCCTGCAGGAACGCGCTCAACCGCGTTCGGGGCATGCCCTTCAAGTGGTCGCTCAACCCGTACATGGGCTGTGCCCACCGCTGCACCTTCTGCTACGTCCGCGCCTTCGAGCGGCGGGCCGATCGACCGTCGGGCGAGGCCTACGGCCGCTCGATCCGCGTCAAGACGAATGTCGCGGAGGTCCTTGCGCGGGAGCTCGCTCGGCGCTCGTGGCGCGGCGAGAGCCTGGCGATCGGCGCGGCGACCGATCCGTACCAGCCGGCCGAGGGTCGCTACCGCCTGACGCGCGGCTGCCTCGAGGTTCTCGCCGAGGCGTCAAATCCGTTCGGCATCATCACGCGCGGGCCGATGATCGTGCGCGACCTCGACATCCTGGTGGAGGCCGCTCGGCGCGCCGACGTGTCGCTGACATTCTCAGTTCCCACGCTCGACGCAGACATCTGGCGACTCACCGAACCGGGCACTCCACCGCCGCGCCAACGTCTTCGGGCGCTTCGGACGCTCGTGGATGCGGGGATCCGCGCGGGCGTTGGCGTGGCGCCGATCCTGCTGGGACTATCCGATCGGCCCGACCTCCTCGAGGATGTCGTCAAGGCTTCCCGCGACGCCGGCGCCGTCTCGCTGTGGGCCAACGTCCTGTACCTGCGACCGGGGACCCGTGAGCACTTCCTCGATCACCTGGCCCGCGATTGGCCCGAGCTGCTGCCCCGCTACGAGCGCCTGTACGCCGGGCGCGCCTACCTCGACAAGACCACGACCGCGCCGACGCACCGAATGGTCCGTGAGCTCGGGCTGCGCCACGCGATCGCCGACCGGCGGCCAGTGCACCCGGAGGCGGCACGGGAGCGTGATGGGTTGACGTTCGAGCGCGGGCCGGGGGCCCGGAAATGGAGGCGCGACCTCGAGCCGTCCGGCGAGATCGTCCGGCAGCTGGCCTTCGGTCTCTAGAGGATCTTCGAGAGGAAGCTCTTCGTCCGCAGGTGTTGCGGGTCCGTGAAGAAGTGCTCGGGCGTGCCTTCTTCGATGACCTGGCCATCGTCGATCATCACGACCCGATCGGCGACCTCACGCGCAAAGCCCATTTCGTGGCTGACGACGATCATCGTCATCCCCTCGCGAGCGAGTTCTTTCATGACATCGAGGACCTCCCCGATCATCTCAGGGTCCAGCGCGCTCGTCGGTTCATCGAACAACATCAGGGCCGGCCGCATCGCCAGGGCACGTGCGATCGCGACGCGCTGCTGCTGGCCGCCCGAGAGTTGCGCTGGGTATGTGTCGGCCTTGGCGGCAAGCCCGATCCGCTCGAGCAGTGCCTGTCCGATGCGAATCGCCTCGTCGCGGGGGACGCCCCGAACGTGGATCGGCGCCTCGATGATGTTCTCGATGGCCGTCATGTGCGGGAACAAGTTGAACCGCTGGAAGACCATCCCGATCTCGCGGCGCTGCAGCGCGATGTTCTTCTCCCTGTCCTCAACAAGCTTCCCGTCGGCCAACTCGCGATAGCCGATCAGGTGTCCGTTGACGGCGATCCGGCCCTTCTGGATTTTCTCAAGGTGGTCGATGCAGCGGATGAAGGTCGTCTTGCCAGAGCCGGAAGGCCCGATGATGACGACGACTTCCTGGCGCATGACGGTCAGCGAGAGGCCCTTCAGAACGTGCAGGCGCCCGAACCACTTGTTGACGTCGGTCGCCTGGACGACGATGTCCGTTGAAGGCGCGGGTACGCCTCCAATTACCGATAGGAGGTCGTGCGAGATCTCGACCATGTTCCCCCCGCTTATCGGCCGCCGCTGACGAGGACGATCTCGTCGGCCGGGTTCCGCGCGCCGCCGAAGAGTCGTTCACGGAGCGATGGCCCTCCCACGCCAGTACTCGTGCCCTTAGCGAGCTTCCGCTCGATCCAGGCCTGGATCACGCTCCAGATCGTGGTCAGAAGCAGGAACCATAGCGCGCAGGCGAGATAGAACTCGAACGGGGCGAAATAGTTGCCCTGTTTCCGGTCGAATATGGTGAAAAGCTCCGGGACGCTGATCGTCACCAGGAGAGACGTCGTCTTGAGCATGTTGTTGAACTCATTGCCCAACGGCGGAACGATCACTCGAGCGGCCTGGGGCAGCACGATCCGCCGCATGATCTGGCCGTACGTCATCCCCAGCGCCTTGCCGGCCTCCGCCTGGCCTGGGTCAATCGCAAGGATGCCTGCCCGAACGATTTCCGCAAAGTACGCGCCCTCATTCACGCCGAGCGCGAAGACGCCGGCCTGGATGGCGCCATCGATGCTGACCGCGCCGATGTTGATTGCTGGCCAGAGGTAGATCCGAGCGACGCTCAGCCCGAAATACAAGAGAACGATCTGGACCAGAAGTGGGGTGCCTCGAAAGAACCAGACGTAGAGATTTGCCAGCCAGCGAAGCAATCTCAACTTCGACATCTTGCTCAGAGCTGCCATGGTCCCGAGGAAAACGCCGATCAATTGGCTTGTGATCGAGATCGAGACGGTCAGCCAAAGCCCGAACCGAATCTGGGAGTCGGGACGCAAGATCGAGTCAAAGAAATAGTTCCAGTTGAGGCGCGCACCTGCCCCGGTATTCGACGCGCAGCCGACCACGGTGATAGCCAGTAGTGCGATGGCTCCCACCGGCCAAAGGCTGAGCCGGAGCCATCGCGGAATGACTGCCACGCGACCCGCCGGTAGGGTCAGGCGGTTCTGTCTACGGCAGCGTGAGCTTGTTGATCTGCATCGCCTGCGCGGCGGTAATCGCGCCAGCCTCGTCCTTGTACTTCGTCAGGATGGTGAGGTATGTGCCGTCATTGATCATCGAGACCAGGGCCGTCTGGATCGCCTTCTCGAGGTCTTTATGGTCAGCATCCGGCAGAACGCTCATGCCGACGATGGCCGGGGCGAGCTGCGGGACCGGCGCAAGCTGGAAGATCTCTGGATGGCTGTTCGCATAGTTCGCGGCGACCGGGAAGTCTGCGAAGTACACGTCGACCTGGCCAGCTTGCAGAGCCAGCGCGGCGTCTGAGTCGTGGACGAACTGCTTGGTGACGATCGCCGGCTTGCCCTTCGCAGTGCACGCAGCCGACAGGCCCTTCCCGACGTAGTCGTGCGTGCCCTCGACGTAATCGACCTCGACCGTCCCGGTTTCGGCGGCAAGCGTCTTGCCACACAGGTCGTCCGTCGTGTTGATCCCCTTGGGATTGCCGGTAGCCACAACGAAGGCCTCGCCGGCTTGGAAGTACGGGATCATGTCGACCTTTTTGATGCGGTCCGCGGTGATGTTCTGGTCGCTGATGATCACGTCGCACTTGGCGCCCTCAAGGGCCGCGATGATCGTGACGAAGACCGTGTTCTGGACGGCTTCGGTCAGCCCCAGGCGCCGGGCGATCTCCGCGCCGATGTCGATGTCAGAGCCAGTCGGAAAGCCCTCGGCATCGAAGTACTCGAGGGGCGGGTACGGAATGTCCGAGCAGACCGAGAGCCTGGTGGGTACCACGAGCTGAGCAGCGGGGACTGTTGCCACAATCGAGGCGACTGGCGACGCCGAGGGGGCTTCGCTTCCTGGCGCCGCGCTCGCTGGTGCTTCGGAGGGGGCGGCTGAGGCCGCGACCGGCGGGGCAACCGTCGGGGCGGGCGTCGCTACGGACGTACAGGCTGCGGCCATGAACAGTGCGGCGCCGAACATCGCGGCGAGTCGCCGGCTAGGGGCGATCATTTCTTCGGGTCCTCCGTGTGCGTTTCTTCCGCTCCGGGGAGCCGTGCCTGATCAGCCGTTCCAAGAGGACGGTCGGGCAGGGCGTCGACGCGAGGTGCACGGTCCGGGCGCGCGGTCCTTTGACTCCGGAGTGTAGCGAAGCGCGCGAAGGGACCGCGGGCCGAACGCCAAAATCGCCCGGAAGCTCGAAGCGGCTATGCTCGATCGGTCATGGCCCGGTCCTCGCCGTCCGTCGACCCCGATCGCGGAAGCGGGCAGGACCGAGGCGCGGTGGACGATCCGTTGGCCGATGCCGGCGGCAGCGGCGTCGAGTTCGCGCCCCACTCCATCCGCTCCCGACGAGGACGCGATCCGGCGGCGATCGTGGCCATCGTGCTCGTCGCCGTCGTCGCTCTCGCGATCGCAAAACCGTGGGATGACCAGGGCCGGCCGAGGGGCGAGGCAGCCCGCTCCGCGGCGAGCTCAGGCCCCACCGAGTCGGGCGCCAGCTCGCCGGTCCGCGGTTTGCCGTCGCCGGCACCCGTCGCCGTCTCCCGGGTACCGCCCGAACCGCCCGCAGCCGCAGAGCTTGGGTTTGTGCTCGGCGCGGCGCGTACGCACGACGGTTGGGGTGTGCGGGTGATCGCTGATGCCCCGCCGTCCAGCCTCGACCTTCGCCCGCCGCTTCTCGAGGAGCGGTGGTTCGCGGCTCGGCCGGGGGGTCCGCCAGCGACCATTCCGATCGGGGAGAGTGCGGTCCGTGCGTTCGGGCTTACGGTTCCCGCCGGTACGGCGCCCCTGGACGTCAGGGTCTGGCGGTTCAATAGCTTGGGGCCACCGACCTGGCTCGAAACGGTCCCGGTCGACGGCCGCGCGCCCGGCGCCCCACCCTTGCTATGGCCGCCGTTCGAAGGCGGTGCCTGGGATTTGACCTGGCCCTCTGGGCGCTATCAGTTTGAACTCCTGACCGCGGCCGGGATCGTGAGCGTCGATGCCTTGATCCAGGGCGCCTCGAACCCGGACGACCCTCGGGGCGCACCGCCGCCAGCGGCCCCTTTCTCGGCGCCCGACGGGTCCGAGACGCCTGGCGCGTCCTCCACCAACCCACCGTTCGGCCTTGACGTCAACGGCGTGGATTCCGGCGCGTTTGTCGCAAGCCAGCCCGTAGCTACCTCCGGTTCTTCCGAGCGCCCCTCGACCCTTCCAGCGATTTCCGTTGCCGGCGGCCAGCCGACTTCTGTCTTCGATGACCGCGCGGCCTGGCTCGACGCGCACCCCACATCGATCGACCAGGGCGCTCAGGGATCCGCGCTCGATCCGCTCTGGCTGACGAGCTACCAGCCCGGAGCCGTGGCACTAGGCGTCATTGCGCCGGAAGGTCTCGAGATCACGGGAGCGCGGGTGGTGCGCCTCGAGCCGGCGGGGATTGGCAACCAGGTGATCTCGCCCTCATTCGTCGACGTCCACGCAACCTTCCGCGACGAGGCGCCACGCTCCATCGTCCAGTTCGCGTCTCCGGTGGGCACCGCGTGGCCCGCGGGTGTCTACGGGCTGATCGTCGACCTCGAAGCCGGTGGCATCGTGCGCCATGCCCTGTATGTGGTCACGCTCCTGCCCGGCCCGGAGTCCCAGACCCCGGCGCTCGTGGCCGCGGCTCGTGCCTGGGCACCTCACGGCGGCTCATTCGGTCTCGTCGCAGGGAAGGCGGACACCGCGGGCTGGGGGCCAACCGCCGCGCTGGCCCCCGCTGCAGCTGGAGTGCGCAGCGTCGCGGCAATCCCCATCCCGCCCAACGGCCGGCCCGTCTCCGCAATTGACCCCGTTCAGACGTGCGGATCGGGCGCGACCATCGACGTCGCCGATCCGATCATCGGCGTCGCTCACCCGACCGGGCTGCTGCCGGTCAACGCGGGGCTCAGCCGCGTCTTCACCAGCGGCTCGATCTCCCTGCGACGTCCCGCGCTTGCGCCTGCCGTGACGCCCGGCCTGACGCTCGTGGCTCCCGGCGACGGCCAATCCTGGGAGCCGGGAGTGTACCGACTGACCCTCGTCAGCGAGGACGACATCTCGACCTTCGTCGTGTGCGTTGGACAGCCGCAGGATGGCGTGCTTACGGTACCCACCGGTTCGGCCTCTCCGGCCGCGTTCGACGACTTCCGGCGACGTCTCGCCGGCGAGTAACCGCCCCGCTGGCAGGCCCCGATGCCAGTCTCGCGTCCTCGGGCACGCGCGGGAGGCGGTATGCTCGCTACGATGGCTCGTCAGCTCCTGCGTTCGCTCCCCCTGGCCGAGCTCCACTGCCATCTGGGCGGTGCCGTAACGCCGGCAATCATGTGGGGGATCTCGCACTCGCAGGGAATCAAGCTTCCGACCAAGGATTATTGGGAGTTCCGGGAACTCATCACGGTCGGGCCGAAAGGCTCGAAGTCGTTCGATGGATACCTCCAGCTCTTCCATTGGACGGAACTCATCCAGAGCTCACCGCTGGCGGTCGAGCGCGCCGTCTACGAAGTCGTCGGGGGCGCGTATCGCAAGAACAACATCACGACCATGGAGCTCCGCTTCAACCCGATGAAGCGGAACCGCGGCGGCGAGCAGGACCTCGACCACATCATCGCGGCGGCGGTCCGGGGGATGGACCGGGCCAGACTCGAGTACCCGGTGAAGCCGGGCTTGATCTTCTGCCTGGACCGGGCGTTCTCGTACGAGCTCAACGAGATTATCGCTGACAAGGCGACCTTCTGGCGGGATCGCGGCGTCGTCGGCATCGACATCGCCGGGCCCGAGTCAGCAACGTTCCGGGTTGCCGACTATCGGCGCCTCTTCCAGCAGGCTCGCCGCTTCGGCCTCGGCCTGACCGTCCACACGGGCGAGTCCGGACCCGTCGACGAGGTCGCCCGCGTCGTGGAGCTCCTGGAGCCCGATCGGATCGGGCATGGGGTCAAAGCCGCCTACGACCCGCGAGCGATGGCCATGATCCAGGAGCGCGGGATCGTCCTCGAGATCTGTCCGACCTCGAACCTCAACACCCGGGTCGTGTCGGGCTGGGACGAGTTCCGCTGGATTTTCGATACCTTCCGGCGCAACGGCGTGCGCTTCACGATCAACACCGACGGCCCCGAGTTGCTCAAGACCTACATTCGCGACGAGATGGCGCAGCTGGGTCGACTGGGCATCCTCTCGGTTGAGGAGCAGGAGGCGGCGGCTGCAACGGCGATGGCCGCCTCGTTCGTCCCGAACGTCTCAGACGTCCCGGCGCCCCGCCTCGAGCCGGCCTCCCGCACGACCGTCGAGCGAGAGGAAGCCTGAACGTAGCCTGCCCCCACGACGGTGGGCTGCCCCCACGTAAGTCCCAGATAACCGGCGCTCGCCAACATTCGATTGGTGGACGACCAACGAGCCGGCCTTGCGATTCGCGCGATGCGGCGGCGACTCGGATGGACGCAGCAAATGTTGGCCCGACGAACGCGGATCAGACAGCAGGAGCTTTCGGATATCGAGCGCGGGCGCCTGGATGGATCTCGCGTCGCGACCATCCGAAGGGTCGCGAGCGTCCTGGGTGCGCGCCTTTCGCTGGACCTTCTCTGGCGAGGGGGCGCCCTCGACCGACTACTCGATGAACGGCACAGTCGACTTGTCGAACGTGCCGCCGAAGTGCTCGTTGCCTGCGGGTGGGAGGTTCGACCCGAAGTCTCGTTCGCCGTGTTCGGCGAACGCGGCTCGATCGATCTGCTCGCCTGGCACGAAACAAGCCGGGCCCTCCTCATGATCGAGGTCAAGACGGTGCTCGCGAGCCTCGAGGAAATGTTGCGGCGGTTCGACGTCAAGGTGCGCCTTGCCCCGGCGATCGTCGCGGACCTGCTCGGTTGGCGCCCCACCACCGTCGGCAACTTGTTGATCCTGCCCGAGACGACCAGCGCGCGACGTCGCGTGGCCGATCACCCGACACTCTTCGCGGCGCGTTTTCCCGACCCGGGTCGTGCTGTCCGCGGCTGGCTCGCGAAGCCGATCGGATCGCTTTCGGCCATCTGGTATCTGCCAATCGTTCCCACGGTCGGTGCTATGCGATCGACGGGCGGAGCAGAGCGGGTCAGGGTCCCGAAAACATTGCGGATGCCGCCCGCCAGCCGGTAGATGGCGAGAACGCGGCCAAATGGGGGCCAGGGCCGCTCGATTTCAGCTTGCGGGTTCGCGGCGCGCCCACATGTCACCGGCAGTGGGAACGATTGGGGGCGCCGTCCCGCCGCGGCGGCCGGCTACATGGGCGGACCGGGGGCCGTAGCTGGGGCCGTCGCTCGGGCGACGCTGGGGCCGACCTGGTCGGCGATCAGGCGGCGATCAGCTGACCGGGACTCCTGGATCCTCGGCAGCCCAGGACCCAATTCGGTACGTGCACGATCGATCGCCGGACGCGATGTGGGTCTCGCGGACCACGTCGGTACCGAGAATTTCGGTGAACAATCGCAGTTCCGCGTCGCAGGCGGCGGGTTGGCTGCGGGCGACGTGGAAGATCGCGCAGTTGTGCTCGCGGAGTCGGATCGTCCCGTCGGGGTCCACCGTCGCGTTGCTGAGGTAGCCGTCGGCGTCCTGGATGACGGCAAGGGCGCGAACCTTGTCCACGAGCGACGAGCCGGACCGCAGGCGTTGCGCCAGGTCTCGCCGGATTCGCGTCCCGATCTGCTGCCGGCGGGCCTCGAAGACCTGCTCGACCAGATCGCCACCACCGATCGTCTCGATCGCGGCGAGGAGACCCGCAGCCAGACCGTCGTAATTGGTCGGAAAAAGATCCTGGGCGTCGGGGGTGACGTCATAGAGGTGGCGCGGGCGGCCGACGCCGTGGCGCTGGGCCCATCGCTGCACGAGGTGCGTTTCCTCCAATGCCCGGAGCTGCTGGAGAACGCCGGTTCGGCTTGCCCCAAGGGCAGTCGCGAGCTGGTCGGGCGAGGCTGGACCGTCATGACGGAGCCGTAGCAGGATCGCTCGGCGGAGGTTCGACGGAGCGGCCCCAGCAGCGTGCTCGAACATTGGCGAAGGCTACCGCAGACCATTGGCGGGCGCTGGTTCCGCGCGAAGGGCCACTGGTTCCGCGCGAAGGGCAACTGGTTCCGCGCGAAAGGCCGGTGGTACGCTCGGGTCGATGGACTTCGATCTCTCCCCGGAGCACGCGCTCCTCCGCCAGACGATCCGCGACTTCATGGAGAAGGAGGTCGCGCCCGTCGTCGATGAACACGAGCGGGCGCGGCGATTTCCGATCGAGGTCGTCCGGCGTCTCGGTGAGATGGGCTGGCTCGGTATTCCGATCCCCGAGGACGAAGGCGGGGCCGGGCTGGACACCCTCGCCTACGCCATCGCGATCGAGGAGATCGGCCGGGTCTGGGGCTCACTCGGACTCATCGTGGCCGCCCACACCAGCCTCGGTTGCGGGCCGCTTCACCTCGCCGGGACGAAGGAGCAGAAGGACCGCTACCTCGTCCCGATGGCATCCGGCCGGGTGATCGGGGCCTATGGCCTGACCGAGCCGGGGGCCGGCTCCGATGCGGGCGGCACCCGGACCACGGCCCGCTTCGAGGACGGATCCGAGGGCGGCACCTGGGTCCTCGACGGCGGCAAGCGGTTCATCACCAACGCCGGCCAGGCCGGCACGTATGTGGTCACGGCTCGGACGGGGACCACCGAACGTGGGGACGCCGAGATCAGCGCGTTCATCGTCCCGGCTGACACGCCTGGTTTCTCGATCGGCCGCCTCGAAGAGAAGATGGGACTGCATGCATCGGCGACGGGCGAGCTGAACTTCGAGTCGGCCCGAATTCCAGCAGCAAACCTTCTCGGCGAGCGTAGTCAGGGTTTCCGCATGTTCCTCAAGATCCTGGACGGTGGCCGGATCAGTATCGGCGCCCTGGCGCTTGGGTTGGCCCAGGCCGCGCTCGATGCGGCGATTCCGTACGTCAAGGATCGGCAGCAGTTCGGTCGCCCGATCGGGACCTTCGAAGGGGTCGGGTTCATGATCGCCGACATGGCCACCGAGATCGAAGCTGCCCGAAACCTCGTCTGGAAGGCCGCCTGGCTCAAGGACCAGGGTCGCGACTATTCGCTGCTGGCGGCCGAGGCCAAGCTCTTCGCCTCTGAGGTCAGCTCACGCGTGACGAATGCAGCGATCCAGGTCCACGGCGGGTACGGGTATGTCGAGGAGTACAAGGTCGAGCGGTTCCTGCGCGACGCCAAGCTGACCGAGATCGGCGAAGGGACAAGCCAGGTCCAGCGTCTCGTGATCGCCCGGCAGATCCTGGGCCTGAGGGTCGTCTGAGGCCGGCCGCGGCCAGTGGCGAATCCCCTGGCAGGTCCGTGGCCAGCGCCTGGTGCCAGTTTGTTTCGTGCGATGCAACGAACCGCTTCGGGTTTTCATCCCATGAACGTAACGGCCCCGTTGGGCTCCATCGAGGCATTTCCGTTTTCATCCAGTGAAATAGCCGCGGCCACAGGCGAAGAAAGGCGCGGGCTGTTCCGCCGGGTGCAATATCTCGACCGAATCCGGGCTCGGCGCCAGTGCCTCGCGCTCCACACGTTCACCCCGTGAAACTGCCGGCGACGGATGGTATCCGCGGGTCACCGATCCTGGCCGGGGAGCCGGTTCTCGGAGGGGCCGGTCGTTCACCTAGTCGCCGCACGTCCTCCGGCTGGGCAGGCGAAAGCCGCCGAGTCCGCGGCCAGCGGCCCTAGGAGCGTGTGTCGGTAATGGCCTCCGGGACGGTCCCCCGGGTGCGAGAATCTGGTATGCGCACCAAGACGTTTCGCCCGTACGACCAGGACACCCTCCTGCTGATGCCGCCGTCGGTCCGTGACTGGGTCGCCGCGGATAGCCTCCCCGCGTTCATCAA
>DATCPH010000141.1:0-3289 GCA_036570185.1 Candidatus Limnocylindrales bacterium | reverse complement strand
ACGCCTCGATGGCTCTGGCTACCACCGCGGAGACCCCGCCGCTTTGCTGCCGCTGCCGGCCCGGGTCCTGGCCGCGGCCGACGCATACCACGCGATGACGGAGCCTCGGCCGTACCGCCAGCCCCTCACGCCGACGGAAGCCGCTCGCGAGCTATCGGCCGACGTCGAGGCCGGCCGCCTCGATCGAGATGCGGTCGAGGCGGTCCTGGCGACCGCCGGTCAGCGGGCCGCCCTACCACGCGCGCACTGGCCGGCCGGGCTGAGCGACCGGGAAGTCGAGGTGCTCAGGCTGGCGGTCCGAGGGGTCGGCAATCGGAAAATCGCGGCGGAGCTGTTCATCTCCGAGGAGACCGTCCGGACCCACGTGCGTCACATCTACGAGAAGGTCGGCTGCTCGAGCCGGGCGGCCCTTGCGCTCTTTGCGATGGAGCATGACTTGCTCCGCCCCTGATTCCCGACAAATCCCCCGCTCGGGGGATGGCTCGATGGCCTCGCGACCGTAGCCTCTGCCTGTTTCGACAGCCGTCACACCTAGAAGGAGGCACGACATGGGTACCGCCAAAGAGGCAGCCGACCGGCACCTGGCCGCGTTCAATGCCAAGGACGCCGACGCGGTCGTCGGCAACGAGAGTCCCGAGATCGAGTTCGTCCTGCCGGGGGCGATCACGCTGCGAGGCCGCGATCAAGTCAAGGCCTACATCGAGATCTTCTGGCGGGCGTTTCCCGACGGCCAGGTCAGCGCGCGCCAGCAGATCGTGACCGACGAGGCGGCCGTCACCGAGAGCGACTTCAGCGGCACCCAGACCGGAACGCTGAGCACGCCCGCGGGCGACATCCCGGCAACGGGCCGTCAGGTGACTCTCCGCCAGGTGGCCGTCCAGCGGGTCAGGGACGGGCTCATCGTCTCCGAGCACCTGTACTTCGACCAGCTCGACTTCATGGCCCAACTCGGACAGCTACCGACGCCCGCAAATGCCCGACGAGCCTGACGGGGGTTCGTAGGACGCCACGATCGGGCGGTCTTCGTGGCCGCCCCGAGGTGGCACCCTGAGTCGATTTCGTGGCCCTCCGGGGTTCATAGCAACACGATGGCCGGACGGCGTGGGCGGTTAGGCGAGTCCTCGTGCTGGCAGTACTGGCCGGGGCCGGCCCGGCGATCTCATCAGGAGTTCGCTCGCCGCGGTCCTCGGGCCGACGGGTCGCGCGGAATGCGGGTCGGCCCAGTCTCATCCTGGGATGCCTCGAGCCGTCGACGGTACGGCGTGCTCGACCAGACCCATCATGAGCTCGATTGCGTCCGCATCCAAGAGGTCGTACGGCTCGGTGAGCGTCCGCCAGGTCCCGAACTCGAGGGCGTGGCGCACGGCGGCCTGAACGAGGCCCTGGGCGCGGCCGGTCACGGCGAACTGTGAGCCGAGCCGCTCGGCCAGCAGCCGGCGGTCGCTCTGGATCGTTCGGCCGCCGAAGTCGGGCATCTTCATGAACGGCGCGTCCCGTTCGATGTTGGCGATCCGCCCGGCGTTCCGCCGGTAGTACGCGTACATCTCGGTCAGTGCCAGGCGGAGGCGCTGCCACGGGTCGGCGGCATCGGGCCAGCGCTCCGGATCCGGTGGAGGATCGATCGCGAAGGCGTGTCCGCTGCAGGCCTTGAACAGGGAAGTCTCATCAGGAAAGTAGGCGTAGAGCGTCGGCCGGGTGACACCGGCCCGCCGGGCCACCGCCGAGAACGACGTTCGTGACGGCCCGATGGTGGAATGGAGCTCGACCGCCGCCTCCACGATCCGGCGTCGCGTCTGTTCCCGTTGCCGGTCGCGGGCACCGGTTCGGCGAGGTCGCTCGCTCATGGCCTCACTTTACAGGTGTGAAAGGTATTGACATGTCAGCGCCTGATGATAGCTTTACAGGCCTGTATACCCCGACGCAAGGACCGGGAGCGGTACCAGCGGCGCCCGTCTGGCAGGCAACCGGACGGCGGAAGCCTGGAGAGGAGTGACATGTCGCGCTTCGTGATCGGTCAGGCAGACGGCGACGTCATGGCGCTCGTGGGCGGAATCGGCGTCCAGTTCAAGGTCGAGGGCGAGTGGACCGGTGGGGCGGTCTCGATCGTGGAGCACCCCGTGCCGGCGGGGGCGTTCGCCTTGCCACACACCCACAGCAAGGAAGACGAGATCTCCTATGTGCTCGATGGGACGCTCGGCGCCGAGATCGATGGCGAGGAGATGACGATCCAGGCCGGTCAGTATCTGCTCAAGCCACGCGGCCTCAAGCACGCGTTCTGGAACCCGACCGACAAGCCGGCTCGGATCATCGAGGTCATCGCGCCCGCGGGGCTCGAGCGCTTCTTCCGCACGATGGGGACGTTGCGCCCTGTGCCCGGAACCGAGGACTTCGACACGGCCATGGCCCTCGTCGCCGAGCGCGGCGTAGAGACGCACTTCGATGAGCGGGAGGCGTTCCTCGCCCGACATGGGTTGCAGGCGCCAGCGATGTCGATAGCCCACGGCTGAGATCAGGCGACTGGGAGGAGGAACGACGTGATGGGAGACGTCTGGCATCGAGCCGATCCGCTCGTTCTGCAGGCCGAGGAGGGCTGGACCGTCCGGCCGGGCAGCGACGTGCAGGGTGACCGGTTCTTGGTCTCCGGGGCGGATACGGGCGACCGCTTCGCCCTGGTGACCCATCCGGTCGAGCCCGGCTGGTTCTCGCCCCCGCACACTCACACCCGCGAGGACGAGTACTCCTACATCCTCGAGGGCCAGTTCGGGTTCGAGATCGGGGATCGCGAGTTCGAAGCCGGCGCCGGGTCGCTCGTGTTCAAGCCGCGGGACGTGCGCCACGGGTTCTGGAACCTCGGCGCCGGACGAGGGCTGATCCTGGAGATCGTGTCACCGGCGGGTTTGGAGGGCTTCTTCGAGAAGGCCCTGGCGCTATTCGAGGGCGGCGCGCTGCCCGGCCCTGAAGCCACGGAGCGGCTGGCACGCAGCTACGGCTGCGAGGTCGACGTGGCAGGCACCCCGGCCTTCCTGGCCCGCCACGCGCTGCGTCCGCCTGGCGGACCACCGCCGGGCCGTTAGTAGGGGGTCCAACCGGAAATAGAGCGGCCGCGTTCAGGCCCGGCGCGCCCCTGTTAGACCTCGACACGATGGGTGGCGGTCTCAAGCGGTCATCGCAACGGCCTCGGCGAACTTCTCAGAGGGTGACCACCAGCCGAGGGTTTGTCGAGGGCGGCCGTTGAGCTCCGCGGCGACAGCGTCGAGCTCGTCCTGGCTGACCGCGGCGAGGTCGGTGC
>DATCPH010000140.1:0-16879 GCA_036570185.1 Candidatus Limnocylindrales bacterium | reverse complement strand
CCTGTTCTTCATCGAGATCGGGGCACGGCGCGTGCACGTCACGGTCTCCACGACCAACCCCGACTGCTCCTTCGTCACCCAGCAGGCGAGGAACCTCGTGATGAGCCTCGCCGAGGATCGCACGCAGATCGGCTTTCTCATTCGCGACCGAGACGCCAAGTACTGCCGCTCCTTCGATGCTGTCTTCATATCGGAAGGGATCCGGGTGATCCGCACGCCAATCAGGGCACCGAACGCGAACGCCTTCGCCGAACGCTGGATATCGACGCTTCGCGCAGAGTGCCTGGATTGGCTGCTGATCCTCGGCCCCCGGCATCTCGATCGTATCCTTCGGATCTACGTCCAGCACTACAACCGGCGACGCCCGCATCGGGGACTGGCGCTTCAGGTACCTGAGGGTCTCGCTCCCGTCGAAGAGGCCGACGGTGGCACGGAAATCGAACGGCGAGATCTCCTCGGTGGGCTCGTCCACGAGTACATGAGGGCGGCATGATCGAGTTTTCGTACCCGTCGGGTCGGCGTCAGGTCACCGGCCGACCGTCGCGAACCCGCTCGTAGTCGGCCTTACGACCGGATAATGGCACCCCACAGGGTGCGAAGCGGCGGTGCGAGCCCGAGCATTGGAGGCGACCGGGCGCGACGTAATCCACTCTGGAAATAGGTGAGCCCGATCTCGATACCCCGGCGAACATCCGCGAGGCGGCCAAGCGGACTATCGATGCCGTCGCGCATTGACGCGCGGCGACCCGGTTTCAGGCTCGCCCGGTGTGGAGGCCAGGTGTCACGCGCCGCCGACCCTTTCGTTTCCCGGCCCCGCGTAGGCATATGGCAGCCGAGAATCGAACCCGACGGCCATTTCCTGCGGGATCGTGCCGGCACGCTGCGAGAGCTCTTCGAGGGCGATCGCGTCGGCACCGTCTGGCCCGAGCAGCGTGAAAACGGTGGCGTGGTCGATGCCGTCGATGTCCGTCACATCAACAATGCATGAATCCATGCTGATCCGCCCCACGATCGGGACCCGCCTGCCTGCTGTGAGCGCGCAACCCTGCCCATTGCCAAGCGATCGCCGCAACCCGTCGGCGTAGCCCAGCGGGAGTGTGGCGAGTCGGCTGGGCCGTTCCGTCACGAACGTTCCGCCGTAGCCGACCGCCGTGCCGCTGGGCACGTCGGCGAGCCGAACGGATCGCGCACGGACGGCCATGGCGGGCCGCAGCTTGATGGGGGCCGGCCCGATGTGCTCGCTGAACTCGGTCGGGATCGCGCCGTACAGCGACAGGCCCGGTCGCGCGAACTCGTAGCGCTGACCGAGACCGGCAAGCACCGCTGCGGAGCCCGCCACGTGTCGCGGGGCTTCGACGCCGAGATTGCGCAGCGTCGCGACCGCGTCGTCGAAGTGCGCCAGCTGAACGTCGGTCAGGTCTCTATCGGCCCCGTCGGCGAAATGGGTCCAGATGCCGCGCACGCAGCGGGCGAGCGCCCGTAAGGGAAGTCGCAGCGCCTCCAGATCATCGAGCCGGAGACCCTGGCGAGTCATGCCCGTGTCGATCTTGAGCTGGAGCCGAAGCCCTTCCCGTTCGGCGGCCGGGCTCTGGGATACAAGCTCGACGGCCCGGGCGTCACCGAGCGTCACGTCGAGACCCGCTTGCGCTGCGTCGGGCAGGGCGCGCAGCGGCGGCTCGTAGAGGACGATGATCGCGCCGCCAAGACCCGCTTCACGCAGTCGAATCGCTTCGTCGACCGTCGCGACGCAGAAGGGCCCAAAGCCAGCTGCGGCCAGCGCGCGAGAAACCGGGACGGCGCCGTGGCCGTAGGCATTGGCCTTGACCACCGGGGCGACACGCGCGACGCCGCCGAGCCGCTCGGCAAGCGCCTGTGCGTTGGCGACCACGGCCCCGAGATCCACCTCCACCCAGGCGTCCCGATGCGCGATCGCCCGATCCTCTAGCAGCGTCTCCATCGCCTCCTCACCGTCGCGGCTATCGTCGGCCAGGCGTTCTCGGGTTCGCCTCGATGAGCCGCCGGACCCCGGCGAACTGGCGGACGGTGATGTTGAACCGGACGTGCCGCTTGCGGACGGCCCCCACGACCGCGTAGCCGTGGAAGCGGTTGTCGGCCCGGACCGTCAGGTCACCCGTCGGCCTCGCCTCCCGGACTTGTTCGATCGTCTCCGCGAGGACGCTCCCGGCGGAGCAACTGGGCGTCGCCGGGGGCAGCAGGCCGTCGTTTGCAACGAGCCGCTCAGAACGGAAACGACGGGGGCTCGTCGCGCACCGTGACCCATTGCCACTGAGTGAACTCCTCGAAGTTCGCCGCGCCACCGAACCGACCGCCATTCCCCGACGCGCCCATCCCGCCGAACGGGACGATCGCTTCGTCGTTCACGGTCTGGTCATTGACGTGGACCATCCCGGACTTGAGCCGGTTCGCGATGGCAAGCCCCCGCGAGATCGACCGGGTGTGGATTCCGGCCACAAGCCCGTATTCGCTCAGGTTCGCCAGGGCAACTGCTTCCTGGTCTGACGCAAATGTCGTGACCGGGGCGACCGGTCCGAAAATCTCGTCGGTGAACGCCGGCTGGTCGGTCGACACCTTTTCCAGGACGGTCGGGCGGTAGAACAGCCCGTCGTGCGTTCCACCCTCGACCAGGACGGCGCCGCCCGCCACTGACCTCGTAACGACGTCATCGACGCGGGCGAGCTGACGCTCATTCATGAGCGGACCGAGGTGCACGTTGGCGCGATAGGGGTCGCCGACGGTGAGCTGTCTGGCCCGAGCCGCCAGGGCCTCGACATATGCCGAGGCAACCTCCTGGTGGACCAGGTGGCGGCCAGTTGTGAGGCAGATCTGGCCCTGGTGCAGGAAGGACCCCCAGGCCCCGGCCGAGCTGGCGAGGTCGATATCGGCATCTTCGAGAACGATGAAGGCGTTGTTGCCCCCGAGCTCGAGTGACGTCTTCTTCAGCGAATTCGCCGCCAACTGCGCGACTCGTCGGCCCGTCCTGGTCGACCCGGTGAACGACACCATCGATACCGAGCGGTCGCTCACCAGCGCTTCGCCGACGTCGCCGCCACCGCATACGATCTGCAGCACCCCGTCGGGAAGGCCGGCTTCGGCGAACAGTGCAGCGAAGATCGCGCCGCCCGTCACCGGGGTTTGGGGGTCGGGCTTGAGCACGACCGCGTTGCCGAGCGCGAGGGCGGGGGCGACGATGCGCATCCCGAGCACGAGCGGGAAGTTCCACGGCGTGATCGCGCCAATCACCCCGACCGGGACGCGCCGCGCCATCGAAAGCCGCGCGGACTGCGCGGAAGGCACGAGCGATCCGTACGGCTGAGCCGGCATCGTTGCTGCGTTCAAGACTTCGTTCAGAGTGTTATATACCTCGTTGTCCGCTTTACCGCGCACGGCGCCGGTCTCGCGAACGTTCCAGAGGGCGATCTCGTCGGCGTGCGTCTCGATGAGATCGGCGACACGGCGCAGGACGCGGGCCCGGTCCTCATAGCCGGTCTCAGCCCAGGAGGGTTGGGCCGCCGAGGCCGCGGCAGCGGCACGTGCGACGTCGTCGGGTGTCGACTGAGTGATCGATGCCAGGGTCTGGCCGGTAGCCGGTTCATGGATATCGGCGAGTTCGCCGGAACCCGGCCGCCAGTCCCGAAGATACGACTCGACCCAGGTGCTGGCGGCGAGATCGATCATGGCGTTCCTCCTTGTTTGCGACGGTGGAGTGGTCGTGGCGAGGCCGGTCATGGCGTTCCTCCTTGTTTGCGACGGTGGCGCGGTGGTGGTGCGGTGGTCGATCGGATGGTCAGCTCGAGCGGAAACTCGTGCGGATTGGGGCGGTCCTTGCCGACCAGGAGGTCGAATGCAAGCCGCATTCCTTGGACACCGAGCTCGTAGAGCGGCACGTGCACCGTGGTGAGCGGCGGCTCGACGTACGGGCAGGGAGCGATGTCGTCGAAGCCGACGACCGACACATCATCGGGAACCACAACGTGGCGGGAACGCAACCCGCGCACGAACCCGATCGCGGCCTGGTCATTGGCGCTCACCATGGCGGTCGCCGCGCAATCGGCGTCAACGAATTTGGCGGCTGCCTGCTCCCCGCCTGCGCGGCTGAAGTCGCCATCGAAGATCGTCGTCTTAGCCAGCTCGAGGCCGTGGCTGGCCAGCGCGAGTCGCATCGCCGCGAGCCGCTCGGCCGACGTCGTGATCCGAGGGGAGCCAGCCAGGAACCCGATATTGCGGTGGCCGAGCGCGACGAGATGATCGACAGCCAGGGCTAGACCCCGACGGTTGGAGTAGCCGATGTCAGGCTTGCCGCCTGGATGCGGCGCCAGCCGGACGATGACCCCGCCGGCTGCCTCGATCTGTGTGAGCTGCCGGTTGACCTCCCCGCGGTGCGTCCGTTCGCGCAGGCCGCCGGCGCTGAAGAGGATGGCGTCGACATGCATCGCCCGTAGCTTTCGGAGGTAATACAGCTCCTTGTCCGCATCGCGGTCGGTGTTGCAGATCAGCGCGACGTAGCCATGGCTGTAGGCCTCATCCTCGACACCTCGGGCGATCTCACTGAAGTACTCGTCCATGATGTCGTGGACGAGTACTGCGACCGTCTGGGTGCGATTACGGGCCAGGCCGCGAGCCAGCATATTCGGCTCGAAGTCGAGGGCCTTGGTGGCATCGAGCACCTTCTGGCGGGTGCGCGCGGCGACGGGGTGCAACGACCCGCTCAGAACCCGCGACGCCGTTGCCGACGACACGCCGGCCAACGCGGCAACGTCTTGAAGCGACGGCACGTCAACTCCCCTCGGCCCGGCGCCCCGTCGAAGGGTCACGCCAGATCGGCCCGCGCGCCAGCACCTGGTCGATGAGGCCTTCACCCAGGTAGGCCGGGTACTGCCATGCATTCACCGGCTTCGCGACCTGGCCAGGGTAGCCGAGCCGTTCGCGGACACCCTTGTCAGTGTAGTAGCCGGCAACGACCACAAGCTGCAGTGCGGCATGGTGGTCCGGTTCATCGCGTTCGAGCACCGTGAGGCGAGCGGTCGGGTTGTCACCGATCTCGGTGCGTAGCGCCGCTCGAAGCGGCTCGATCAGATCGGGGCGGGCGCCGAGCACGAACCGGAGCCGGACGTCGCTGACGACATCACCCGCCGATGGCATACCGTGTGCTGCTGGTATCAGGTGGTCGGCGACGGCAGCGAACGTGGCGCGCCGGTCCTCGTCGAACGCGAGCAGCAAGTCGGGCAGCGTCGCCGGCGGCGTGTCGTTGGCGTTCATAGCGGGACCTGCTGGTCGAACCGAGTCTCGACCATGTGGTCTGCGGCTCGCAATGCGAGCGCGCAGATCGTCGACGTCGGATTTACCCCGCCCGAGGTGACGAAGCAGCTACCGTCGACGACGTAGAGGTTCGGGACATCGTGAGCCTGGTTCCAGCGGTCCACGACCGAGGTCGCAGCGTGGTCGCCCATGCGGGCCGTGCCGAGCAGGTGCCACCCCGAATAGCGCATCAGCCGATCGACCTCGACCGTGTGCGCGCCTGCCTCGAGCAGCGATTCCGACGCCCTTGCGATATGGAAGTCCAGTAGCCTGCGCGAGTTGTCCGACACCCTGTAGTGCAGCTTGGGGGCGGGAATCCCTGACGAGTCAGTGGTCGCCGCGGACAGGGTGACACTATTGGATGCGTCGGGAAGGTCCTCGCCGAACAGGCCCCAGCTTGCGCCGCGGCCGAGACGAGCGCGCACGTGGAGATGGTGGTCAGCGCCCCACACCTGCTCTCCCGCCCTGCTCGGCAAGGCTGCGTTGATCGGTCCGCCGGTCGGGGCGAGCCCCCACTTGGCGCCGCGCACGAACCCTCGTCGTTCGTCCGTCTCGTAGAATTCAAATGACTCGATGGAACAGCCGAAGTGCCCCTGCCAACTCTCGAGGCTTTCGTCGAACAGACCGGTCACGCTTGCAAATGGATGCATCATGAGTCGGCGGCCGACCAGTCCTGAGGAGTTCGCGAGCCCGTCGGGATGAGCCGGGGAGGTCGACAGCAGCAGCAGCCGGGCTGTACCGATTGCGTTTGCGGCCAGCACCACAACCCGAGCCCGCTCGAAGTGTTCGACGCCGGTGCGGTCGAGCCACAGCGCCCCGGTGACCAGCCCGGCGGCGTTCGTCTCAAGGCGCCGCACCCGGGCGCCCGTGACCAGACGAGCGCCGCGGGCGAGGGCGTGCGGCCAGTGCGTCAGGTCCGTCGACGCCTTGGCGCCTTCAGGGCACCCTTGCATGCACGTTCCCCGCTGCACACAAGGGTGGCGCCCCTCGCGGGGGACGGACAGGATCGCGTTCGGCTCCGGCCACCAATGCCAGCCCATCCGGGTGTGAGCCCGCGCGACTTTGAGCGCACCGGGGCCGATCGGCAGCGGCGGCAGCGGCGGATCCTCACCGAAAGGGTACGCCGGGTCGCCGCCCACCCCGGAGACGCCCATCTGCCGATCGCTGCGCTCGTAGAACGGGCGCAGCTCGTCGTAGGTGAGCGGCCAGTCGTCGGCGAGCCCGTCGAGCGTGAGCACCCGGAAGTCCGACGGCAGCATCCGCGGCCACGCCGCCGCGAAAAGCAGCATCGAGCCGCCGACCCCGGCGAACATGAGCGGGGACACATCAGCGTCGCCGTCATCGACCGGGTAGTCCTCAGGCAGGGCGCGGATATTGGGGCTCCCTGACCACTGCTTGCGCGCCGTGAGCTCCCAGTCCAGTTCGGCGCCGCGGTACTCAGCCCGGTCGTGCCAGAGGCCCTGTTCGAGACAAACGACACGAAACCCGGCTTCGGCCAGTCGCCGGGCCACGACACCGCCGGAGGCGCCGGCGCCGATGATGAGGACATCTGCGGGTTCGGTGGCCAAGACTGACTCCTTCAGATGGTGAGGTGGCGGCTGATAATGTCTTCGCTGGCAAGTTCGGCGGCGGAGCCAGCCGCAACGATCTGGCCCTTCTCCATCACGTAACCGCGACGCGCCAGTCGCAGTGCGAACGTGGCGTTCTGCTCGACGACCAGGATCGCAATTCGCCGGGTTGCCACGATCCCGGCAAGCAGCTCAGCGAGGTCGTGGACGACCGCCGGGGCGAGGCCCTCGGTGGGCTCGTCGAGGAGGAGCATCTTGGGGTCGGCAACGAGCATGCGGGCGACAGCGAGCATCTGCTGCTGGCCGCCCGACAGCGTGCCGCCCTGCTGGTGGAGCCGATCGCGCATCCAAGAGAAGTGTTCCATGACGTCCTCGGGCAGAGGGTGGGACATCCGTCGCCCGGCCGGCAAATGGCCCAACCGCAGGTTCTCCTCTAGGGTGAGTTCGGGGAAGATGTCGCGTCCCTGGGGGACGTAGGCGACCCCAGCCCGGGCGCGGCGGAAGGTTGCAAGCGGGGCCAGAGGTTGCCCGTCGAGGTTGACGCTGCCCGTGCAGCGCGGCAGCGACCCCATCAGACCTCGCAGCAGAGTGGTCTTGCCACTGCCGTTGCGGCCCAATACGGCGACCGACTCGCCGTCGGCGACCTCGAAGCTCACTCCTTGGACGACCGGCACCGGACCGTATCCGCCGTGCAAGTCGCGCACCTCGAGTCCCATCACGCTTCGCCCAGGTAGACGCGCCGGACCTCGGGGTCGCCTTCGACCTCGTCGGCGCTACCTTCGAGTAGGACACGGCCCTTGTACAACACCGTGATCTTGTCGGCCAGCGCCCGGACGAAGTTGATGTCGTGCTCGATGACGATCGTCGTGAGGCCGCGGGACTGCGCAATACGGCGCACCAGTCCTTCGGTGGCGACCGTCTCCTCGCGTGTCATGCCCGCCGTCGGCTCGTCGAGCAAGAGCAGTTCGGGCTGGTTGATCAGGACCATCCCGATCTCGAGCCATTGGCGCTCCCCGTGGGCGAGCTGCCCAGCCTGGACGTCGAGGCGGTCGCCCAGGCCGAGCTCCGCGGCGGCCCCGGCGATGGGCGCCTCGGCGCCGCGGTGGTGGCGCAGCAGTTCGCGCAGGCGTCGTTTTCCATCGAGCGCGACACTTAGGTTCTGCCGCACGGAGAACTCATCGAACACCGAGGGAGCCTGGTACTTCCGGGCGACACCCAGCCTGCTGAGCCGGCGCGGGCTGAGACCCGTTACGTCGCGACCCTTAAACCGGATCCATCCCGCCGTCGGACGCAGGGCCCCGGCGATCAGATTGAACAGCGTCGTCTTGCCGGCCCCGTTGGGGCCGACCAGGCAGCGGATCTCCCCGGTTGCGACATGCAAGGTCACGTCATCGACGGCACTCACCCCGCCGAAATGCATTGACACTCGTTCGACGTCAAGCATCACTGCTCCGGCCCGCGCGGCGCAGCGCCCCGACGATCCCGGCGGGTTGGAACAAGATCACCGTGAGCAGGACGATTCCGGTGATCAATGGCCAATATTCCTGCACCCGTGACGACAACTGGGACTGGACGGCGTTGACGACCACGGCGCCAATGAACCCGCCCACGAGCGTTCCTCGGCCACCGATCGCGACCCACACGATGAACCCCGTCGACATCGCCAAGCCCAACTGTGCTGGGTAGACGAACCCTTCGATCGGAGCGTACAAAGCCCCGGCGAGGCCTCCGAGACCGCCAGCAATCGCCATCGTCACCGCTCGTAGCCAGGCGACGTCATAGCCGAGTGCTTCGGCCCGGGTGTCGTTCATACGGCTCGCCTCGACCGCCAGTCCGAACGGGGTGCGGGTGAACCAGCGGGTAAGCACAAATGCACACGCGGCGATGAGCAGCACACCGTAGTAGGTCTCGTTCGGTTCGACCAAGCGGAGCGGTCCCAGCGTCAGCCCGGTCGGAACGAGTAGACCGTTGAACCCGCCGGTCACCCCGCTCCACGTGCCTGCCAGCTGCTCGAGCAGCAACGCCGCAAGCAGCGTCACGATGCCGAAGTAGACGCCCTTCACGCGCCCATAGAACAAGACCACGCCGGCGACGAGCCCGAACAGCGCAGGTATCGCGACGCCGACGAGGACCGATAGCGGCTGTTGCGCCGCCCAGTCGGTCTTGGCGAGAACCAGGCCGCTTGCATAGGCGCCCAGGCCGAACAGCGCAGCGTGCCCGAACGAGAGCAGTCCCGCCTTGCCCCACAGCAGGTCCAGGCCCAGGGCCGCGATACCGAACAGCAGGTACCGTGACATCAGCGACACCGACCGGCCGTCGAGGACGAGCGGCACCAGCCAGAGGACCGCAAGCGCCGCAGCTAAGGCGGCGGTGTCCAGCGCAAACTGGCGTGAAGGCCTGCGACGCCGTGTCCCAGGGGCGGGGGCGCGTAGGGCTAGCAGCGAGTCGACCACGCCGCTCACCGGACCGCCGCCCTCGGCCGAAACAGGCCCGCCGGGCGCAGGCGCACCACCATGATCGAGAGTGTGAACAGCAGCATCTGCGCGTACACCGGCTCTATGAGCGCCGAGATCATGCCATCGCCAACGCCGATAACGGCCGCACCGCCGATCGCAGCGGGGACCGAGCCGATCCCGCCGATGATCACCACGAGGAACGACTGGGCCAAGAACGTCTGGCCGACCTCAGGGTTCAGGGTGATCAGCGGCGCCATCAGCGCCCCGGCGAGCCCGGCGAGCGCCGCTCCTGCCACGAACACACCGCGGTCGATGGCGCGGCCATTGATCCCCAAGGCCTCGGCCATCGACCGGCTCTGGATCACTGCCCGCACCTTCACGCCGATTTCCGTCCGTGCCGCCACCCACGCGACCAGGCCGAGCACGACGGCGCTGGCCGCCATGAGGATCACCCGGTATTGCGGATAGGAGTCGCCCAGGATCGACACCTGACCACTGAGGGGCAACGGGATGTTTCGGTTTCCTGCACCAAACGTCAGCTTGATGAGCTCGCGGATGATGATGCTCAGGGCAAACGTCGCAACGAGCGTGTCGATCGGCCGGGAGTAGAGTCGCCGCACCACCGTCCCCTCGACCACCCAGCCGATGGCGCCGACTACGATCGGGGCGGCCAGCACGCCCAGCCAGGTTGACATTCCTCGCGAGTCGAACCACACCGTGGAGTAGGCGCCAAGAATGAACAGCTCGCCGTGCGCGAGGTTGATCACCCCGCGCACTCCGAAGATCACGGCGAGGCCGATGGCGACGAGGCCCAAAGTCGCGGCCAACGAGAGGCTGTTGAGGAGGGTGATTAGCACCCTAAGGTCCGCCGCAGGTCGAGCAGGTTCACCCCGCGGGAGGATTCTTCCCGCAGTCCGCCGCCGGCGCCACCCCCGCCTGAGACTGGACGATCTTGAAGTCCTCCCATGTGTTGCCCTGGATCTCCGCGATATGGAATGCTACCGACGCCTGCCCGGTGGCCGGGTCGACTGTCATCTTGCCTTGCGGAGCGTCGAACGAGGCGCCTCTGATGCCGTCCATCAGTTTGACGAGGTCTAGGCTGTTCGCCCGCTTGGCACCTTCGTTGATGAGGTGCACGGCGTCATAGAGGCCTTCACCGAAGGTGTCGACGTATGCGGTGTCATCGAGGCGCTTGTGGTATTCGGCGAGAAACGCCTTGTTCACCGGGTTGTCGACCGTCATGAAGTACGGCGAGGCGGACACGATCCCCTTCGCGACGGCCGGGTCCAACCCGGGGACGATGGCCTCCGAGACCGAGTGTGATGCCCGGGCGCCCTTGAAGCTGTAGCCGCCGAGTTGCTTCCAGAAGGTGATCCCGTCAGTGCCGGCGACCAGCGGGTAGAGCACGTCGGGCTTGGCGTCCAGGATGCGTTTGATCGACGCGGAAAAGTCTGTGATGCCGAACGGTACGTACTCCTCGCCGACGATCTTGCCACCAAGTTTCTTGAAGTACGCCTTGATGAACGCATTCGACCCGCGGGGCCACACGTAGTCGGACCCGATCAGGTACATCGACTTGCCGAGGTTCTGGTAGATCCACGGGATGAATGGTTCGATCTGCTGGTTCGGCAGCGCGCCGGTCGAGAAGAAGTAGTTCTGGCACAACCCACCCTCGTAGTAGGTCGGGTTGAAGAGCAACGTCTTGGCCTTCGAGGTGGTGTCGACCACGGCATCGCGAACTGAGCTGGTGAGCGTCCCGATGATCACCGTCACCTTGTCCTGCTGGATGAGCTTGCGCGCCTTGTCCACTCCGATGGCCGGGTCTCCAGCCTCGTCCTCGACGATGAGTTGGATCTGGCGGCCCAAGATGCCACCGGTGGCATTGATCTCGTCAACAGCGATCTGTGTCGCTACTTTCATGGACTGGCCAACGTGGGTCTCGAAGCCGGTGATCGGGATGAGCGCCCCGATCTTGAACGGTTCCGAAGATGACCCGGCGCCACTACTGGGCGACGTGTTCGAGTTGCTAGCGCAGGCAGCCAGAAACGTTGAAATACTCCCAGCGCCAACGACGAGCGCGCCGGTGCCAATTAGGAACCTGCGACGCGATAGTTCAGCCATTTGGATGGTTCCTCCTCGGTAGGGTGCTGATGGGGGGGTGGCATGTCTTTGCCGACGGGTGGGGCGCGTGGCGCTCGCCCGGCCGCGGCGTCGAGGGCCCGCCGCAGGGTCGCCGTGTCGGTGACCAACGCGAACTTCGCGGCCAGGTTGCGCAGCGTCGCCCGATGAAGTTCATCGTCGAAGGACGACACCGCATCGGCGGCGACGACCATCTCGAACCCACGTCGGTATCCCTCCCGGGCGGTCTCCTCAACACAGATCTGGGTGACGGTGCCCACCAGCCATACCTGACGAGCCGACGCGGCCCGGAGCACGTCTTCGAGGACCGTGCCATGGAAGGACCCGTAGCCGAACTTGTCGATAACCAGATCGCCTGGTCGCGGTGCTAGCTCGTCGACGACCTGGTGACCCTCGAGCAGCCCATCGCGGTCGCCGTATTCGCGGCGCACGCCCGGCCAGCAGGACCGCACCTCCGGGCCGCACTCAGGCGAGAACCAGCCGAGGTGGGTCGCCTCCGGACCGGCGGTGTACCGGGTGTAGAAGACCGGGCGTCCCTTGGCCCGACAAGCGTCCGCGAGCGCGGCCACTTTGCCCAGCGTCGCGCGTGCGGCCGGCACTTCCTGAGGAGCACCGACGCGCACGAAATCGTTCTGCAGGTCCACCACGACCAGCGCCGCCGCCGTGGCATCGACCTCGAACGGTGGCACGTTCATCGGGCGCCGCCGAACGGTTCGATGACATGCTTGGCGATCAGCTCAAGCTGGGCCGGGTCGGCGGTGAGCGTGTGGAGCATCAGGTACGCGACACCGGCATCGATGCGCGCCTGGACCTTGGTCTGGATCTGCTCGACGGTGCCGGACATGTAGACCGCGTCGATGTACTCCCAAGGCCGCTCGTCGCTGACTACATCACCGAACCGTGCCTGCTGCACAGCGCGAACCTCGTCGGCGGTGCCGCTCTCCTCGATCCAGGTGAAGTTCTCGTGGGCGATGGTGAAGGGCCCAATCCGTCCAGCCCCGGCTCGCGCAGCCGAAATCAGCTGGAGGTCCGATTCGATCAACTCCGGCGGACAGGTCGGCCGTGCAATCCAACCGTCGGCTTGCACGATGCGGCGCAACACGTTCGGGTTCATCGTCGACGCTTCCGGTGATGCCTCGTGGGGAAGCTGACTGCCGCCTGCTGCCCAAAGCGGCGGCAGCGGGTCAAGGTGCGGCTCGACCGTTACGCCATCGAGGTCATAGAACTTGCCGTGGAACCTGACGTCAGGCCCGGCGAAGAGCGCCATCGTCGCGTCGAGGACCTCGTCGGTGCGTGCACCCCGCTCCGACTTGTGAACCCCGCAGGCTTCGAACTCAGGGCCGTACCACCCCGTTCCGACGCCGTAGATGTAGCGGTGCCCCGACAGGTAGTGAAGCGTTGCTACCTGCTTGGCGAGCACCGCTGGCTGGCGGGTCGGCAGGATAAGGACCGACGTCCCCAGCTTCACCTCCTCGGTCACGGCCGCAACGTGGGCCAACGTGATGAGGGCGTCCAGCCAGCTCACCCGGTAGAAGCGGTGGGCCGTGATGATGTGGTCAGTGATCCACAACGAGTCGAACCCGAGCTCCTCTGCACGGCGCGCGAACCGCCGCACGTCGTCGGGGTGGCTGCGCTCCCGACCTGGGATCATGAACGATGGCAGAAACACCCCGAACTTCATGCCGACGCTTCCTCGAGCAGGCCAACCTCGGTGAGCACACTGGCCAGATAGGCCCGCTCGGCGTCATCGAGCGGCATCAGCGGGCGGCGCACATGGGCGGCGTCGAGCACGCCCAGAATCCGCAGGCACTCCTTGAGCCGTACCCGATAGTCGCCGACCGGCTTCGCGAATACCACGTCGGCGAGGCGCTGCACCCTTCGGCCGAGCGCCTTGGCGTCATCGATACGGCCAGCATTCCAGGCGTCGATCATGTCGACCTGCTCGCGCGTCATCACTGCGCCGAATCCGATGAGCGCCCCTGTTGCACCGAGCATGAACGACTCCAAGATGAAGTTGTCGTTGCCGGTCAGGAACGTGATCGGCCGGGGCAACTCGGCGATCAGGCGGGCGGTGTCGACGAAATGACGAGCGTCGAACGACGCTTCCTTGATCGCGACCACCCCTTCGACCGAAGCCATCGCCCGCAGCGTGTCAGGCTCGAAGTTCAGCCCGGCGAGCGCAGGCTGCAGCTGGAACAGAATCATCGGCAGCCCAACTTCGGCTATGGCTTCGTGGTAGGCGACCGGGACCCGAACGTCGAGCGGCTCGCTCAGGTACGCGGGGATCGGGAACACCAACAGCGCATCAGCGCCGGCCTCCTTGAAGTCCTTCGCTTGGCGCACCGCGGCGTCGGTCGAGGGCCCGGCGAGGCCGGCGACGATCGGCAAGTCGATCACTTCCCGCACGACCTGCAAGACGCGCACCTTCTCGTCGTGGGTGAGATGAGGACCTTCGCCGGTGTCGACGTTGATCGCTAACGCAACCGGTCCCTGGCCGGCGACCCAGGTGATGTAGGACCGCAGTGCGGTCTCGTCGATGCGGCCGTCGGCATGCATCGGCAAGATGGTCGCCGGGATCAGGCCGTTGAGGCTCAGCGTCATAGCTACTCCGAGTTGTGGAACAGGGGGCCGATAGTTGCGTCAGGGACTTGGGGCTCCGCGGGCGGCGAACACGGCAGGCTGCCCGCCGGTGTGTCAGAACGCGACGTCGCCATCCCCGAAGTGGCCGTCTCGGTCGTCCGCGAGCAGACTGGCGCCCTCACCGGCCGGTCGTACGTCGGAGGCACCGGCAGCTGGACCACGTTCGCAGAGCGGTTCACCGCGGTCTGCGCCAAGCTCGGGGTGTTCGACGCCGAGCGGATCTGCTTCGTGCCGACGGCACCGCCGCCATCCGTCTGGATCCGCGCACGCAGATTCCCGACCGCGCTCGAGCTGCTCGACTGGTACCACGTGCACAGACGTGACTCCAACTAGGCACGAGCCGAATGGCAAGCGCATTCCGGCAAGCGCTTGCTGCGAGAGTAGACTCGCCATTACTATGATGTCAACGGCCCTACACGAACGCCAAGCTCGACGACATCCAGTGCATCGGGTGCGCTGCGGTCATCGGCCACGAATGACCCTTCGCGAACCAGTAGATGCTGTTGACCTCCGCCGAGGGTGCCACGAGAGGAGCCACCGGGATGACCACCGAGACGACGGACTTCCAGACGCTGACCGTGGCGGCGCTTCGAGTCGATGACGCCGAGCGAGACGTCGGGATCGCCGAGACTCGGCTGAACAGCCTGGTCCCGGGCGCTCCACTCCGCGACGGGGTCGAGGACACCCGGCGGCTGCGGGCCACGGTCGCCGAACTCGACGAGGCGCGCATCGCCTACGACGCAGCGCAGGACCTGCCGGCCCCCGAGGACTGAGCGGTGCTGACGCTCACGGAGGCTGCCGCCCGACTCGGGGTGGCCGCCTCGACGCTCCGCCATCAGGTCCAGGTCGGACGCCTCCAGGCGCGCCTCATCGGCAAGACCTACGTCGTCACCGAGCGTGAGGTCGAGCGGTACCGCGCCACGTCCCTCGGTCGTGCCACAGGCCAGCTCATCGATGTCGGCGATCTTCTGAAAGCCCGCGTCGGCGAGGAGGGCGTTCCGGGGCGCGACCGTAGCGTCCTTGGAGCTGGCGGACCATCGGGGTGAGCTGACCCTGGTCGTTGCCCGTCGCGATCACGTCGAGCCCGACGATGACCTGGCTCTGGCGCGCTCCCAGCCCGAAGATGATCATGGGCGGCTCGACCGAGGAGAAGTTCGACCACCCAGCGCAGAAGCCGGTCGCCCTTTTCGAGGCGCCGATCCGGAACCACCTCGAGGCGGGTGAGGCCGTGTACGACCCGTTCCTGGGATCAGGCACGACGGTCATCGCGGCCGAGACGCTGGGCCGGCGCTGCTACGGGATGGAGATCGACCCGAAGTACTGCCAGATAGCGATCGAGCGCTGGTCTGCCTTCAGCGGCCGGAAGGCGGTGCTCCTCGATGGGTAGGGCGGCCCGGCCTCCCGAATCGGTCCGCCAGGCCCGGGCCGTGCCGCCCAACCGGCGGAGCACGCCGTCGAGCGCCTCGACGAGATGGGCCTGGTCCATCGAGCCCGCGATCACGCCGCGCACCCGGCTCGAGTGCGGCAGCGTGCCCAGCAGGACGTAGGCCGTGCCGCCCCACGGCGCGCGGCGGCGCTCGAACCAGTCCCACTGGATCTCGTCGCCCGGCGGATGCTCGATCTCGATCGTCGCCCGGCCCTTGACGCCCCGGCAGCGCTCGCAGTGGGGCCGGATCTCGTGCTGGCGGACGCCGCGGACGAAGGATGGATAGCTGCGCGGGTAGCCGAGCGCGGTGACCTCGTCGAAGAGCGCCGTCAGCCAGAGGTGCGGGTCGTCCGCGAAGCGCGCCCGAAGGTAGGCGCCGAAGGGCTCGATCGGATCCGGCGCCGTCCGCCGCCGGACGCCGGGCGAGCGCTGACCGGCGATGTACGCCCGGACCGTCTTGCGATCGCGCCCGAGATGGCGGGCAATGGCTGAGATCGACCAGCCTCGGGCCTCCACGTCTTCTCCCTGTGTGAGCATAGGTCGGGGAAGAACGGAAGCAGCTGGGTGACGAAGACGTCCGACAGCTGGACCTGTCGTTCCGACCGGATTGCGACGATCAGCTCTTCGAGCCGGCCCACTCAGTGAGGATCACTTCGATCCGCGTCAACCGGGCGAGGATCTCGGCGCCTTTCTTGTCAGCGTCCTCAGATTCGTCGGCGGCGTGTTCCAGGGTCGCCCGATCGCGGACGGTGGACTGGTTGCTGGCGAGGAGAATGAGCGGTGGCGCATAGGCCGCCCTGGGTGGAAAAGGCGAGGTTGAGGTCTCGACGATCGTCAATTCCACACCGAGTGCAGTGAGTGAACCCACACTCACTGCCGGCCCCACGGGTCGCGGTGGTAATGTCCGATGCGCCCGGGCGTTGGTCGCCTTAAGCCTCCCGAGCGGGAGTAACTCAGCTGGCAGAGTGTCTGCTTCCCAAGCAGTGGCTCGCTCCGGGCCGTCGCCTCCACGGCTCTCCCTTCCCTACGATCCGGGCGCCAGTCGGTCCGTGGAACGGCCGAGTTGTGAGAGTTGTGAGAGCCCCGCGCGCAGGAAAATGGCCCATGAATTGCCGCGCCTGACCGCCGGTGATATAGCACATATGATCTAAGCAGGCGGCTCGCCGATCTTCGAGCCAGAACGTCGCGCCTCAGGCGACCTAGTGTCCCGATTCGGAAGTGGCTGGGCGCTTGCGGACCGCCTTGGCGAGGATCTCGTCGGCGGTCTTTACCCAGACGAAGGGGGTCGAGCCGGCATTCCAGCTCTGGGTGAACGTATCGATCGTCGCGATCAG
>DATCPH010000139.1:0-2902 GCA_036570185.1 Candidatus Limnocylindrales bacterium | reverse complement strand
GCATCGCCGGCGGCGACGACTACGTCGGCATCGACATCAACCGCGCCGCCCGGATCGCCGCCGCCGGCCACGGCGGCCAGGTCCTCGTGTCGGACGCGACCCGGGCCCTCGCCGAGCTCGACCTGCCGGCCGGGGTGAGCGTCCGCGACCTGGGCCGCCATCGATTGAAGGACCTGCCCGCGCCCGAGCACCTCTTCGAGCTCGTCGTCGAGGGCCTGCCGTCCGAGTTCCCGCCGCTGCGCAGCGCCGAGGCGGCGCCCGGCAACCTGCCCGTCCGGCTGACCAGCTTCATTGGCCGCGAGGCCGAGCTGGCCGAGCTCGAGGAGCTCCTCGCGCACAACCGCCTGCTGACCCTCACCGGGCCCGGTGGCACGGGCAAGACCAGCATCGCGGTCGAGCTCGCGCGGCGTGCCCGCGACCGCTTTCCCGACGGCGTCTGGTTCGTGGCCCTCGAGTCGGTCACCGATCCCGAGCTCGTCGCGTCGGCGATCGTGACGGCGCTGGGCATTCATGAGGCTGGAACGCGCCTGCCCGCCGAGACCTTGCACGACCATCTCCGAGAGCGCGCGCTCCTGCTGGTTCTGGACAACCTCGAGCAGCTCGAGGGCGCCGGCACGGTCGTTGGCCGCCTCCTGCGTGAGTCCGAGGGCCTCACGGTCGTGGCAACGAGCCGATCTCCGCTTCGGATCGCCGCCGAACAGGAGTACCCGATGGCGCCTCTGCCGCTCCCGGGCCCGTGGAGCCCGGACCCGATCGAGGATCTCTCGATCGTCGAGACCATCGAGTCGATCCGGCTGTTCGTCGATCGCGCGCGGCGCACCCAGCCCGGCTTCCGCCTGACCCCCGAGAACGCCTCGGCGGTCGCCGAGATTTGCCGCCGCGTCGACGGGCTGCCACTCGGGATCGAGCTTGCTGCCGCCCGAGTCAATCTCATGACTCCATCCGCGATCGCGCAACGGCTCGCTCGCCACCTGCCGCTGCCTGGGACGGCCGCCCGAGACCTGCCCGACCGTCAGCAAACGATCGAGCGGGCCATCGCCTGGAGCCACGACCTCCTCGCGGAGCCCGACCGCCGTCTGTTTGCGCGGCTTTCGGTCTTCGCCGGCGGTTGGGACCTCGATGCAGCCGAGGCCGTCTGCGGGCAGGCCGAAGAGCTCGGGACCGATGTCATGGACGGCATCGCCCGCCTCGTCGAGCAGAGCCTCGCGCGGGCGCTCACGGAAGATCGGACGGGGGATTCCGCCATCGGTCTGGGACCGCGGTTCACGATGCTCGAGACCGTCCGCGAGTTCGCCGCCGATCGGCTGTCGGCGGCCGGCGAAACCGGCGAGCTCCGCCGGCGTCACGCGCTGCATTACCTGGGTCAGGCCGAAGCGGCGGCGGAGCACCTTCCGGGCCGGGAGCAGGTTGCCTGGCTCGCGCGGCTCGACCTGGAACAGGCCAACCTGCGAGCGGCCATTCAGTGGACGATCGAAACCGCCGATGCTGAGCCAGGGCAGCGGTTCGCGGCCGCGATGTGGCGCTACTGGCAGCTCGGCGGCCACGGGTCGGAAGGGCTGGCAACGGTCGAATCGTTGTTCGCCATTCCGGGCCTGGAGGAAACGCCATTCCGGCTCGGGGCCCTCGAAGCCTTCGGCGGACTGCTGTACTGGCGGGGCCTGGCGAAGCGAGCGACGGAGGTCTACGAGGAACAACTCGCCCTTGCCCGCCTCCTCGGCGACAAACATGCCGAGGCCGATGCCCTGTTCAACGTCGCATCTTCGATCGGGCAGGTCGGCGACGCGGAAGCGAGTCTCCGGATGCTGGACGAAGCCCGCGGGCTCTATCAGATCCTCAACGACCGCCGGGGGCAGGCGCGAGTCGCGAGCCTTGGCGGCATCGCGACCATGATCGCAGGGGATCCGGTGACGGGCTACAAGATCATGTCGGATGTCCTCGCCGAACACCGCGAGAGCGACGACGTCTTCTATGAGGCGCTGACACTGGCGGCGCTCAGTTGGGGGAAGTTCGCCCTCGGTGAGTTCGGCGAGGTCCTTCCGTACTGGCGCGAGGCGATCCAGATCAACCACACCATCGGCGACGTCGCCTCCAGCACGTTCGTAATGGAGTTCACGGCGATCCTCGCCGCCGAGGCAGGCCTGTGGGAAGACGCTGCCACGATGCGTGGGGCATTCGAAGCGCTCACGCACGCTTACGCGTTGCTACCGCCGCGCTCGGCCGCCGACCTGCTGTCCCGGGCCGGTTACGTCGAGCGGATCGCGGCTGCGCTCGGCCCGGACCGATACGAGGAAGCGCTGGCGCGAGGGCACGGCATGTCGCTCGACGACGCAGTCGAGTACGCCCTCGCGATGTCATACCGAGCAGAGGCGGAATTTACGCGGTGACTCCCGGCGTGATTCCCCAGCCCGCGCAATCGCCCGCCGGGGCGTCCGCTCAGGCGCGACCCAAGCCCAGCCGCCGCTCCGACGCCCTGCCGACCGGCACGGTCACCTTCGTGTTCACCGACATCGAGGGTTCGACCCGGCTCGCGTCTGAGCTCGGGCCGGCGACGTACGGCCGCCTGCTCGAGCAGCACCACCGCCTGCTGCGAACGGCCTTCGCCGCGCACGGCGGGGTGGAGCGGGGGACACAGGGTGATTCGTTCCTGGTCGTCTTTCGCGATGCCCGCTCGGCCGTGGCCGCGGCGGTCGAGGCCCAGCGCGCGCTGGCCGGCACGAGCTGGCCGGCCGATGCCGTCGTTCGCGTCCGGATGGGCCTCCATTCGGGCGAGGGCATCGCCGGCGGCGACGACTACGTCGGCATCGACATCAACCGCGCCGCCCGGATCGCCGCCGCCGGCCACGGCGGCCAGGTCCTCGTGTCGGACGCGACCCGGGCCCTCGCCGAGCTCGACCTGCCGGCC
>DATCPH010000138.1:0-4681 GCA_036570185.1 Candidatus Limnocylindrales bacterium | reverse complement strand
CGGGTGTGCCCGGAGGACTCTCGAGGGGCGATGGGATGCCGCTGGCCGACTGGCCAGCCGGGCCCAATGAAGGTGCCGGAAGATGGGACACCGGGCGCGATGACCCAGACTGCTGCGCCTCGGACGTGATCGCCACGCCGTCAGCCGCTGGCCGATTGAAGCAGGCTCGCCCGAATCCGACGACACGAGGCTTCCATGGTGTGGGGGATCCGAGGCTCCGCCAGTCGCCGACCAGAGGACCCGCCCCGTGCCCTACTCGCCACCCAGCTTCTTGAGCGCGCTCCATGACCCCCGAGCGGTCTCGACGTCGGCCTCCGACACAAGGAGATACCGCCAGGGGACGTCGACGGTCTCATCGGCGTTGACGTAGTTCGCCCAACGGCGGGCGGCGTCGCGCTTGCCCTTGACGTCCTCCGACGCCATCTCTTTGTCCATCTTCACCTCGAGGACCCAATGGGTCGCGTCAACGTCGATGACGATGAAGTCGGGGTTGTATTGCTGGCCGCCCGAATTCCACAGGATCGGCAGCTCACCGATATGGAGCCGGACCCAGCTGGTTACACCGGGGTCGTCGTCAATGGCGTCCGCGGCCGAGCGCTCGGTCCTCGAGTCGAACCATTCGACCGGGAACAGGGAGCGCTTCCAGCCGTCGTAGGCAACGGCCTTGCTGAAGGGCCCAAAGCGGTCGCCCGACACGGGTCGATCGTTCGCCCGCGCGGGGTTGAACCCTCGGAGCTCGACGACTTCCTGATACGACGGCGCCGCCATGTAGTGCCGCTGCTCCTCCGCCACGAGCCGCACGAGCCGCGCTCCGGCGCGCTCGAGGTTCGCCGAGAGGAGCTCGGTGGCCGATGACCCGAGACCGGTCCAGAACGCGTCGATGAGGGGTGCCACGGCGGCCCGCTGCTGCTTCCTCGCTGGAACCGCCGGAGAGCCCAACACCATTTCGACGAGCTGGGTGCGGAGGTCCTCGGCCTCGAACAAGGTCGGGATCGACTGGACGCGGTCGGCCGCGCCAGACGTTACGAGCTCGGTTCGCTTCATGCCATCGGGTCCCGTGACAACGCGGGCGCCGACCAGCGTCCGGGCGAGCTCGCCGGCCGGGTTCGCGGCCAGCGACGCGCCCAACTTCCGAAACCGGTCGGTATCGGTGATGTCGGCGAGGCTGAAGGCACTCTCGACGGCCGACATCCGGAGCACGGGGATCTGGATCGTCGGGACATCGGGGCGGGGGGCGATCGGCTGGCGCATCTGGAGCACCGCCTCGCCGACCTGAGCCGTCCGCTCCTCGACCGTCGTGACGACCGGGTTCGGCTCGGCGTCGGCCACGACCGGCGCGGTTCCGTCCGCGGAGATGATCGGTGCGGTCGTCGCCCTGACCGTCTCGCTCACGACGACTTCCTGACCCTTGGCATTGATCCGGAGGGCGGCTCGGGTCCGGAAGTCGATGAAGGCCTCGTTGAGGACGCCCGCCTTCTTGAGGAGCTCTTCGTAGCGCTCATGGGCGACGACCTCGAGGGTGTCGAGGATCTCGATGCCGGTGTATGCGCCGAAGGGCAGACGCATCCCGCGCCCCAGGGTCTGCTCGGTCAGGATCTCCGACACGCTCGATCGCATCGAGGCGATGACGTAGACGTTCCGGACGTCCCAGCCCTCCTTGAGCATCCCGACCGAGATGATGATGCGGACCGGAGATGCGAGATCCTCGACCTCGGCGAGCTCGGCCAGGGCTTGGTCAGGGGCCTTCGAGTGGACTACAAGAACACTGTCGGCGAACTGTCCGCCGTGGAATTCGGTGGAGCCAAGGATCGCCCCATACTCGTCGGCGTCGGCGATGTCTTTGGCGACGACGAGCATGACCGGGTTGACCGGCATCGCCCCCGTCGCCTCGGCATACGCCGCGATCGCATCGCGCTTGGCATCGAGCAGCGTGACGCCGTCACTGAGCTTGGTCAGCGGGTCCTTGCGGTCGTCGCGGCGGCCGACGATGACCGGGGTTTTGACGAGCTTGTCAGCGATCGCGGCAGCGAGGGGATAGCGGAAGATGATCTGGTCGGCCGGCGTCTTCTTGTCGGGTGTCGCCGTCAGTCCGACGAGGACCCACGGGTCCAGCTCGCGGACCGCCTTCGAGAAGGCCGGACCGTAGTAGCAGTGGTGCTCGTCAGCGAACACGACGAGCTGCTCGCTCGCTTGAAGGTGGGCGTAGAACTCCGTCCCCAGGCCCTCCTGGAACTTATGGGTCTTGCGGCCGACCGTGGACTCCGGCTTCAAGAGGGACTGAACGGTAAAGAGGTAGACCTTGACCCGTGAGTCGTCGTCCATCGCCGAGCGCATGACCGGCGTGTTGAAGTTATCCGCCGTGAGCACGACCGGCTGGACGTTCATCGGGCCGAGGAGGCTCTTGGGGTGGCCGGGAGTGAAGTTGTCCCGGGTCTTCTCGAGGATCGTCCTGCCTGGCGTCACGATGACGAAGTCCCGGACCCCATAGGCAACCGCGAACAGCTCCATCGCCCCCGCGAGGATGTACGTCTTGCCCACACCGGTGGCGGAGTCGATGACCGCCTCAAACGGCGACCCCTTGTCGTCGACGTCGTAGTGCTGCGACACCTCGGCCGCGAGCGTCTGGACCGCCTCGGTGTTCGGCTGCCGCAGGTCCAAGCGGGCCGCGATCTCCGCGATCGCGTCCTCGAAGAGCCGGAGGTCAGCCACGCGGAGTCGTGGCCTCGAAGGCCGCAGGGCTGCCTCCATCGACAGCGCGCTCGCTGACGGCTGCCAGCTCAAGACGGAGTTGCCGCGATGAGCGGTATTCGTCGAGCAGCGCCGCGGGGATCTTTCGGAGGCTCGAACCGGGACGGAGTTCGCGAAGGACCGGACGCGCATCGGTGTCGATGCCGGTGCCGCATACAACTACGCGCTCACCTTCGCCGAGCGCCCCGACGATGATTCTCACGACCGCCTGGTTGACGACGCCATCGATCACGGCGAGGCGCGTGCGTCCCTTTCGGCCAGCGAACGGTGGCAAGGCGTCGTACTCGAAGCCAAGCTGCGCAGCGGTGGCTTCAGCCAGCTTCCCATTCGTCATTGCGCCCTGTAGGAAGACCAGCCCCGCCTCTGACTCGAACATCGATGGGGCGACGTCGAGCAAGCGGAAGCCGCCACCTCCGGCCCACCCGGTCACACCTGTAACACCACCCGGGTCACCATCGGCGACAACCTTGCGCAGTCGTGGCATGGCAAAGTCGTTCACGGTCGAGGCTTCGCGCTCGATCGCCACCCATCGGCGGCCCATCTTGTGGGCGACGGCCGCTGATGTCCCAGAACCGACGAAGCAGTCAAGGACCACATCTCCCGGTCGCGAGCCAAGATCGATTATCAGACGCATCAATCGTTCAGGCTTCGGGGTGGCGAAGGGCTCGACCCCGGGGAAGAGCGCCTTGATTTCCTTCTTCGCCTCCTGGGTGTGACCAGCCTCGGCGTGCAGCCAAATGGTCTGAGGGACCCGACCCTGACGCACCTCAGAGAGGAACCGCTTGATCCGAGGGACGCCGGTGCCATCGGGTCCCCACCAGATCCGCCGATCCGCATCGAGGGACTCCAGTTTCGCGTTGCTAACTCGCCAGTAGCTCCCCTTCGGCGGCCCGGGGATGATCCGTCCCGATGGAGTCGTAATCGGGTATCTGCCGACGCTGTACGGGTTCCGAGCGGCGAGATCACCCGATGTCCATGGACCGCGCGGGTCGTCGTCAGGATTTGCATATCGGGCATCCATCGCGGCCGTGCGTGGAACGCGGGACGGCTCCCAACTCTCGGCATCCTTAGCGTAAACGAGGATGTAGTCGTGGTCGACCGAGAAGTGGCGGGCGGTGTTCTTCGATGAGAAGTTCTTCTGCCAGATGAGTGTCGCGACGAAGTTTGGCCTCCCGAACACCTCGTCCATCATGACCCGAGCGTAGGCCTGCTCAACGTCGTCGAGATGAACCCACAGCGAGCCTTCCCGCGCGAGCAAATCTCGGATCTGCAGCAGTCGGTCGCGCATCATCGTGAGCCAGACCGAGTGTTCGAGAGCGTCGTCGTAGTGAAGGAAGCTCTGCTGCGTATTGAAGGGCGGGTCGAGGTAGGCGAGCTTCACTTTGCCCAAGTACTCCTGGGCGAACTCCGGCAGGCTGGCCAAGCTCCGTAACGCGTTGAGAGCATCACCTCGGATCAGGAGGTTGTCTCCCGCTCGGGTCCGGCCGATCGCCCCGACTGTCGCGACATCGTCGAGGAGCCGGACCTCCGCGACCCGGTAGTCCGAGGGTGGGACCCACTCGTATGAGCCGTCCTCGTGCGCCAGCAGCCGGAGCTGCTTGTTGGTCCAGGTCAACTCGAGGCGCCCTTGGTACGAAGTCACGGCTCCCCTTCCCGTCCGACATCGGAACTCGACAGCGCCCCAGAAGAGGGGCTGCTGGCATGTTCAGGTTACCGAGGAGGGCGGCACCTCGCGTGGCTCATTCCGAGCGCACTCGTACACCACAAGGGTCACGATGCGGACATCGTGTCCTACCTCCCGGCCGCGGTGGGAGTTTGAGGCCGTCGGGCGGCTGGTCAGCGAGCCGGCTGCCGAACCTGGCGCTCGCCCTCCAGACTCACCACCTTGCTCTCGTGGAGCTCTCGTCGAAGGTCGTCGAGCGGGTGGAGAACT
>DATCPH010000137.1:0-5249 GCA_036570185.1 Candidatus Limnocylindrales bacterium | reverse complement strand
AGCCAGGCTCGTGCGCGCGACCCGGTCAGACCGCGAAACAGCCCCGCCGCCAACACCGCCATGATCGCCGCTCCAATCGGTTGGCCGGAGACCAGGAGGAGCGGGATCGCCGGCAGCGTGAGTGAGCTCAGCCCCAGTGCGAGGTTTCGCGCCGCCTCCTTGCGCTGGAGGACCATTGTCGTCGTGAAGATCGTGTAGGCGAGCAGGACCATCACCACGAGGCCGACCGGGCTGACCGGCGCGTCGATCGCCTGGTCGACCACGAAGCGAAGGGAGAGCCCGATCGCGATCAGGATCAACGTCGCGTAGGCGAGGAAGACGGCGATCCCCGCGGGCATGGAGCGGAACGTGGCCACCAGGCCGCGATTTTGCCACGTCCCTCCCGAGCCTCATCGGAGCCGGCCCTGCGCCCGGCGGAGCGCCCCGGCAGCCGTCTACACTTCCGAGCGTGACGATCGACACCCCGAGTTGGGTCCGAGACGCCATCTTCTACCAGATCTTCCCCGACCGGTTCGCTTCGAGCGAACGTGTCCAAAAGCCCGGTCCGCTCGAACCGTGGGACACGCCGCCAACCGTCCTCGGGTTCAAGGGAGGAGATCTGCTGGGGATCGTCGAGCACCTGCCCTACCTCGTCGACCTGGGTGTCAACGCGATCTACCTGAACCCGGTCTTCGCCTCCGCGGCGAATCACCGCTATCACACCTACGACTACTTCACGGTCGACCCGCTGCTCGGCGGCAACGACGCGCTCCGCGAGCTGCTCGATGCGGCGCACGCGCGGGGGATGCGCGTGATCCTCGACGGCGTGTTCAATCACACCGGTCGAGGCTTCTGGCCCTTCCACCACGTCCTTGAAAATGGCGCCGCGTCACCCTACCGGCACTGGTTCCATTTCGACCAGGCCGCGCTTGACGCCGGCCGGCCGATCGATGCCTACCCGGGCGCTGCCGGGCGCAACGGTCTGGACGCGTCCGAGCCACATGTCGGTCGGGAGTCGCCGACCGGCGACGGCACGTGGTCGCAGGCGCGCCTCGGCTACCGGGCGTGGTGGGACCTCGCAGCGCTTCCCAAGCTCAACACCGATGAGCCCATGGTCCGCGAATATCTCCTCTCGGTCGCCGAACACTGGATCCGGTTTGGGGCCGATGGCTGGCGCCTCGACGTCCCTGCCGAGATCCATGACGAAAGCTTCTGGCAGGAATTCCGGCGCCGCTGCCGTGCCGCCAACCCCGAGGCATACCTGGTAGGCGAGATCTGGTACATCGCGCCGGACTGGCTGCGCGGCGACCGCTTCGACGCCCTCATGAACTACCCGCTGGCCCAGGCCATCCTGGGCTACGCGGCCGGCGACTCTCTTGACGAGGAGGTCATCCGGTCGCACAACGAGTTCGGTGCCCACACCAGCCGCCTCGACGGCCCGGGATTCGCGGCACGTGTGATGGAGCTCAACGGTGCCTACGACCCGGCTGTCGTGGCATCTCAGCTCAATCTTCTCGACAGCCACGACGCCCCGCGCTTCCTGACGATGGCGGGGGGCGATCGCGACGCGTACCGAATGGCGGTCCTGCTTCAGGCGACGCTGCCGGGTGCGCCGTGCGTCTACTACGGCGACGAGATCGGCATGGAGGGCCGCAACGATCCCGATTGCCGGCGGTCGTTTCCCTGGGACGAGGCGCGGCAGGACGTGGACCTGCTCGCGTTCGTCCGCGCCGCGTTTGCGGTGCGCAATGCCGAGCCGGCGCTCCGCCGCGGGTCGCTGCGGGTCGCGGCAGCTGACCGTTCCGCGGTTGCCTTCGAGCGCGCCGACGACGGCGGCCGCCTCGTCGTCGCGGTCAACGCCGGCCCGGAACCGGTCTGCCTGACGCTCGACGAGTGGCTCGCCCCCGGCATTACGCCCACCCGGATGGAACTCCCCGGCTGGAGTGCCCGGGTGGCAGATGCCGGCCCCGACGGACGCCTGGTGCTCGAGCTGCCGGCTCGGTCCGGATACCTCGCTCGGCTTTCCTAGGCAGTCCGAGCCGATTCCACGGCCGTGGCGCGCCTTCCGATCGACCTTGCCGGCGACCTCGGCGATCGTCTTACCCGGGCGATCGATCCCGAGGGCAAGATCGTCCGCGCGCTCGAGGCGCTCGGGCCGGTCTCGAATCGGGATGTCGTCCTCATCGATGGCGGCGACGGGCCGATCCAACGTCGCATCGAAGCGACCGGCGCGCGTCTGGTCCACGGGTCGGGGGGCTCGCCGCTGCAGCTCGATCTCGCTGACGCTTCGGCGGACACGATGGTCGCGCTCTGGTCGTCGTTCCGAGGTGCGGATCCGGCCGACATCGCCGAGGCCGATCGGGTGCTTCGGCCCGACGGCAGGCTGCTGGTCGTTCACGACTACGGCCGCGACGACATTTCGACCCTCCGCGGCAACGTTCCCGAATATGGCCTGTGGAGCCGCCCTGGCGGCTCGTTCCTCCGACGCGGCTTCCGAATCCGCGTCGTGCACTGCTTCTGGACGTTCGATTCCCTGGAGGCAGCCACGGCGTTCCTGGCCGAGGCGTTCGGGCGTCCGGGCTCGGATCTCGCCGCGACGCTGACCCGGCCACGGCTCACCTACAAGGTCGCCATCTATCACCGCACCCGAGGCGCCCCGGGGCGGTGATCCCGCAGTCGGGAGGGTCCGGCTTGCGGGCGGACCCCGGTCTGCTGCACCCCGTTCTTGCATGTGGCGGCGGTATCGAACGGGGGTGAACCCCGCGGGCCGGCCAAGCCAGTCAAATTCTTGCAGGTGGTGAAAACGATCAACGGATCACGCCCTCCGCAGGGCAGAACTCTGGCGATCCGTGCCGTCGCATGCACGAATTCGCCGGCTCGGGCCGCGGCACGTTCAATAGCGCCATGACATGCAAGTCGGGGCGGGCGAGGGGGTGAGAATGCGCGAGCGCGCACTGCGGCCACCACACTGGGGCCGCGGTAGACCCCGGGCGGTTCGTTCCCGGCCCGCGGAGCCAGCCTGCTACATTCACGCCGTATGACGCGCTATCGAGATGACGACCGCGCACGACCCTTGCCCCGTCGTCCGCCACCCGATCAGGGCGGCCGAGGCCTGTATGCCGGGCCCGTCCGAATCACTCCGACTCGGGTCGTTCTGGTGGTCGCGCTCGTCGGGTCGCTGGTCTACGTCGCCTTCGCCCTGACGGTCCGTGACGCGAGCGCCATCCCCATGCTCAGCTCCGGAGCCGCGGTCCTCGGCATCGTCTTCGTGGCGCTTGCGGTCGCCGGGGCCGTCGAAACGTACCGTGCCGGCGCGGTCGGCCTGTACCGGCGGGCATTCGGGCTCGCGGTGCTTGGTGGCCTGGCTGCGATGATCGCCGCGGGCTGCTTCGCCGGCGCGATCGTGCTCGCCCTCGTCTGGAGCGCCTGAGCCCCTCTGCTACACTCGGCCGGCCGTCCCGCCGGCCCGGCCCCCATCGTCTAGAGGCCCAGGACGCCACCCTTTCAAGGTGGAGATCAGGGGTTCGAATCCCCTTGGGGGCACCACATGCCCCCGGCTGATCCGCGGCCGTCCGTGCGTTGGCCGCTCCGGGCCCTCAGGGCACCCGGACCACGATCGCGGATCGAGGGGCGAGCTCGATCGAGAGCGTCCCGTCGCCGTCGACGCGCAGCTCCGTGCGCTCGACCGACGCGGCGCGAAACAGGAGCTCCGCGTCCGCCCCGGGTCGCGCGTCGCGCGCGAGCGTCAGGCGCCCGGCCTCGAGCCCGGCGTTCAACCCGACTGCCAGGCGGCCGTTCTCGTCGGCTCGATCGAACGACACCGAACCGTGGTGCGCGTCGACGATTCGGAGGTGACCCCGTCGCAGCAGCGGCTCGGCATGGCGAAGGGCGAACAAGCGCCGCGTCGAGGCGAGCAGCTCCTCGTCCCAGCGCGCCGGATTCCACGGAAAGGCGCGCCGGGAGTCCGGATCGAGGCCGCCCGCCAGACCGATCTCGTCGCCGTAGTAGATGCACGGAGCACCGGGGAGCGTCGCCTGCAGGGCGACCGCCAGCTCGAGCGCCGCCCGGTCACCGCCGAGGATCGAGATCGGTCGCGGGGTGTCGTGGCTCCCGAGCAGGTTCAGCTGGACCGCCGTGACGTCCGGGTCATACGCCGAAAGGAGCTCCACCAGGCGCCCGGCGAAGGCGGGGCCATCGATCGGGTAGATGCCCGCGTACTCGCGGTGCGACCAGACGAGCGGCTCGTTCAGGGAGCCGCCCGCCACGAATCCGAGGATCGCCTCGGCCAACGGGTAGTTCATCAGGGCGTCGAACCGATCGCCGGCGACCCAGTCCGGGGCGACCATCCAGATCTCGCCGACGAGGTACGCCTCCGGGTTGACCGCCCGGCATCGCCGCCGGAACTCCGCCCAGAACGGCGGATCCTGGATCTCGCCCGGGACATCGAGCCGCCAGCCGTCGATCCCGAAGCGCAGCCAGTGCTCGGCCACGCTCCAGACGTACTCGCGGACCACCGGTTCGTCGATGTTCAGCTTCGGGAGCGCCGGGAGGTCCCACCAGGCCTCGTAGCCGAAGTGGGCTCGGGACGCGGCGCCCTCGCCGGCGTCGGTACCGGGAACCGGATCGTTGATCCCGACGCCGGCCCGTTCGCGGCCTTCTGGGTACGCGTCGACGGCGATCCCGTGCTCGAGCGCCTCTTCGTCGAAATGGAACCACCGTCGGTACGGCGACGCGGCGCCGGACTCGAGCACGTGATGGAAGGGCCAGAAGCCGCGGCCGGTGTGGTTGAACACGCCGTCCAGGACGACTCGGATGTCGCGCGCATGGGCCGCATCGAGCAGCTCCCGGAGCGCCTCGTTCCCGCCGAGCAGCGGATCGACCGTGAAATAGTCGTAGGTGTGATATCGGTGGTTGGAGGCCGACTGGAAGATCGGGTTCAGGTAGATCGCGTTCGCGCCGAGGCTGGCGATGTGGTCGAGGTGCTCGACGACCCCGAGGAGATCGCCGCCCTTGAAGCCGTGAAGCGTCGGGGGCGCATCCCAGGGCTCCATCGGCGCGGGCTTTGGGACGCGCTCGCTCGCGGCGAAACGGTCGGGGAAGATCTGGTAGAAGACGGCGTCGCGGGCCCATGCGGGGGTATCAACGGACATGCAGGCGAATCGTCGCATGCGCGGGCCCGGCCCGCCGGTCGATCGAGCGCGAACGTGAGGCGGAGCGAGGCAACCTGAGTCGATGCAGAATCCGGCTCGTGACCGGTGTTATCCGTGGGC
>DATCPH010000136.1:0-6168 GCA_036570185.1 Candidatus Limnocylindrales bacterium | reverse complement strand
GCCGCCAATCCGAGCCGGTCCGCGGCCCCGTGACGGTCGTGCCAGGGTCTTGCGCGTTCGAGCGTACTGGTCTGGACCGATCTCGCCTCGAGCCAGGCGTCCGGCGAGGATCGCTTGTGCCTCGTCTGTCCCCGACGTGTCGAGCGCGAGCAGGACCAGGCCGGCGATCAGGCCGATCAGGGCAGTGCCGCCGAGGAGCCAGAGCGGGGCGAAGCTCGGGTCTGACCCGTATCCGAACATCATCGGCTTGCCACCTCAGGCTGGTCCGCGGCGGGAGGGATGCCGGTTATGTCTGGGCCGTTCGCCCGAGGCGCTCGGCGCGCGCGACGAGCAGGACGCCCAAGCCGGCGACGACAACGAGCAGGAGCCCGATGATCCCGAGCTCAAGGCCGGACCGCGTTCGCGGCGTCACGGTCGCGGCCGCCTCGTTCTTCGGCTCAGCTGCCGCTTGGCCGCCGGCCGCGGTCACCGTCAGCTCGGTCGTCAGCGTCTCGTCGCCGACCGCCTGGAACGTGTACGTGCCGGCCGGCAGATGCGCCGGGATCGTGAGCGTCACCGCGAACATCCCGTCTGCATCAGTCGTCGCCTTCGGGAACGGCACGATGTCATCGGGCCCGACAAGGTTGATCTGGCGATCGCTGTTGGGCTCGAGACCGTTGCCGGCGAGGACGACCGTCCCCCCGGCGGTGACCTGAGCAGGCTCGACCGAGATGCCCGAGGCTGCTCCGCCGGAATGAGCGAAGACCGGGATGGTCAACGCGAAGACGAGCGCGGCGGCCGCCGCCGTCGCGCGGAGCAGGCGGCTAAACATGACGACCGACCTCCTTGCGGCCGCTCCCCCCGAGGAGCGGGACGATGAACCCGGCAGATCCGGCGACGAGCAGGACGAGGGTCAGGCCGAACTGGCTGAGGGCGGCGGCGTCGCCGCGAGCAAACGAGTCGAGGGCCATCTGGCCGAGGCCGATGCCGCCCGCGAGCAGGACGAGGCGGAACAGGATCGCGCCCATCTCACATCTTCCCGATGTGCGCCTGCGGTGCGGTCACCGTCGCGGCGAGCACGAGCGCGACGAGGCCGGCCGCGACGACGGCGCCGATGACCATCAGGACCCGCCGTCGACCCGGTGAGCGGTAGCGGCTACGGTCGACGAACGGGACGACGGCAAGGGCGCCGAACAGGACCGCCGGGACCACGATGAGCGCTGCCAGGCCGAACCAGTTCTCGAACGGGTAGAACGGCAGGAACATCCAGGGCGGCTTCGTAGTCTCCGTGCCCGGGATCGGCCGTGGACCGAGGCCGGCCGGCAGGACGATCGCAAGGACGGTCGTGACGGCGAGGATGAGGAGGCCGAAGCCGGCCATCCGGACGAGATGGGCGGCGAACGTCGAGCCCGACTTCAGCGGCTCGGGGCCACCGTCGACGGCCGCGTCCGCCACGGCCGGGAGGGCGGAGATCCCGTGGCGCTTGACGAGCAGGAAATGGGCAATGAGCAGGAGCGTGCCGAGGGCCGGCAGGATCACGGCGTGGGCCATGTACAACCGGCCCAGGAGCGGCAGGCTCGTCTCGAAGTCACTGGAGAACCAGAAGCCGATCGCGCCGAGGAGCTTGGCGGCCTCGACGTTGTGGCCGAGCGCCTCATAACCTTCCTGGTCCCACTTCATCACCGTGCCGGTGAAGATCAGGCCGAGCGTGATCGCCAGGAGCCCGAGGCCGATCAGCCAGTTCACCTCGCGCGGTCGCTTGTACGACCCCGTCCCGAAGATCCGGCCGAGGTGGAGCAGGACCGTCGCCATGACGATGTTGGAGGTCCAGAAGTGGACTCCGCGGACGATGTCGCCCGCGGGGGCCACGTTCATGATGTAGACGACGCTCTCGCGCGCCGCTTCGGGAGTCGCGTGGTAGAACTGGGCGAGCCAGATGCCGGTGATCGCCAGGATCAGGAAGCCAAAGAACGTGATCCCGCCGAGGATGTAGCCGATGCCGTTGGCGTGGGCCGGGACCGGGTAGGCGAGGCCGGACAGCCCCAACCGCTCGTCGATCGCCTCCCACGCGCGGCTCCAGCGACCCCTGGCGGGTATCGACACGCTGGCCATCGCGCGGTCCCTTCCTGCCGCCGACGTGGCCGAGCGCCGGGCCCAGTCACGTCACGGGCCCTTGACGCGAACCGTCCTGCGGTCCGCTTCCGCGAAACCATATGCGCATTCGGCCGGCGCATCACCTGCCGACTGGACCGGTGTGGGCGGGTGCAATGGCACCTCACCCCGGGACCGCCGACCGCCGCGACGCCCGCCCGTTCATCGACTCCGCGAGCGCCTGGATGATCGCCAGGCCGATGCCCGAGCCACCCAGCCTTCTGGGGGTGGGAACTCGGCCTCGAAGCCATCAGCTTCAAGCTGCGCCCGACACCATGACCTGATCGTGCGGGTCTTGCCCGGGCCCGCCCTACCCGGTCGAACCGGGGTCGCGTGCGCTCGCCGGCGAGGGCGAGTGGCTTGGATCCATCACATGAAGCCCTCAAAGAACAACCCTGCAGCCACAAACGCGAGACCCGCCGTAAGGAGGTCGAGACCAGAGACCTTGATTGAAAGGAGCGCGAGTACGAAGAGAACGGCGGCGATCCCAAACAGCACCTTGGCGACGGTCAGCTTCATTCTCAAGATCGATCTCCTCGCTCATTCATCCAGGTAGCGACGCCGCGAAAGCTACCATCCCGAGCGCAGCCGTTTCGAGGCACCAGGAATCGCGGCATGCCCAACGTCGTCGGGCGCGACAAACACCACTGCCGCACAGGGAGCTGGGCTATCACGCCTCGACATTGCCTCGGACGCTTGAAGCCGTCTTCAGGGTCCATCCCGCCGGGGGACGTCAGCGGCCGCCCCGCACGATCAAGACGATCAGGATGCCCGGTTCCTACTGACGGCACGCCAGACGAACAGGACCAGGATCGCGCCGAGCACGGCGATGACGATGCTCTCGATATTGAGCCCGGTGACGTCGCCCTTGTGGAAGACCGCCGAGGCGATGTACCCGCCCACGACCGCCCCGACGATGCCCAGGATGATCGTGCCGACCAGCCCTTCGCGTCCGCCCACGATCATGTTGGCGAGAAACCCCGCAATGGCGCCCAGCACGATCCAGCTGATGATGCCCATCTCGTCCTTCCTTCCTGGCGGGTGCCCCCGCGGGAACGTGTTGGACCGAACGGTCTTACGCACGCTCGCGACGGAAGATGCTGACGGCCCAGATGACGATCAGCTCGAGGACCGTCCAACCGACGAAGGCGACGATGGCAGTGATGTCAAGTGTGGAGCCGCTGGCGTGCAGTGGACGCGCTCGATGGAGACGTCGGCCACGTGGGGTGCCGTGCGAATGGCACGGTGGGCGGCCCGGATGCGTTGCAGCCGCCCCCATCGCCAGGGGAGATAGCGGGCCAGCCACGGCACGAGTGTCACGAGGGCCAGCAACAGGGCGAGCACCATCGCGACGACGAAGATGAACTGCTCCAGCTGCGTACCGAAGTCGGACAGCGGCTGGCCGGCATCGGCGAAGGCTTTGCGGGCAATGTCGCGGACCTGTGGACCGACGAACGGCAGGCCGGCCAGCGAGTCGCCCAGGTCGCGACCGTTCTGGATCATCGATTGGCCGCCGGAGCGGATCGTTCGGCCGGCCTCCTCGAAGCTCGCCAGGAATTGGAACAGGCGCCAGGCGACGTTTCCCCAGAACACCACCCACAGGAGCGTCGCGACGTCCGCGACCTGTTCCTTCAATCGCACGACCGGTAGCTCGCTCCAGATCTTGATCATCGTGGGCCCTCCCGCCTCCGCATTCTCGTCCACCCCTCGGCGGTCCGTGCGGCCATCAGGCGGGCCGCCGGCCGCCGCGAACGCCGCCGCCGACCAACCCCTCGCAGGGACCCCCCACCATGGCAACCTCGTGTCGGTCCGTCGTTCGCCAGCAGACAACGAAGCGATGTTCGCCCGTAGACTGGCTTGATGGCCCCCCTCCCGCGCCGACCGGGCGCGCTGCTCGTCATGGTGGCGATGGCGGCGGGAGGGTGCTCGATCAGCCCAACAGCGAGCCCAATCGCAACCGGGCCGCGCAGCTCGACAGCGCCGGCCTCGGCGGCGTCGGCCACCGTCTCGGGGATCCATGCCATCCGGCACGTCATCGTGATCATGCAGGAGAACCGCTCGTTCGACACGTATTTCGGGACGTATCCCGGGGCGAACGGCATCCCGATGGCCAATGGCCAGCCGTCTGTGTGCGTGCCCGACCCCGCGACCGGTGGCTGCGATCGGCCGTTTCACACCACCTCGGATCGGACCGCCGGCGGGCCACATGGCCAGGCGAACGCGACCGCCGACATCAACGGGGGCCGAATGGACGGTTTCGTCGGCCAGGCAGAACGCGCTCGCAAGGGGTGCGGCTCCCTCGATCCGGCGTGTACCGGCGCGGGGACGCCCGACGTCATGGGCTATCTCGACAGCCGCGAGATCCCGAACTACTGGACCTACGCGCGAGACTTCGTGCTCCAGGACGCGATGTTCGAACCGAACGCCTCATGGAGCCTGCCGGCTCATCTCTTCACGGTCTCGGGCTGGTCAGCCACCTGTTCCGACCCGGGCGACCCAACGACGTGCACCAGCAACATCGACCAGCCTGGCTTGCCCAGGCCAGCGAACCCCGCGCCCTTCGCCTGGACCGACCTCACGTACCTCCTGCACCGGCGGGGCGTCACGTGGGCCTACTACCTCTCGAACGGAAGCCAGCCCGACTGCGCCGACGACGCCATGCTCTGCAGGCTCGGCCGGCAGCAGGCCACCGTCCCGGGGATCTGGAACCCGCTTGCGGGCTTCCGAGACGTCCACCAGGACGGCCAGCTGGGCAACATCCAGACGGTCGACCACTTTTACCGCGCCGCGCAGACAGGCACGCTGCCGGCTGTCAGCTGGGTGATCCCGAACGGCAAGGTGAGCGAGCACCCGCCGGCGCTCGTCTCGGTCGGCCAGAGCTATGTCACGGGCCTCATCAACGCGGTCATGCAGGGCCCGGACTGGTCGAGCACCGCCATCTTCCTGACATGGGACGACTGGGGCGGCTTCTACGACCAAGCGGTCCCACCAAGGGTCGACCAGAACGGGTATGGCCTGCGGGTGCCGGGCCTCGTCATCAGCCCATTCGCCCGCCAGGGCTACATCGATCCCCATACGCTGTCGTTCGACGCCTACCTGAAGTTCATCGAGGACGACTTTCTGGGTGGCCAGCGGCTCGACCCCGCGACCGACGGGCGACCGGACTCGCGTCCCACCGTGCGCGAGGCTGTTTCCCAGCTCGGCGATCTTGCCACCGACTTCGAATTCAGCGGGCCACCGCGGGCTGCCGTCGTACTATCCACGACTCCGTCCACCGATCTGCAGACCGGCTCGCCTTGACTCGGGTAACCGTCGGATCGGGGTCCACTCAGGGCAGGATTGCACCATCGCACCGCGGGGGCTCGCGGAGACACCATGGCATCTTGTCGGGCGAGAACCGAACGAGCCAGGCCCACGTACCACTCGGCATCGACAACGAGCCACCCCGAGGAGGTCGACCCATGATCCGCAGGATCGCCATCGCCCGCTTCAGCTTCGCTGCTCAGCCTCACGCTGGCTGCCGGCGCGACCCTCGCCGCGAACCCGCCCGGAACCGGTCAACCCGGCCAGTCGTGCGGGGACTTCCCGCTGCTGACCCGTCCTCCGGGTATCGTCAGCCTCACCAACGGCTTTGCCACAACGGCCGTCAATGTCTACGCCAACGTCACGGGCACGCCCAAGGTGAGCCAGTATGACGTCGCCTGCTTCCAGGTGAGCCAGCACTGAAGGGCGGCCTCGGCGGTGGCTGTGGAGGTCGTGCCGTTGAGCGCCGTGTAAGCGCGGGTCCAAGGTGTGGGCCCTCGGCGCGCATCTCTGCCGGCGAGCCAGACCGTCGGAGATCCGATCCGACCGCGGCTCCTCCCGGCACGATGGAACGGTCGTGAACGATCTACGCTTGATACAGCCGGCCCCAGCCATACGCACGGGCGACGCCCCGCGGTCGCGCGGGCTCCCGACGGCGAACCCGGCCTGCCCTCCCTGGGCCGTGCCGATACCGAGCCCAACACCCGCGCCTACCGGAGACGATGAACGTGCCAG
>DATCPH010000135.1:0-13688 GCA_036570185.1 Candidatus Limnocylindrales bacterium | reverse complement strand
CCCCGCCATAGGCGGGCGCAGGCGCCCCTGGCGAGGAGCAACCAGGCGCGCTCCACGTCGTCCTCCACGGCGGCCAGTCCCCGGGCGATATACGCCTCCGCGAGTGCAGGATCCGGGGTCACGCGGAAGGAGCCCGGATTGACCGCCATCATCGAGGCCACCTTGCGACAGAGGCGTGCTCGATCAGGTCCACGTTCTGGCGCCCCAGCCAGCTCGAGAGCTCGGTCGTAGGACGACACGGCGTCGTCGCCGTGGTACGCGGACACGTGGTCATCGCCGAGTGCCTCGAGGGCGGCCACCTGTTCGGCGTCGCCGGCGGCGAGTCGGAGGGCATCTCCGTGCAGGTCGATCGCACTCTCGATTGCAAACAGCCGTTGCTTGACAGTCCCCGCTATGAGGAGCGCACGGAATGCGGTCCGCTGGATCTCGTCGCGAGCGGGGTCACCGAGCCATGCGAGGTCGGCGTCCTCCCCCAGGACCGCCTCGCGATAGTGATGCGCGACCAACTCGGCCAGCGCCTCCGGTCGATCCCCGGCCATCTCCGCAAGCCACCGGCCGATCTCGGCATGAGCTCTGGCTCGGCGGGCCTTGGGCAGCGAGCTGAATGCAACGTCCCGAACCAATGTGTGGCGAAAGAGGTATTCCGGGTGGCCTGCGATCGTCGACGTCGGCAGGGCCAAGATCATGCCGCGCGCCTCGAGAGTTTCGATGGCCGTCCCGATCGGGATGTCGCCGAGGGTGCGGACGACGGGGTCCTGCCAGAAGTTTCGCCCCACGACGGAGGCCGCTTGGAGGACCCGTTTTTCGGTCGGCGGCAGCGCGTCGATCCTCGAGGCGAGCAGGGCGTAGATCGTATCGGGCAGCGGCGATGTCGCTCCTGATACCGCGATTCGCCCTCCCTCCGGCCCGTCCACGACAGCGCCCTCATCCACCAGTCGCTGGACGATCTCCTCGAGGAAGAATGGGTTGCCCTCGGCCTTGGCGAGGACCTCGCCTCGAAGCTGCACGGGCCATTGCGCGTCGGGGAGAAGCCCGTCCATCAGAGCCTGGCTCTGGTCGTCGGTCAGCCTTCGCAGGGCCGTCGTCGAGACGTCCCCGCGGCCCGCCAGAAAGGTGGGGTGCGTCTCGCCGAGTTCCGGCCGAGCGGTGGCGACGATCAGGAGCGGTCCAGTCGATCGGACGATCAGCCGGTCGATCATCTCGAGAAGTGGTTCACCGGCCCAGTGAAGGTCCTCGATGAGGAACAGGGTCGGACGTTCGGAGGCCAGCGCGGTTGCAAACGTCGGCCACGCTCGCGCGATTCGATCGAACACGGCACGCGGCTCGAGACGATCGAGCGCGTCGTCTGGGTAGGTGATCCCAGCCGTCGCGCCAAGCGCGTGGACGGCCTCCTCGGCCTCGTCATCCGGAAGCGACAGGCGACGGAGGATGTCTCCGGCTCGCCCTGACAGGAGGCCTCGCGCGGATTCGGCCGAAGCGTCCAGCGAGATCCCGCATGCCTGCCGGAGCAGCTCCCCGAGTGCCCCGTAGGTGACGCCACGGCCCGCCGCGAGGCACCGGCCACGGAACACGGCGACCGGAGCCGGGCGCCCCTCGACCGCTTCCGCGAATTCGCCGACGAGACGACTTTTGCCGATGCCTGCGGGACCCGTCACCAGTGCGAGGCGTGGGCGCCCGCTGTCGATCGCCTCGTCGAAGAGACCGAGCAGGGTCGACAGGTCACGATCCCTGCCGACGAGCTGGGTCTGGGGACGGCCGGCGCGACCCGACCGATCCGAGGATAGCTGGCGTAGCCCGAGAACCCTGTATGCAGAGACCGGCTGGGTCTTGCCATGGACCTCGAGGCTCAGGGGCGAGTCGAACCGGATGTCGGCGCGGGCAGGGAGGTACGTGCGCTCGCCGACGAGGATCGTGCCGGGCGCGGCCGCCTGTTCGAGGCGGGCAGCGACGTTCACCGCGTCGCCCGCCACGATCATCTGCTCGACCGGACCGGCGACCGGCGCCATCACCTCACCGCTGTTGATCCCGATGCGGATCTCGAGCTCGACGCCATGGCTGGCCTGGAGCTCGGTGTTCAGGACGCGAAGCCGGTCGAGCATCTCGAGCCCGGACCTGATCGCCCGCTGGGCGTCGTCCTCTCGAACGGCCGGTACTCCGAAGACGGCCATGACGGCATCGCCGATGTACTTCTCGACCGTCCCGCCCCACGCCTCGATGACCGAGGCCATGGCTCGAAAATAGGTGTCGAGGACGGCGTGAAGGCGCTCCGGGTCCAGTCGCTCACCGAGTGCGGTCGATCCCGTCAGGTCCGCGAACAGGACCGTCACGACCTTCCGTTCTGCAGCACGATCGATCGGCATCTTGGGCGTCACCATAGACCCGATCGTCATCAGCGAAGGAGACCTCGGCCGCGCCGACTTCGCGGTCTCGCCGGCCGCGGCCCTGCGAGGCGCGATTCCGTTCCCACCGCCGGATAGAGGGATAGGAGGGCCCCAAGGTTGCTGATCGACTGATCGCGGTCGACCGGGGGAACCATCCCACGCTCACGCCGCGGGCATCGCCAGACTGGACGACCCGCGCGGCGAGCCGTAGCCATTATCAAATCCCGATTCGGGCGCTCTTAGCGGAATCCAACGAGTCAACCCACCGACGAGGCAATGAGGAAGGCCGACCGGACTAGCGCCCCCCCTCGAAGACGTCCGCCGGAAGGTCGATCCCCATGACGTCGAAGGTTTCTGTGAATTTCGGCCGGACGCCAGTCGGCTTCAATTCCCCGACGATCCGATCGTCATCCAACCCCGTCTGCACGAACGTGAAGATGTCCTGCGTCACGACGACGTCTCCTTCCATCCCCGTGACTTCGCTGACGTTCGTGATCTTCCGGGTCCCGTCGCGCATGCGCGCCTGATGGACGATGAGCTGGATCGCGGACGCCATCTGCTCACGGATGGCTCGCAGCGGAAGCTCCATTCCTGCCATCAGGACCATGGTCTCGAGACGGGCGAGCATGTCGCGCGGGCTGTTGGCGTGGCCGGTCGACATCGAGCCATCGTGGCCGGTGTTCATCGCCTGAAGCATGTCGAGTGCTTCGGCTGAACGGACCTCGCCCACGATGATCCGATCCGGCCGCATTCGTAGCGTGTTGCGGACCAGGTCTCGGATTGTGATCTTGCCCTTGCCCTCGATGTTCGCCGGGCGGGACTCCAGCGTCACCACGTGCCGCTGGCGCAGCTGAAGCTCGGCGGAATCCTCGATCGTGACGATCCGCTCGTCGTCCGGGATGAACCCCGACATGATGTTGAGCGTCGTTGTCTTGCCCGAGGCTGAGCCCCCCGAGATGATGATATTGAGGCGGGCGCGGACGCAGGCGTCGAGCAACTCGAACAGCTGCGGGGTCGCGGTCCCATTTCGGATGAGGTCCTCGGTGGTCAACGGCGCAGCGGCGAACTTGCGAACGCTCAGGACGGGCCCAACCAGGCTCAACGGCGGGATGATCGCGTTGATGCGTGAGCCATCGACCAGTCGCGCATCGACCATCGGGGTCGACTCGTCAACGCGGCGGCCCAGAGGGGCGATGATTCGATCGATGATCCGAACCAGGTGAGCGTCGTTCTGGAAGACAATGTTGGTGCGTTCGAGACGGCCGCCGCGCTCGACGTACACCTGGCGGGGGCCGTTGACCATGATGTCGGTAACGCTGTCATCACGAAGCAGGCGCTGGATCGGCCCGAGACCGCTGAGCTCGTCGATCGTCTGGTCCAGGATGCGCTGCCGCTCGGCGCGGGTCAGAGCAAGGTGCTGATCGGCGACGACGCGATCGAAGATCACTTCGACCTGGCGGCGCATTTCCGCCACGTTCTTCAGGTCCTGTCGCTGATCGAGCTCCGCGATGACCCGAGCCTGGATCCGAGCCGGCAGGTCCCGGTCTACCTCACGGGTCACGGCCGGGCGGACTGGCGCGGTGGCGGGCAGGGGCGGTCGCGACCCGTTCCCGCGGTCGCGGGAACTGGTCCCGGGGGTTGACGGCGCCGCGTCCCCCTTCGCGGTGGCACGCGCGCCCTCGAGCTTTTTCAGCAACGACATCGGCCCCTCCCTGGGGTCCAACTCGTGTCGAGGGGCTTCGTGAGTAGCTTGCCGCTCACCTTACACCAACGTCAATCGAGGCAGGCGGATCGGCCCTTCGCCCTCCTCCCTTGAAGCCCGCGAAAACCGACATTCCCCGCGGCGACGTAGTGGAGGGTGCCGGGCAACCCGCGGGCCACACGCCACGCCGCCCACAAGAAAGCCATGGGAGAAGCCGCCATGTCCGTACGTTCCATCCGATTCGCCGCGCGAGGCCTTGCCGGTCTTGTGTCGATCGCGGTCCTGGCCGCTGCGTGTTCCGCGAGCGCCACGACTGCGCCGGCCACGGCAGCGCCTGTCACCGCCGAGCCAGCTTCAGCCGCCCCAGCGTCCGCCGCCGCCCCGGCTTCCGTCGCGCCTGCGTCGAGCGAGCCGAGCTCCGCGGCAGCTGGCGCGGTCGTCGTCAACATGGCCACGACGAGTCTCGGTCCCGTGCTGACGGGCGCGAGCGGACTCACCCTCTACATCCACGCCGGCGACACGGCCACTTCGTCCACCTGCACCGGGGGATGCGCGACCGCCTGGCCGCCCCTCGCCGTCGCGGCCGGCGCGTCGGCCACCGGCGGAACCGGCGTGACGGGCACGTTCGGCACGCTCACGCGAGCCGACGGGACCACCCAGGTCACCTACAACGGGATGCCGGTGTACGGCTGGAAGAACGATTCGAAGCCGGGGGATGTCACGGGGCAGGGCGTCGCCGGTTTCACCATCGCCAAGCCCTGACGGCTCGCGAATCGCGGCCACGGCCTCGGCCACGGCAACCGGGGTAGCGCAACCGGCCAGTACAGCCGCTGCCGCCCGCGCGTTTCAGTGCAGGGCTGCGGCGGCCTGGCCGGCGAGATTGGCGTCTGCCGTCTGGATGACGATCACGCGGTCGGTTAGGGAGAGCACGTAGTCGAGGGCGCCCTTGTCCCCATAATCGACGCGGCTGAAAGCGCGCCCGGCGAGGGCGATCGAATCGGTCTTGACCCCTGGACCCGTGGCGACGAGCCAGGCGTTCAGGACCAGGGCCCGAAGGGCGTCGGGCTTCATGCCCGGCACGCTGATGGCCACGATCGTCAGGTCCGTGGCGCCTGATGTGTCGAATGCCTGGGCCACGCGGAAATCGTCGGCGGTCTTGCCCACCGCCCGCAACGCGGCGGTGATCGCTCGGCTCCCCTGGTCCGTGCCCAGGACCGTCGGACCCGTCGCGCTCTGGATCGTGAGCGACGTGGTACCGACCACCGTCGGCAGCGCAGCCTCCAGCTCGGGTGCCGCGGCGCTCGCCGATGCGCCGGCGCTCTCCGACGCTGATGCGCCCGAGGGGATCGCCCCAGCGTCGGAGGAGGCGGGGCTCACACTCGTGTTGCCGCCCCCCGCTCCAGCAGTGGCGCCGTTGCCGCCCATGGCGCGGTCGAAGGCGGACGCGACGGCGTTCGCTTCGGCTGATGTCGCATCTCCGGATGCGGCAATGTCCGCGACGACACTGCCATGGCGAAACTGGATGACCGCGGCTCCGGATCGATCGACCGACGCGAATCCCTGGTCGCCGAGGTCGGGCCGCTCCGTGACCTGCTGCCCGGCTGCGGTGGTGGCCGCGATCGAGCGCTTGACGGCATCCGCCGCGTCCTGCGTATAGCAGGTGATCGTCGCGTAGATCACAGCCTGGTTCGCGGTCTGGGAGCTCGGGGTCGGCCCGAGGAGAGTCATCGACTTGCGGTCGATGTCGTATTGGTTGGAGGTGATCGTCCAGCCGGCCGGGAGGTCGCCTCCTGCCGGCGTGACGTTCCAGGCCGTCGATTGGCACGGGCTTCCGGCCGGGGCGATTACGCGCCAGGCGGCCAGGCCGATCGCCAGCAACGCGACGACCAGTCCGCCGATTGCGATTCGGCGCGTGGCCCTTGCGGCGCGCCGCGACCGTTCAGCCGTAACCGCGGGCTCCGAAGCACGCGGTGGCGCACTTCGGCGCGGGCCGCGCCGAAACGGTCGCTCGTTGGTCATCCCCGCGCAGGATGGACCCGATCGCTGAGAGTTGCCTGAAAGCCGGCCCTGAGGGCTGCCCGACACTCAGGTGGCTCTGGCCTGCTGGACAGTACGCGGCGGACATGCGTTACTTGACGGTGAGGGCGCGCGGGCGGACTGCGTTCGACGCCGCGGCCACCAGCGTGGTCGGCGCCCGCAGCAATGCCTTTGAGGGGGTCGTCGTGCATTTCACCCGGATCATTCCGAGCGCGTTCTTCATCGTCGCTCTCGCCGGCCCGAGCCTCGTGGCATCGCCGGCTCTGGCCGGCCCCCCGAGTTCTGCCAGCGGTCCGGTCGTCTCCGCCGCGGTGCACTCCGACGTTTCGCCGCCGCTCCGGAACCTGACTCCCACATCGCCGTCAGCGGCCACGCTGTTCGAGCGCCCGCTCCGTATGCTCGGCCCCAACGGAGCTGCAGGTGGCCCGGACCCCGTCGTGCAATCGACTGCCGGCACAGCGGCCGCTACCACCAGCGGCCGGAACTTCGCCGGCGTGGGCATGGGTGACTACGGCTTCAGCGTCCGCTACGCGCCGCCCGACACCAACGGCGTGGCCGGAGACACCCAGTACGTCCAGTGGGTCAACACCTACCTGGCCGTCTTCGACAAGTCGACCGGCGCCATTGCGGCGGGTTTCCCGAAGGCCGGCAATGCGGTCTGGGCGGGTTTCGGCGGCGGTTGTGAGACGAACAACGATGGCGATCCAATCGTCCAGTACGACAAGGCCGCCGGCCGCTGGATCCTGACCCAGTTCTCCGTCTCCACTCTTCCCTACATGCAGTGCCTCGCGGTCTCGACGACGTCGAACGCGACCGGGCCCTACAACCGCTATGCGTTCAGCTACGGCAACACGCAGTTCAACGATTACCCGAAGCTCGGCGTCTGGCCCGACGGCTACTACATCACCTACAACATCTTCAACAACGGCCTATCGTTCGCGGGGTCCAAGGTGTGCGCCCTGGATCGGACGGCGATGCTGGCCGGTACCCCCGCGACGCAGCAATGCTTCCAGCTGAGCACGAGCTACGGAGGCCTGCTGCCATCGGACCTCGACGGCCGGACGGCTCCTCCATCCGGGTCGCCGAACTACGTCATGAACTTCGGCTCGAACTCCCTGAATCTGTGGCGCCTCCACGTCGATTGGACGAATTCCGCGAATACGACCCTGAGCGCTCCGGTCAACATTCCGGTCGCCTCATTCAGTACTGCCTGCAATGGCAGCTACTGCATTCCGCAGCCCAGCACCTCGCAGAAGCTCGATTCGCTCGGTGATCGGCTCATGTACCGCCTCGCCTACCGGAACTTCGGGGATCACGAGGCCCTCGTCGTCAACCATTCGGTCAAGGTTGGCGGCAATCCCTTCAGTGCCGGGATCAGCTCGGTCCGCTGGTATGAGCTGCGAAACCCAACCGGTACCCCGATCGTGTACCAGCAGGGGACCCTGGGTACCGCCGACGGGATCCACCGATGGATGGGTTCGATCGCCATGGACGGCGCCGGCGACATCGCCCTCGGCTACAGCGCCTCGAGCGGGACGGTCTACCCGTCGATCCGCTACACGGGTCGTGTCCCGACCGACACAAGCGGGACGATGCAGGCCGAGACGATCGTCAAGGCGGGAACCGGCGCACAGCTGCAGAACCTGAGTCGCTGGGGCGACTACAGCGCAATGACGGTCGACCCAACTGACGACTGCACGTTCTGGTACACGTCCGAGTACCTCAAGACAAATGGGACTTGGAACTGGAGCACCTGGATCACCTCATTCACCTTCCCGTCGTGCACAGGCGCGCCGGCGCCGCTCGCGGTCAGCACGACGAGCCTCCCGGCCGGAACGGTCAACCATGCCTACTCGGCCAACCTCACCGCTTCCGGCGGCACGGGAACCTATTCGTGGAGCATCACCACCGGCACGCTTCCGAGCGGCCTGTCGGTGAATGCGACCACCGGCGCGATCACCGGGACGCCGACGACGACGGGCACCTCGAGCTTCACCGCCACCGTCAACGACGGGGCCACCACGGCCAACCGGAGCCTGTCCATCACCGTCAATCCGGACGTCACGGGCTTGACGATCACGACGACGAGCCTGCCGGGCGGGACGTTGGGCCAACCGTACGCCGGCGCCACGCTCGCCGCTTCGGGCGGCAGTGGCGGCTACACGTGGAGCGTCGTGGGTGGGTCGTTCCCGACAGGTCTCACGCCCAGTACGTCGGGATCGATCTCGGGGACGCCATCGAAGGTCGGCAACTTCACTTTCACGGTGCAGGTCCGCGACTCGTCCGCGTCGACAGCCACGGCGGTGTTTACGATCAAGATCTCGCAGCACTAGCCGCCACTGACCGTCGCCGACGAGCGACGGCCCGCGGAACCCTCGTCAGGACGGTCGGAAGCCCGCTCCCATCGGGACTTCCATCATCATCGACATGCCCCGCTCGGCGGCTTCTGCGCGGAGCTTCCGGGCGGCATCGTTGAAGAGCGTGTTGAAGACCCGTGACGTCGACGGGAAGGCGTGGATGGTCTCGGCCAGGACCTCGATCGGGACGCGGGCCTTGATTGCCAGCACGCACTCGTGGATCGCCGCTGAGGCATCGGGCGTGGCCATGGCCGCTCCGACCAGCTCGTGGCTGGATCGGTCGACCACGATCGTAACGTGGCCGAAGGTGGCTTCGACCGAGTAGCCCTTGGCCGTCGTCGGGAAGTCGGCCACGAGCTCGAACGCGTCGTGGCCGGCATCGAGCGCATCTTCGAGCGTGAGGCCAACGAAGGCCAGTTCGGGGTCGGTGTACGTCGCCCGGGGCAGGGCACGGTAGTCCGGCGAGACTGGATCGCCGAGCGCCATCCGAACGGCCATCTCGCCCTGGTAGTGGGCCTGGTGGGTGTGGAGCTCGGGTCCCGCGGGGTCGCCGACGAGATAGACGCCGTCGGCGATTCGGAGGCGTCCGTCGGGCGGCAACGCCATCCGGTCATCGGGATCGATCCCGATCGAATCGAGACCGAGGTTGCCGAGCGGGAACGTCCGACCCACGGCGAGGAGGATGGCGTGGCCCTCGGCCGTCGAACCGTCGTCGAGATCGATGACGTCGGCGCCGTCGGCGCCCGCCTTCGCGCGTGCGCGCAGGGCGCGGACGCCCAGGCGGACCCTGACGCCGTCGCGCTGGAGGGCGCGAAGGGCGGCGTCGGCGTTGCGGGGGTGATCCTTCGGGATCAGCCGTCGACCGGATTGGACGATCGAGGTCGGGACGCCGAAGCGGGCGAAGACCTGGGCCAGCTCCACGCCCGTCGGACCGCCACCGAGGACGACGAGGCTCTTGGGCAGTTCGCGCGTGCCGGTCGCATCCCTGTTCGTCCAGGTTCGGACCGTGTCGATGCCCTCGAGCGGGGGCACCTTCGTCTGTGACCCGACCGCAATGATGACGTTGACGGCTTCGAGATGGTGCTCGACGTCGTCATGCCGGATCAGGACATGGCCGGGTCCATCCAGGACTCCTTCGCCGCGGTAGACCATCGCGCCGGCGGACTCGAGGTCGCGCACGTGACCGGAATCGTCCGGGTAGTCGCGGTTGACGCGGTTGATCATGTAGTCGCGCCGAGCGGACGCCCTCTCCCACGAGTAATTGCCACCTTCGGCATGGTGAGCGGCGGCGTTCAGGAGCGACTTCGAGGGAATGCAGCCCCAATGCGGGCAGGAGCCGCCGAACAGGTCCCGATCCACGATGGCCACGCTCGCTCGCCGGCCCCGCGCGAGATGGGCCGCTGCCTCTCCAGCCGGGCCGGCACCGATGATCACGAAGTCGAAGCGTTCCATCGCGTCCTCGTTTGCTGAAGGCTGGTCGTTACGTACCGCGTACCCGGCGGTCAACTCCGACCGATAGGGCTGCGGGTATCCTCGGTCCGTGGCAGCGACGCCAGACGGATCATCGCCGATCCCAGCCGCCGACGACGAAGTTCTTCTCGCCGCCCTCCGCGCCGGCGACGAGGCCGCCTTCACAGACCTCGTCAAGCGCTACCACGGCGCGCTCGTTCGAACGGCGATGGCCTACGTTCGCGATGGCGAGGTGGCCGAGGAGGTCGTCCAGGAGGCGTGGCTGGCCGTCGTCAAGGGACTCGATCGCTTCGAGGGTCGGTCGAGCCTCCGGACGTGGATCTTCCGGATCGTCACCTACCAGGCGCGCACGCGCGGCGAGCGCGAACGCCGCAGCGTGCCGCTGTCGTCGTTCGACCCCGGGCCCGACGAGCCGTCCGTCGACCCGGATCGTTTTCGCCCTGCTGGGCAGCCTCGTGCCGGCGCCTGGGCAGATCCGCCCGAGAGCTGGGGGCCGGACGCATCCGAACGTCTCCTGTCAAGTGAAGTCCAGGCGGTCATCGCGGCCGCCCTGGAGACCCTGCCCGACTCACAGCGAACGGTGATCACCCTTCGTGACCTGCGCGGCTTCACGTCCGAGGAGGTGGCCGAGGCGCTCGACATCACCGCGGGGAACCAGCGAGTGCTGCTCCATCGAGCCCGATCTCGCGTCCGGGGCGCCCTCGAGGCGTATTTCCGCCAGGCAGAAGCGGCGTAACGGTCGGAGAAGGTGAGGGACTGATTCGAGATGTTCATTCGCAGGTTGCTCTCCAGAACGCGGGATGGCGCCGACACCCCTACAAACGCCCTCGCCTGCATCGAGTTCGTCGAGCTCGTGACCGAATACCTCGACGGTGTGCTGGAACCCGGCGAGATCTTGCGGGTGCAGCGCCACCTCAGCGGGTGCGACGGCTGCACTACCTACCTCGAGCAGTTCAGGGCGACGATCCAGGCCTCCGGTCACCTGCCGACCGAGCCCGTTCCACCGGAGGTGATCGACCGCCTCCTCGCAATCTACCGCGAGGTCCTCAGCGCCTGACGGTTCGCGTTTCACGAAGGGGAGTGGTGCCTCACTATTGAGTGGCGCCGCCGGCCCGCGAGATCTGATCGAGGAGTTTGGCGACCAGGGCCGTCCAGCCCGTCTGGTGGCTGGCGCCGAGACCTGCCCCGGTGTCGCCGTTGAAGTACTCGTAGAAGAGGACGTGGTCGCGCCAGTCGGGATCGGTCTGGCTCCGCTCATCGCTTCCGAAGACGGGCCGACGTCCCTCTGCATCGCGGAGGAAGAGGCCACTGAGCCGCGTCGCAAGGTCGTGGGCGATCTGGAGAAGGGTGAGGTTCTGCCCGGAGCCGGTCGGCGCCTCGATGAGGAATTCGTCGCCGTAGTAGTAGTGGAACTTCTGCAGCGCCTCGATCAGCAGGTAATTGATCGGGAACCAGACCGGCCCGCGCCAGTTGGAGTTGCCGCCAAAGAGGCTGCTCCGGGACTCCGCCGGCTCGTAACGAACCTCGTGGTGCATGCCACCGATATCGAGCATGTAGGGATGGTCGAGGTGGTAGCGGCTGAGGGCCCGAATGCCATGCGGCGAGAGGAATTCGGCGGGGTCGAGCATCCGCTGAAGGAGAAGCTTCATCCGGTGTCCGCGGACCAGGGCGAAGAGACGCCGCTGGCGCATGCCGGGCTCCTCCCAGCGTGACACGAGGCTGGCCAGTTCCGGCCGGTTGCGGAGGAACCAGTCCAACCGGCGGGCAAATGCCGGCAGCATCTCGAGGAGCTCCGGCTCAACCGTCTCGACCGCCAGCAGCGGGATCAGCCCGACCAGGGATCGAACCTTCAACTGGATCTTCGAGTCGTCCGGCAAATGGAGGACGTCGTAGAAGAACCCGTCATCGTCGTTCCACAGCGCGATGCCCGTTCCGCCGATGTTGTTGAGAGCGCCGGCGATGTACAGGAAGTGCTCGAGGAACTTCGTGGCGAGATCCTCGTAAACGGGGTTCTCGCGGGCCAGCTCCAGCGCGATGACCATCATCTGGAGCGAGTAGAAGCCCATCCACGCCGTGCCGTCGGCCTGGCCGAGGTGGCCGCCATCCGGCAGTGGGGCGCTCCGATCGAATACCCCGATGTTGTCGAAGCCCAGGAACCCACCCTGGAAGATGCTGTGCCCCTCGCGGTCCTTGCGGTTGACCCACCAGGTGAAGTTGAGGAGCAGCTTCTGGAAGACACGCTCGAGAAAGGCGCGATCGCCCTGCCCGGAGATGCGTCGGTCGATCTTGTACACGCGCCAGGTGGCCCACGCGTGCACGGGCGGATTGACCTCACCGAAGCCCCACTCGTAGGCGGGCAGCTGGCCGTTGGGATGCATGTACCACTCGCGGGTCAGCAGCACCAGCTGGGTCTTCGCGAACTCGGCGTCGATGAGGGCCAGGGGGATCGTGTGGAACGCGAGATCCCAGGCTGCGAACCACGGGTATTCCCATGGATCGGGCATCGACAGGACTTCCGAGCTGTCGAACGTTCGCCAGGCTTCGTTGCGGCCCTCCTTCCGCTCCGGCGGAGGCGGCGGACCGGCGGGGTCGCCGTCGAGCCAGCGCCCGACCGGGTAGTGGTAGTACTGCTTGGCCCAGATCAGGCCGGCGAAGGCCTGCCGCTGGACGCGGCGCTGGTCCTCGGTCAGGGGGCCGGGCGAGACGGCTGCGTAGAACGCGTCGGCCTCGGATCGGCGGGCGGCGAAGAGGGCTTCGGCGCCGTCACCCGCCGGCGGTGGCGCCTCGCCCTGCGCCAGTCGAAGGTCGACGACCCGTGTTTCACCGGGTCGGAGGGTCCACGCATAGTGAGCCGCCGCCTTCGTGCCGCCGGCGATCGGGTCGGCGAGCCGGCGCCGGTCGCCGTCGATTACCGCGGCGTGGAAGCTGTCTTTCACCGCGTTCGTACGCGACGCGACGCCCCAGAGGCGCTCCGCGTTGGATTCGTTCTCGGTCATGAGCACGTGTGGATCGCCGGCCGCCGACAGCCAGTACGTCCCGAGGCTGTGGTGGTCGGCACGCAGGATTGCGCGTGTCCCCGCAAGCGCTTCGAGGGTGGCGTCTGCGCAGTCCCGAATGGATGGCCTGCGTTCGTCGAGACCCCACGACCAGGTGTTGCGGAACCACAGCGTCGGCAGAAGGTGAATCGGAGCCGGATCGGAGCCGCGGTTGGTGACGCTGATGCGGATCGCAATGTCGTCGACCGATGCCTTGGCGTATTCGACCTCGACGTCGAAATAGCGGTCTTGGTCGAATATGCCGGTGTCGGCGATCTCGAATTCGGGATCATCCTTCCCCCGCCGCCGGTTTTCCTCGATCAGGTCGGCGTACGGAAAGGCCCGTTGCGGATACTTGTAGAGGGCCCGGAGATAGCTCGCCGTGGGCGTCGCATCCAGGTAGAAATAGGCCTCCTTGACGTCCTCGCCGTGGTTGCCCTCGGGACCCGTCAGGCCGAACAGCCGCTCCTTGAGGATTGGGTCGGTCTCGTTCCAGAGGGCGAGGGCGAAGCAGAGCCGCGCCTGCTGGTCGCTGATGCCGAGAAGGCCGTCCTCGCCCCAGCGATAGGCCCGCGAGCGCGCGTGATCGTGGGGGAAGGAGGCCCAGGCGTCGCCGTTCGCGGAGTAGTCCTCCCGGACCGTGCCCCACTGGCGGTCGGCCAGGTAGGGACCCCAGCGATACCAGGCCTCACGCTGCTCGCGTGCC
>DATCPH010000134.1:0-9434 GCA_036570185.1 Candidatus Limnocylindrales bacterium | reverse complement strand
CACGGCCGGCCCGCAAGTCAGGGCGGCGGGGGCACCTGAAACGAAAGCCACGAAGGCAACCACCATGAGGAGCCACCCGCCGCCGAGACCGCACCTTCCCACAGCCGGGCAAGGCCTGATAGACGTTACGCACACCCCATGAAACGCCCGGCCCGGTCTTTGCGCCGGGTGAAACAAATCGGCCTGTGCCGCGGCCGGCGCGGCCCGCGGAGGCCCCTCAACCCGGGACAAAGCCTGCGAACGCGGAGCCAACGGGCTGTCGGCGTTGCCGGAAGTAGACTGCCGAACGTGGACTTCATCGGCTGGTTGATCCTGGGATTTCTCGCCGGGGCGCTGTCGGGCATGGTCGTCCCGGGAACGACCGCACGGGGTTGCCTGCCCAACATCCTGGTCGGAATCCTCGGCGCCATCGTCGGCGGGTACCTGTTCCGCCAGTTCGGCCTCGGCGACACGAGCGGCTTCGTCGGAGCGGTGATCGTGGCGTTCGTCGGTGCCGTTGTCGTGCGGTTGATCATCGCCGCCGTCGCGGGGCCGCCGCGGCGCGGATGAGGCCACGGCGCCGATGAGCACGCCCTACTCCCCCGGCCTCGAGGGGATCGTCGCCGCCGAGACGGCCCTCGGGTTCGTGGACGGTGAGCGCGGCCGCCTTCTCTACCGCGGCTATCGGATTGGCGACCTCGTCGAGCACGGCTCGTATTCGGCCGTGGCCAATCTCCTCTGGACAGATCGCTGGGAGCCCGCCCACCGCATCGCGACCGCACCCGTCCCGGCCGCGGTTCTCGCCGCGCTTCGGGCCCTACCGGCGACCGCCAAGCCGATGGATGCCCTGCGAACGGCTGTCTCGGTCTGGGGAGCGACACAGACTCTCGACTGGCCACCGAACGTCGAGCAGGCTCGAGCCCTGACGGCGTTCTCCCCATCGGCGCTGGCCGCGTTCGCCCGCCTTCGGCAGGGCAAGGAACCCATCGAGCCGGATCTCGACCTCGACATCGTCGGCGGCTTCCTCTACCAGCTCGAGGGGACCCGACCGGACGCCGGAGCCGCTCGCGCGCTCGACGCGTACTTCGTCGTGGGCGCCGAGCACAGTCTCAACGCCTCCACCTTCACGGCGCGGGTCATCACCTCGACCCGCTCAGACATCGCGTCTGCCGTCGTCGGCGCGATCGCCGCACTGAAGGGACCGCTGCACGGCGGCGCTCCGTCGGAGGTGGTCGACCAGCTGGCAAAAGTCGGCTCGGCCGAGCACGCGGAGGAATGGATCAGGGACGCGCTCGACCGTGGCGAACGGCTGATGGGATTCGGGCACCGCGTCTATCGGGCCTACGATCCGCGCGCCGCCGCCCTTCGCAAGGTGGCCGAGTCGATGGATCCCAAGCCGCAGTGGTTGGAGCTCGCGATCGATGTCGAAGACGTCGCATTGCGGGTCCTGGCCGAGCGACACCCGGATCGAGCGCTCAAGACGAACGTCGAGTACTACGCCGCGCCGGTGCTCACGGGCGTCGGGCTCACGCCGGATTTGTTCCCGGCGACATTCGCCCTTGCCCGCCATGCCGGCTGGACGGCGCACATCATCGAGCAGGCCTCCTCGAACCGGCTGATCCGCCCCGAAGCTCGCTACATCGGCTTTTCGGAGCGCGACTTGCCGGCCTGATCGGCCGCGCCCGGCCCGGCCGCTTCGGCCGCGCCCGCCCCCGCCTCGGCCGCTTCGGCGGCCCCGCTTGATCGGCGCGTCGCCATCCGCACGGCAAGCACCACGGCTCCAGCCAGGTAGACCACCGTACCCGCGAAAAAGGGCGCCGGGACGCCAGCAACGTTGACGATCGCCGCGCCAACCAGCGGGCCGATGATCCCCGCCGCGTACAGCGGCAGGTACACCAGGTTCAGCGTCGCCGATCGTCGCTCCGGGGGAATCTCCGTCGCGAGCAACCCGAAGACCATGGCCGTGACCGCCGCCCCGAATGCGGCAAAGGCCAGCGCGGCAATTGCCAGCGCTACGACGCCCGGCACGAGCGGCATCAGCGCCAGCGTCACCCCGCCACCGATGAGCGAGACGACCAGCACCGGCTCGAAACCGACCCGATCGCCGATCGCGCCGCCAAGCGGCGAAACCAGGGCGCCGGCCAACGCCGCCGTCCCGGCAACAAGAGCAATCGCGCTGGCCAGGCCGGGCCCCTTACCGACGAGATTTTCGACCAGCAACGGCACATAGGGCCGCGACATCTGGCCGGCAAGAAAGGCCGTGCCGAAAATCAGGAAGATCCGGCGGACTTTGGGATCCTGGAGGACGCCGAGCAGCGCGCTGTAGGCGAGGTCGATCGTCCGTCCCGTCGGCACGACCTCCGGCCGAACCTCCTTCGAACCGACGACGATGAGCACTGCGGTCGCGAGCGACAAGAACGCCGAGACGGCGAACACCGCCGGGATCGAATACCCCAACCCGTCGATGATGATTCCGCCGAGCGCCGGCCCAACGGCGAAGCCGATCGGACCCGAGGCACCGAACAGCGCGATCGTGGTTCCCAGGCGGCGTCGTGGAGTCGCGTCGCGGATCGCAGCCAGCATCACGCCGGTGTTGCCGAGCTGAAGCCCGATGAGCAGGAGGCTCGCTGCGAGCTGCCAAGGCTCGCGACTGAGCGCGACTGCGGCAAACACGACCGCCTCAACGACGGCGCTCCGCACGATCACCAGCTTGCGGCTGTACTTGTCGGCCCAGACACCCCACAGCGGCACGAGTGGCATGCCGACGATGAAGACGAGTGCGCTGAACAGGCCGACGAACGACCGACGTTCGGCGTCGGGGACCCCCATGTGCGACAGGTCGGCCGGCAGAAACGCGAACACCTGGCTGACCCCGATCCCCTCGACGACCGAGGTGATCCAGAAGATTGCAGCCAGGACACGCCAATCCTGGCGGGCGGCGATCGTGGGCATGGAACGCCGAGCCTACCCGAACCTGCGGCGAGATATGCCGACAGCGCCCGCGGGGGTCATCATGCGGAACCCGGCGACCCGCACGCGTCGTACCCAACGTAGACTCGACCCGAAGAACGGAGGCGCGCGATGGGTGGACTCGGTCGATTTTTGATGCGGATCATGGACGCTCAGACCGGCTGGGCACGCCCGTTCGGCAACTTCAACCAGCGCTGGCTGGCTGCCCTCTTCCGGCCGATCCGGCCCATCAAGGACCTCTTGAACGGGCGCTGGCTGGGCCATCCGCTCCACGCCGTCCTGACCGATGTCCCGATCGGGATCCTGTTCATGGTCATCGTCTTTGACGTCGTCGGTCAGCCGACCGCGGCCGACTGGGCGCTGGTCGTGGGCGTCCTGACGATGGCCGCGGCCGCCGTAGCCGGCCTCGCCGACTACACCGACACCGACGGCACCGCCCGAACTCGGGCCACTCTCCACGGGACGATCATGGTCGTGACGCTCGCGATCTACCTCGTCTCGATTGGCCTCCGGACGGCGGGGCCGGCCGATCGGACGGCGGCCGTCATCGTTTCGATCGTGGGGTTCCTGGCGCTGTCCGCGGGCGCGTTCGTCGGTGGCGACGTCGTCTACGTCCTCGGCAACATGGTCAGCCGCCACGCGTTCCGCGGACCGGGAACGCAGTGGGTGAGCCTGGACCTCCCCGACGGAACCGAGCTCGAAGAGGGCGTTCCCACCAAGGCGAAGGCCGGACTGAACACGCTGGCGCTCGTGAAGGTCGGCGACACGATCCACGCGCTCCACGACGTGTGCGCGCACGCCGGCGGATCCCTGTCGCGAGGAAAATTCGTGGACGGCTGCCTTGAGTGCCCGCTCCACGCGTCCCGCTATCAGGTCACCGACGGCCATGCGACCCGCGGCCCGACCGTCTATGACCAGCCGGCCTACGAGGTCCGGCGGACCCAGGGTGGGGCTTGGGAGGCCAGGCGCCGGGCGTGACGCAGATCCTGGCGGCAGATCCGGCCCTCGCGGAAGAACCTCTGGGTCAACTGGTGATCCCGGATCCCGCGCTCGTCGTCCTGATCGGCGCCGCTGGCGCGGGCAAGACCACCTTTGCCCGACGCCATTTCGCCGCCGACGAGATCCTCTCCTCCGATGCCTTACGGGCGATCGTGTCGGACGATGAGGCCGACCAGAGCGCCACCCGTGTTGCCTTCGCGATCCTCCACCGTGAGCTGGGCCGACGGCTTGCCGCGCGCCGGCTGACCGTCGTCGATGCGACGAATCTGGCCGCGTTTGCGCGGCAGCGATTGCTGGGCGCCGCCCGGTCGGCCGACGTTCCGGCTGTCGCGGTCGTTCTTGACCTGCCGGACGAGGTCGTCATTGCGCGGAACGCGGGACGGGTGGGGCGATTCGTCCCCGAGTCGGTCGTCCACCGGCATCTTGCCGCCCTCCGCGGATCCATGACGGCCGGCACGCTGGCGATCGATGGCTTCGCCGCGGTCCACTGGATCCGGTCGGCCGAACAGCTGGACGCTCTGACGGTCGGTGTCGCGGGTCGGCAGGTGCGGCCCAAACCCTGACGCTCAGCCGCCCCTCGGCGTCGATTCATTTCACCGGATGCACCATTCCGACCGCGCGTTTCACCGGGTGCACGTGTCAGCGATCCGAGCCGATTTCTGGGCCGATCCCGTTCGTCCCATGAAAATCTCCTGCTTGTCGGCCACTCGATGGGCTGCAAACGGCGATTCCGTTTCATCCCACGCAACAAACCGGCTCCAAAACCGCTCGTGCGGCCGTCTGTGGCCCCGACATGTGCGTGGGGTGAAATGGCCCTCGCGGGAAGGGGCCAGGGCGGGGCGCGTTGGCCCTCGCGGGAAGGGGCAGGGCGGGGCGTGTTGGCCCTCGCCGGAAGAGGGCGGGAAGGGCGCGTCCGCCGCTCGGACGTGTGCGCGGGGTGAAAACAGCCACCGCATCGGCCGCGCCCAAGCGGAGCCTCAGCCCGCGGCCGAACCCGAGGCAATCAACGCGATCGCGACGCCCGCGGCAAGGATGCCCGCCAGGTGTATCCGGGTCATCCGCTCGCGCAGGACCGTGGCCGCGAGCACGACGGTCGTGACCGGGTAGAGCGAGGAAAGGGTCGCCGCGACGTCGAGCCGCCCGGCCTGGGCAGCCAGCACGAAGAACGTATTTCCGGCCATGTCGACCAGGGCAATTCCCAGGATGGTCGGCAGGTCCGCACGACCGATTCGCCACGGCGGCCGACGGATCAGGATGATCGCAAGGACGACGACCGACGCCGTCAGCTTGACGACGATCAACGGCGCGAACACCTGGCCGGCCGGGAACTGCCCGACGAGGACGTTGAAGCCCCCGATCGTCAGGCCAGCGGCGATGCCGAACTCGATCCCCGACCTGGCGGCATCGATACCCGGTACCCGCGATACGAGAATGACGGCGACCAGCGCCACCCCGATGCCGACGACCACCGGGGTCGGCGGCAACCCATTCCGGACCATCCCCACGGCGACGGGCAACGTTGCCGCGAGGACGCCGGTGACCGGAGCCACGACGCCCATCCGGCCCACCGCGAGGCCGTGGTACAGGAAGAGAATGCCGGACGCTCCGAAGACGCCGGCGACCGCCGCCACGCCGAGCGTCTCGACGCCCGGCCACACTTCCCGAGTGACAACCGCGAGGCCTGCGGCGAGGACCCCGCCCACGAATTGAACGATCAGGCCGACCGTGAACACCGGCGAGCGCCGGCTCGTCAGCCCGCCGGCGAAGTCGGAGGAGCCCCAGGTGACCGCGGAGGCCAGCCCGAAGGCGACGGCGGATTCGGCGCTCAAGCCACGGTGGCTGGCTCGCCCCGGTCGACGACGGTCGGGCCATCGAGCTCCCGCACCGAGTCCGCGGCACCGTCGTAACGATTCGAACAGGTGAGATAGATGACCTGGAAGTCCTTCGAGATCTCGCGCAGGATCGTCAGTGCCCGCGCTGCGCGGTCGTCGTCGAGCGTAACGAACGGATCGTCAAAGATGAGCGGCGGCCGACGGTCCCCGGTGATGAGCCGGACGAGACCGATCCGGGCCGCGAGGAACACGAGGTCGACCGTCCCCTGGCTGAGGGCTCGAACGTCGATCCAGTCGCCTAGCTCGGGGGCAAAGACGGCGATGTCGAGCGTCTTGTCGTCGACCCGGACACGCTGGTAGCGGCCGTCGGTGATCCGGCTGAGGTCGGCAACCATGTGCTTTTCGAGGTAGCTCGTGACCGTCCGCATGGTCGCCTGCTCGGCCTGCTCGATCGCGCGCAGGGCGAGCTCGTAGACGCGCGCCCTCCGCTGCAGCCCCGCGAGCTGATCGCGCCATGTCGCAAGCCGTTCGGCATGGCCGGCGATCGCCTCGGCATCGACACCGTTCGTCTCGGCCCTCGCCCGCGCCATCGACTCGTCGTCGCGCGCTCGCTCGAAGGCCGCCTCGGCATCGTGGACATCGACCTCGAGGCGCTCCCGGGCACGCGGCTCGCTGGCGATCGGACCGAGCGCCTCGAGCGCATGGTTCTTCTGTTCGATCTCGAGCGACGACTTGTCGCGGAGGTCGGCAAGCGTTTCGGGCGGTATCCCCCCGGCCAGGCCGTCGAGACGCGCAGTAAGCCGGACGATCTCGTCGACGTGCTCCGTCTGGCGCGCGAGGAGGTCCTCCGCGGCGGCCACATCGGGCAGTTCCAGAGCCGCGAGCCCGGCGACCCTGTCGGCGTCGGCCTGCCGCAGCTCCACCTGGATCTGGGAGCGGCCGCGGAGGCGCCGGTTGATCTCGTGTTCCCGGAATTGCCTCGCGTTGGAGTGGGCGATGGCTCGCAGATGCTGGCGAATGCTCAGGTAGGCGAGGATGGCGCCGACGCCGACCAGGGCCAGGCCCACGATGAGGCTGGTGCGGCCGGCGAGGTACCCGATCGCCGACGGGACCGCCACGAGCAGGCCGATGAGGATGGCGATGAACGACGCGATCGCCGCGGGTCGCCATGAGCCCGGTTCCGGGGTCCCGAGCTCGTAATGGATGTCGACTTCGTCGGCAAGCGCCGCCATGAGCTCCCGAATGCGGCCCTCGACGGCCCGCAGGCGCTCGACGGCCACCCGGAGGGCCGGTAGCGGATCGCGGGCCGGGTAGGTCTGCTTGAGGTGGGCGATATGGTCGCGGACCTTGACCGCCTCATCGAGCCTGGCCGCACGCTCCTGCGCGGTATCGCGTTCGGCACGAAGCCGCTCCGAGGTGCGCGCCTTTTCCAGCATCGACCGATGCTCGGCGAGGATCGCTTCCGTGTCGGTCCGCCGAATCCGTGCCCCCGCCAGCGTGTCGCGGTCGCGTTCGAGCTGGGCCAACGCCTGCTCACCCTGGTCGACGGCCGCGGCTTCCTGGGCGACCGCGATCTCGGCGACTTTGAGCTTGCCGGGATTCTTGTCGCCCTTGGTGTTGAGGTCGAAAAGGGCCTTCTCCAGCCGCTTTCGTGCCCGCGACGTCCCTCGATCACCACCCGAGATCGACGCCTGCAGGCGGTCACGCAAGGCGCCTTCGTCCCGTGCCAGGTCGGCGACCTCGTGGTGCCGGACCGAGGCCGTCGAACGAAAGAAGGCCTCCGTCGGGATGCCGGTCAGTTCGGCCATGATCTGGTCGGCGAGGGTCGGGTCGCTGATCGCCTGACCGTCGTAGTGGAGCCGTACCGTCCCCTTGGCCGCCCGGAACGCCTTCTCGAGAACTCCGGTCTGGAGGCCGTCGTCGTCCTCCTGCTCGAACTCGAGCCGGATCGTCGGTCGTGCGTCGGGGTCCGCATCCCAGGGTCGATAGGCTTCCAGGTCCGCCGACGCGGAGGTCACACGCCGCGTCAGGGCCAGCTCAATCGCCCGCTGGATCGTCGTCTTGCCGGCTTCGTTCGGTCCGCGGATGACCGTCAGGCCAGCGGCGAACTCAACGTCGAGCTCGCGGTAGCGACGGAAGTCGGTCGCGTGGAGCCGGGTGATCCTCACAGGCTCACCTCGTGCCCGGCGAGCAGCAGGCGCCCCAGCCGCAGTGCGTCGCGAAGCTCGACGGCGGCTGCGTCGTCGCCGGCCGCTTCGAGCTCCGCGATTTCCGCTTCGACCTCGCGGATGAAGGCACCGACGATCGTCTCGGCGGACGGGATCGTGCCCTCGCTCAACGCCGGCAGCGACGTGTCTCGGACGCGGACTTTGAGGAACGAGCGTCCAAGCTGTTCCTCGATCTCGTCGAGGTGGAGATCGAGTTCATCGGGCCGGACACCGACGAGCCGGACGTCCAGGACGAGGTCGGGATCGGCTCGCTTGGCCAGCTGGTCGACGAGCGCGGGCTGGTTGGCGATCGTCGAAGCGTCGAGCTCGACCTTCTCGAACTTCGTCTTGCCGACCTGCCGCTCTTCGACGGTGACCTTGCGCGTCCCGTTTTTCTCATCGAGCGAGACGAGGAGCACCTTGCCGGCCCGGTCCTGATCGAGGGCGACGGCCTCCGGAGCCCCTGAGTACGCGAAGGTCGTGGCCCCGGCCGTGCCGCTCTGCGCCGAGTGCCAATGCCCGAGCGCGAGGTAGTCGAGCCCGGACCCCGCGATCTCCTCCTTCGTCACCACGACCTCGTCGTGCTCCGTCTTGCCGGGGATCGCGATGGCGCCATGAACGAGGCCGATCTTCCACGTGCCGCGCTCGTCGTGGGCGGCGTCGAGGCCCTCGAGCGGCGAGTGCGGCGCGCGCTTCGTCTCGAAGACGCGGCCGTAGACGACGGCGTCGAGCGCGGGGAGGACGATCTCGGAACGGTCGGGAGTGAGCACGGTGACCAGGTCGTCGTCGGGACCGCTGCCCGAGAGCGCTGGGATGTCGTAGGCGCGGTAGATCGAGGCTCGATCGTAGACATCGTGCGTTCCGGGGATCAGGACCGCCCGGATCTTGCCCGCCGCCAGTCGGTGCAGCTCTGCGGCGACGCGCTCGACGGACCGCCGTGGCTGGACGTTCGAATCGAAGAGGTCCCCGGCGACGAGGAACAGGTCGACCTTCTCGGCCAGGGCGAGATCGACCGACGCCCGAAACGCCGCAAATTGCCGCTCACGCTGGGCCGCCGCCTGCTCGCCGAGATCCGCGTGGCGGGCGCCCAGGTGAACGTCGGCCGTATGGAGGAGTCGGAGCATCCGGTTGTGGCTGGCCTCCCCTGTCCCATCCCTGGTCCGGTCCCTGGTCCGTCCCTGGTCCGTCCCTGGTCCGTCCCCGCCGGAGCGTCCTACCGAGGGCCGGGCCCGGCCGGCCGACCGTCGGTTCCCTCTCCGCGCGTGGGCTCCGCCGGTTCGAGCTGGACAGGCCGCGAGCCTGAACAGACCGCCGGCCTGGATGGGCCGTCAACCTGGGCAGGCCGCGAGCGAGGCGCCCCCTTTGACTCCTCGCCCGCTGCTCCGCAGTCTTGCCGGCCATTGTGACAGGTAGGCTGTCAAGGTCGCCAGCGGGGGCGGCCAGGGGG
>DATCPH010000133.1:0-20613 GCA_036570185.1 Candidatus Limnocylindrales bacterium | reverse complement strand
CGGCGGCGCAGATCGTGGAGACGGCCCAGCGAACGGGAGCCGACATCGTCGGCCCGGTCCCACTGCCCACCCGGATCGAGAAGTTCACGGTCCTGCGCTCGCCCTTCATCGACAAGGACAGCCGCGAGCAGTTCGAGATCCGCACGCACAAGCGGTTGATCGACATCCTCGACCCGACCCAGAAGACCGTCGATGCCCTCAGCCGGCTGTCGTTGCCGGCCGGGGTCGACATCGTGGTGAAGATGTGACCGGCCGATGAGTATCGGACTGATCGGCCGAAAGGTCGGCATGACCCAGGTCTTCCAGGACGACGGCACGATGGTCGCGGTCTCGGTCGTCGAGATCGAGCCCAACACGGTGACGCGCGTCCGGACGACCGAGCGTGACGGCTACGCGGCCGTCCAGCTCGGGACCGCGCCGGTCGCCAAGCTGTCGAAGCCAAAGGCCGGCCAGCTCAAGAACCTGCCGAAGTCGGTGGGCCTGCCGTCCAAGCTGCGCGAATTCCGCCTCGACGAGCCGGTCGAGTACGAGGTTGGCCAGAAGCTCGCCGTGGGCGACCTCTTCTCGCCCGGCGACCTCGTCGATGTCAGCGGCGTCTCGAAGGGCAAGGGCTTCGCCGGCCAGATCAAGCGCCACAACTTCCATCGCGGGCCGAAGACGCACGGCTCGGACCACCATCGCGAGCCCGGCTCGATCGGGCCGGGGACCACGCCGGGGCGCGTCTACAAGGGACTCCGGATGGCCGGCCACATGGGCGACGAGCGGGTCACGGTGAGGAAGGTCCGGGTCGTCCGGGCCGACGCCGAACGCAACCTGTTGCTCGTCCATGGCAGTCTGCCGGGCTCGCGCGGCTCCCTGATCACCGTGAAGAAGGCCTGAGGATGCCTCAGACCACGCTCTACGACCGGACCGGCGCCTCGGTCGGCACTGTCGAGCTGAGCGATCAGCTCTTCGCGGCGCCGATCAACGCCGCGGTCCTCCACCAGGTCGTCACCGCCCAGCTTGCCGCGCGGCGGGTCGGCACCCACGACACGAAGACCCGAGGCGAGACCCGGGGCGGAGGTCGCAAGCCGTACCGCCAGAAGGGAACCGGGCGGGCCCGCCAGGGATCGATCCGCGCGCCACACTACCGGGGCGGCGGCACCGTCTTCGGGCCGCATCCGCGTTCGTACGAGCAGCGCCTTCCGCGCAAGATGCGGCGGCTGGCCCTACGGGGCGCCCTGACGGCAAAGCTCGGTGACGGCGCGATCCGAGTGATCGACTCATTCGGCCTCGAGGCGATCAAGACGCGGGACTTTGCCGGCGTCCTCATCGCGCTCTCGGCCGCGGGCCGAGTCCTCGTGGTTGCCCCATCGAACGACGAGAGGCTGCGCCTGTCGGCCCGCAACCTGCCGACGGTCGACGTGATCCTCGCCGACTCCCTCAACGTCGTCGACCTGCTCCGCGCCGACGCAGTCGTGATCGAGCAGACCGCGCTCAGCCGGATGGAAGAGGTCTACGCATGAGCGCCCTCACGGCACCCGAGATCATCCTGCGGCCCGTCATCAGCGAGAAGTCGATCGACGAGTCCGGGCGGGGGAAGTACACCTTCGCCGTTCACGCGAACGCCAACAAGATCCAGATCAAGCAGGCGATCGAGGAACTCTACAAGAAGGAGAACATCACGGTCGCCGCGGTCAACGTCCTGACGACGAAGGCCAAGGAGAAGCGCCGCGGAACAAAGCGCGGCCGGATCGTCGGCACCACGACGCCGTGGCGCAAGGCGATCGTCACCCTGGCCGCCGGCCAGAAGATCGAGTTCTTCGAGGGAGTCTGACCGATGCCGCTGCGCAGCTATCAGCCCACCTCCCCGAGCCGGCGGTTCATGACCCGCTCGACGTTCGAAGAGATCACGACTCGTGAGCCGCACAAGCCGCTGCTCGAATCGCAGAAGCGCGGCTCCGGCCGGAACAATGCCGGCCGCCTGACCGTCCGCCACCGCGGCGGCGGCGAGAAGCAGCACTACCGGATCATCGATTTCAAGCGCGACAAGCCGGGCGTCCCGGCGCGCGTCGCGACGATCGAGTACGACCCCAACCGCTCGGCGCGGATCGGCCTCCTCCATTACCGCGATGGGGAGAAGCGCTACATCCTGATGCCCAACGGCCTGAAGGTCGGCGACGTCGTGGTGTCCGGAGCCGATGCCGAGGCGCGGCTCGGCAACGCCCTTCCGATCGCGAACATCCCCCTCGGCACGACGATCCACAACATCGAGCTCGTACCGGGGCGTGGCGGCCAGATCGTCCGCTCGGCCGGGACCGCCGCCCAGCTACTGGCGAAAGAGGGCGAGTACGCCCAGGTGCGACTGCCGTCGGGCGAGGTGCGCCGCGTCAGCATCCGCTGCATCGCCACCGTTGGCCAGGTCAGCAACCTCGACCACGAGAACCAGAACCTCGGCAAGGCCGGCCGGGCCAGGCACCTCGGCCAGCGTCCGGAGGTCCGGGGAGTCGTCATGAACCCCCGCGACCATCCGCACGGCGGCGGCGAGGGCAAGTCGCCGACCGGCATGCCGCCCAAGACGCCGTGGGGCAAGCCGGCAATGGGCTACCGCACTCGGCGCGCCAAGACAACCGGACGGCTGATCGTCCGATCGCGGCACCGCAAGTAGCGGGAGGGTAGGAGAGCATGTCCCGTTCGATCAAGAAAGGCCCGTTCGTCGAAGCCCGGCTCCTCGGCCGTGTCGAGACGATGAACACCCGCAACGAGCGCAAGGTCGTCAAGACCTGGTCGCGTGCGTCGGTCATCTTCCCGACGTTCATCGGCCACACGATCGCCGTGTACAACGGCAAGAAGCACATCCCGGTCTACGTGACCGAGAACATGGTCGGCCACCGCCTGGGTGAGTTCGCCCCAACCCGCACCTACCGCGGGCACGGCAAGCACACCGAGCGGTCGACGGCGCTGAAGTAGGAGCTGCCGACCCGTGCAGGTATCAGCTACCGCCAAGTATCTCCGAGGCTCGACCCGCAAGGTCCGCCTGGTGACGGCCGCCATCAAGGGCAAGCCCGTCGAGGAGGCGAGCGCCCTCCTGCGGTTCATGCCGCAGGCGGCAGCTCGCGACGTCGCTCGGGTCCTGGCCAGCGCGGCCGCCAACGCCGAGAACGTCCACCACCTGTCGGCCGAGGACCTCTTCATCTCCGACGCCCAGGCCAACGAGGGGCCGACCATCAAACGCTTTCGGCCGCGCGCCCAGGGTCGGGCGTTCCCGATCCACAAGCCGATGACCCACATCACCATCGTCGTCGCAGACCGGGAGGCCTGAGCATGGGACACAAGGTCCACCCGTACGGCTTCCGGCTGGGGGTTTCGCGAACCTGGACCGCCAAGTGGTACGCCGACAAGGACTACACGAACCTCCTGAAGGAGGACATCTCGATCCGCGCCCTCGTCCAGAAGCGGCTGGCCAATGCCAGCGTCAGCCAAGTCGAGATCGAGCGCGGCATCAACCACGTGACCGTTACGGTCCATACCGCGAAGCCGGGCATCGTCATCGGTAAGGGCGGGCAGAACGTCGAGGTCCTTCGCCAGCAGATCGGCGCACTCACCAAGCGCAAGGTCAAGCTGGAAATCAAGGAAATCCGCCAGCCCGAGCTCGACGCGTACCTCGTCGCGACCAACATCGCCCAGCAGTTGACCCGCCGGATCGCCTTCAAGAAGGCCATGAAGCAGGCCATCCAGCGATCGATGAAGGCCGGCGCCAAGGGCGTCAAGATCGCCGTTGCCGGCCGTCTGGGAGGCTCCGAGATGGGACGTCGGGAGTGGGACCGCGAGGGGCGGATCCCCCTGGGGACCCTCCGCGCCGACATCAGCTACGGCCAGGTTCATGCCCACACAACGTATGGCCGGATCGGCGTCAAGGTCTGGGTCTACCGCGGCGACATCGCCCCGGAGCGCGTGGCTCCGCACGAGCCCGCGGCCGTGGCCGCCGGGCAGGGGGCCTGACCGATGTTGATGCCGCGTCGCGTCAAGCACCGCAAGGTCATGCGCGGGCGCATGTCCGGGATGGCCAAGGGCGGCCACACCGTCGCGTTCGGGGATTTCGGCCTCGCCACCCAGGAGCCGGCCTGGATCACGAGCCGCCAGATCGAGGCCGCCCGCCGCGCGATGACTCGATCCGTGAAGCGCGGCGGCAAGATCTGGATCCGGATCTTCCCCGACAAGCCCGCGACGAAGAAGCCGGCCGAGACCCGGATGGGCTCGGGCAAGGGCGCGCCCGACCACTGGGTCGCGGTCGTTCGCCCGGGCCGGATCCTGTTCGAGATGTCCGGCGTTCCGCAGACCGAGGCGGTCGAGGCCATGCGCCTGGCCAGCCACAAGCTGCCGGTCGCCACCCGCGTCGTCGTCCGGGAGAGCGTCAAGGAGGCCGCAGGCGATGGACATCGATAAGGTCCGGGCGCTCTCTGACGCCGAGTTGGAGGAGGCGCTTCGCCAGGCGAAGCAGGACCTCTGGGGTGCGCGCTTCGCGCTCTCGACGCGGCAGCTCAAGGACTACACCTCGATCCCGCTGACCCGGCGAGCGATCGCCCGGATCCTGACCGTCCAGCGCGAGCGCAAGCTCGGCCGGCCGGCGTGACGGGACAGATCGCCGTGGCAGGAGTGACTACCGACGTGCAGGGAAAGCGGAAGACGAAGGTCGGCCGCGTCGTCAGCGACAAGATGGACAAGACGATCGTCGTGTCCGTTGAGCGACTGGCGCGCCACCGGCTGTACAAGCGGGTTATCCGCTTGACCACCAAGTTCAAGGCCCACGACGAGGACAACGACGCCCGAACCGGCGATACCGTCCTCATCGAGGAATCGCGGCCGCTTTCCGCGACCAAGCGATGGCGGCTCGTGAACATCGTCCAGCGCGCCGGCGACGCTGGCCTAGCGGCCGACATCGTGGCCGAGGAGGCGGCGACCTCCGAGGCGATCCATTCCGCCGCCCATCCCGGACGGACCCGTGCCGATGAGAGCGGATCCGAGGACGCGTCGACGGCGAGCGCCGAATCCGAACCCGAGACGGCGGAGGCCGAGGCGTGATCCAGCCATCCTCGCGGCTCAAGGTGGCCGACAACACCGGAGCCCGCACCATCGAGTGCATCCGGGTCATGGGCCGTTCGCAGAGCAATGCCGCCGGCGTGGGCGACGTGATCGTTGCCAGCGTCAAGCAGGCCATCCCGAACGCCGCCGTCAAGAAGGGCGACGTCGTGCGGGCTGTGATCGTCCGGACGACCAAGGAATATGGCCGTCCGGATGGCAGCTACATCCGCTTCGACGAGAATGCCGCGGTCCTGATCAACAACCAGGGCAATCCACGAGGGACCCGGATCTTCGGCCCCGTCGCCCGCGAGCTGCGCGACCGCAACTACATGAAGATCGTGTCCCTCGCACCGGAGGTCCTGTGATGGCCCGCACCTATCAAACCGGCCATCCCACGAAAGTGCCCGAGATCCGCAAGGGCGACACGGTCGTCGTCCTGACCGGCCGCGACACCGGCAAGCGCGGCAAGGTGGAGCGGGTCATCCGCCGGACGGCCGCGCCAAGCGCCGCACGCAGCGGCTACCGGCGCATGACCAACACCAGCGGCATCGGCGTGGTCGTCGAAGGCATCAATATCGCCAAGCGCCACACCAAGCCGCGCCAATCGTCGAGCCAGTCCGATCGCGCGCCGCAGATCCACCAGGGCGGCATCCTCGACCTTGCCCTGCCGATGGACGTCAGCAAGGTCATGATCGTCTGCCCCAAGTGCGACCAGCCGAGCCGGATCAAGCACACGACCCTCGAAAACGGCCGGCGCATCCGCGTCTGTGCCCATTGCGACGAGTCGCTCGAGGTGAAGACGACATGACCAGCCGACTCCGCGAGCGCTACCGGGCCGAGGTCGTGCCGGCGCTCCGGAAGCAATTCGAATACAGCAATACGATGCAGGTCCCCCGCGTGCAGAAGGTCGTGGTGAACATCGGCCTGGGCGAGGCCCTGACCAACGCCAAGGCCATCGACGCGGCCATCGGCGACCTGGCGGCGATCACCGGCCAGCGGCCGATCGTGACCAAGGCTCGCAAGTCGATCGCCCAATTCCGCGTCCGGGCGGGCAACTCGATCGGGCTCAAGGTGACGCTGCGGGGGGCCCGCATGTGGGACTTCCTCGATCGCTTCACCTCGCTTGCCCTGCCGCGCATCCGCGACTTCCGCGGCGTGCCGGGTCGGTCGTTCGACGGTCGCGGCAATTTCTCCATCGGTCTCCGGGAGCAGCTCGCATTTCCGGAGGTCGATTACGACAAGGTGGACCGCCTCCGCGGGCTGGAGATCAGCATCGTGACGACGGCGAAGACCGACGAGGAATCGAAGCGCATGCTCGAGCTCCTCGGCATGCCCTTCGCCTCGTAGGCGCGCAGAGGAGATCAGATGGCCAAGAAATCGATGATCGCCAAGGCCAAGCGAACGCCCCGGCACAAGGTCCAGGGCTACCACCGCTGCTTCGTCTGCGGCCGGCCGCGAGCGTACATGCGCCGGTTCTCGCTGTGCCGGATCTGCTTCCGGGAGCGAGCGCTCGTGGGCGAGCTGCCGGGCGTCACGAAGTCGAGCTGGTAGGGAACCGATGAACATCTCCGATCCGATCGCGGACATGCTCACCCGTGTCCGGAATGCTTCTCGGGCGCGCCACACCGAGGTGATCGTTCCCGCCTCGCGCACCAAGCGTGAGATCGCGCGCATCCTGGTGACCGAAGGCTTCATCGCCGGCGTAACCGAGGAGCGGCAGGGTCCGACCCAGATCCTCCGCCTCACCCTCAAGTACGTCGACGGCAAGGCGCCCGTGGTGTCCGGCCTGAAGCGCATCAGCAAGCCGGGACTCCGAGTCTACGCTCGCAAGACCGATATCCCCCGCGTCCTCGGGGGCCTCGGGATCGTCATCGTCAGCACCAGCCAGGGGATCATGACCGGCGCGCAGGCCCGCAAGGCCGAGCTCGGTGGTGAAGTCCTGGCCTTCGTCTGGTAGCCCGACGATGTCCAGAATCGGTCGTCTGCCGATCTCGGTGCCCGCTGGCGTCGACGTGACCATCGACGGCAGGAAGGTCACGGTGACCGGCCCCAAGGGCACGCTGTCGCGTGAGCTCCACCCGGACATGACGGTGGCCCGCGACGATGACCTCCTGATCGTGTCCCGGCCGACCGAACAGAAGATGCACAAGCAGCTCCACGGCCTGACCCGGACCCTCGTGAACAACATGGTCATCGGGGTCACCATCGGCTATCGGAAGGGACTCGAGATCAGCGGCGTCGGGTATCGGGCGCTCCTCGTCGGCCAGAAGCTCCAGCTCAGCCTGGGCTACAGCCACCCCGTCGAGATCGACCCACCGGCCGGCGTCAGCTTCGAGCTCGAGAACCCGACCCGGCTGGCCGTGGTCGGCATCGATAAGGAGCTCGTCGGTCAGATCGCCGCCAAGGTCCGATCGTCGCGCAAGCCGGAGCCGTACAAGGGCAAGGGCGTGAGATACGCCGGCGAGCTGATCCGCCGCAAGGCCGGCAAGGCCGGCAAGATCGGCGGCAAGAAGTAGCAACCGAGAGAGGTTCAAGGGTATGACGCAGACCGCCAGCCGCGGCGCCGCGCGAGCCAAGCGCCACGACCGGATCCGCCTCCACCTGGAGGGGACCTCGGCGCGGCCGCGGCTTGCCGTCTTTCGCAGCCTCAACCATATCTACGCCCAGGTCATCGACGACGCGTCGGGCCAAACGCTCGCTGCCGCTTCGACCCTCGAGAAAGAGCTGCGCGGCTCGGCCTCGACGAAGGTCGATGAGGCGGCGACGGTCGGCCGGCTCGTGGCCGAGCGGGCCAAGGCCGCGGGCATCGGCCAGGTCGTCTTCGATCGAGCCGGATTTCGATATCACGGGCGGGTCAAGTCGCTTGCGGACGCCGCTCGCGAAGCCGGCCTCGACTTCTAAGGAGCGCACGTGGCCAGGATCGACCCGAACAAGCTCGCGCTCGAGGAGCGCGTCGTCCAGATCAATCGCGTCGCAAAGGTCGTCAAGGGCGGCCGTCGCTTCAGCTTCAGCGCGGTCATCGTCGTCGGCGATGGAGCCGGTCACGTCGGGGCAGGGCTCGGTAAGGCCGGCGAGGTGCCCGAGGCCATCCGCAAGGGCGTCGAGGACGCCAAGAAGAACATCATCAAGATCCCCATGATCGGGACGACGATCCCGCACGAGGTCCGCGAGCAGTTCTCGGCCACCAAGGTCCTCCTGAAGCCCGCCTCGCAGGGCACCGGGGTCATCGCCGGTGGCTCCGTTCGGGCGGTCGTCGAGGCGGCCGGCATCCGAGACATCCTGGCCAAGGTGCACGGCTCGACCAACCCGGTGAACGTGGTCCGGGCGACGATCGAAGCCCTTCGCGGCCTGCACTCGGCCGAGGAGCTGTCTGCTCGGCGCGGGGTCTCCCTGCGGATCCGGATCTCCGGACAGCCGGCGGACGGGGAGGTGGCCGGTGGCCACTAAGCCGAAGGCCAAGGAGGGTGCCGGTCAGGCGATGCTGCGGGTCACACAGACGCGGTCGACGATCAGCCACATCGCCCGCAACCGCGCCACGGTGCGCGCCCTGGGGCTGAAGAGGATCGGCGACACCGTCGAGGTCGTCGACAACCCGGCGACGCGTGGCATGGTCCGCCAGGTTCGGTTCCTGGTCGAGGTCGAGGAGATCTCGGGAGAGAAGGCATGAAGCTGCACGATCTCCGGCCGGCTGACGGGTCCCGGACGGCTCGGACTCGGGTCGGGCGCGGCATTGCCGCCGGGAAGGGAAAGACGGCTGGCCGCGGCACGAAGGGCCAGAAGGCCCGGGCCGGCGGCTCCATCCCGGCTGGCTTCGAAGGTGGCCAGACACCGATTCACCGTCGGATCCCGAGGCTGCGTGGCTTCAAGAACCGGTTCAAGGTGGAGTTCGAGGTCGTCAACGTCGGTGCGATCGCGCAGCTCGTCGAAGCCGGCGCGTTCGCGGCCGGCGAGATCCCCGGTTCCAAGCGCGAGGCGTCCGCTAAATCCTCTCGTGCCCCCATCACGATCAATCAGGACATCCTTCGAGCAGTGGGACTCGTGCGGACGCTTGCCAAGCCCTTGAAGGTGCTCGGGAGCGGCGAGCTCGCGGCGCCGCTGTTCGTGGTCGCGGACGCGTTCAGCAAGACCGCTGTGACCAAGATCGAAGCCGCGGGCGGGTCGATTTCGATCCTCGAGACGCCGTCCGGTGTAGCCCCCCTGATCAGGGTGGCGACACGTCCCGGTGCCCCGACACGTGCCGGTGGCGCAGCACCTGAAACGGCGCCGTCCACGCCATCGCCCACGCCGACATCCGAACCGGAGCCGAAGCCGGCCTCCGAACCTGAGTCGGCCGCGGCGAAGGCGCCGCGCGGCAAGGCTTCGAAGCCAGGGGCCGCGACAGCGACCGGGGCTGCCGCGACGGCGACCGGGGCTGCCGCGACCGCGACTGCGACTCCGGCGGAACAGACGCCGAAGAGCGAGCCCGCCCGGAAGCCGGCGACTTCCAAGCGTTCCGGACGCGTCAGCGCGGACACCACGGCCGAGGAATCCTCGGCGGCCACTACCGAATCACCTGACGTGCCCCCGGCGTCCGAGGACGCCGGCAGCGACGGCTGATCGTGTTCGAATCGCTGCTGAACGCCTTTCGCGCGCCGGATATCCGACGACGGATCCTGTTCGTCCTCGGGGTCCTCATCATCTACCGGCTCCTGGCCCAGGTGCCGTTGCCGGGCGTCAACCGCCAGCAGCTGACGGACTTCTTCAACAGCAACAGCGCGTTCGGGCTGCTGGACCTCTTCGCCGGCGGCGGCCTGTCATCGCTGTCGGTCGTCGCCCTGACCATGAATCCGTACATCAACGCCTCGATCATCATGCAGCTGATGACGGGCGTCGTGCCCTCGCTCCAGGCGCTCAGCCGGGAAGGGGAGTACGGACGGACGACCCTGAACCGCTACACGCGGTACCTGACCGTTCCGATGGCGCTTCTGCAGGCGTTCGGGATCCTGTCCGCCTTCAGCGCCCAGGGCATCATCGTCGGCGGCTTCAGCCTGTCGAGCCTCACGTCCTGGACCCAGATGATCACCCTCGTCGCCGGCGCGGTCGTCCTGATGTGGCTGGGCGAGCTGATCACCGAAAAGGGGATTGGGAACGGAATCAGCTTCATCATCTTCGCCGGCATCGTGAGCCGGGCCCCGGCCGCACTCGGCGCGGCCTTTGCGGGTAGCACCCCGATCAGCGCCCTGATCCTCTTCGCGCTTCTGGGCGTGGCCGCGGTTGCGGTGATCATCTATATCCAGGAGGGCCAGCGCCGGATCCCGATCCAATACGCGAGCCGGGTCCGCGGCCGCCGGATGTACCAGGGTGGGCAGACCTTCCTGCCGCTGCGCGTGAACCTGGCCGGTGTCATTCCGATCATCTTCGCCATCAGCCTGCTCCAGTTCCCGGCTCAGCTCGGGCTGTACTTCACGGCGTCACCGATCGAAGCGGTCAAGAACGTCGCGACCGGACTGGTGAACTTCCTCTCGCCGCAGACGGTCCAGTACGCGATTCTGTACTTCGTGCTGACCGTCGGGTTCACGTACTTCTACACGGCCTTCACGTTCAAGCCCGATGAGACGGCGGAGCAGCTTCGCAAGAACGGCGGGTTCATCCCCGGCATCCGCCCGGGCCGACCGACCCAGGACTATCTCGCTCGGGTCGTCTTCCGGATCACGATCGCGGGCGCGCTGTTCCTCGGTATCGTCGCGGTCGCCCCGGTGACGGTGGGCCTCATCGATACTTCCCTGAAAGGCATTGCGCTCGGCGGCACGGGACTCCTGATCGTCGTGTCCGTCGTGGTCGAGACCATGAAACAGATCGAGGCCCAGCTCCTGATGCGCAACTACGAGGGCTTCATCCGCTGATGACCCGCGTCGGCCTGCAACCGGCTGAGCGGCAACGCCAGATCCGGCCGTGAGGATCATCGTCCTGCTGGGTGCGCCGGGCTCCGGCAAGGGCACCCAGGCAGCGGTCCTCGAGGAGCGTCTTGGGATCCCGCACATCGCGACGGGAGATCTCTTCCGGGCCGCCGCGGCCGAGGGCACCCCGGTCGGAGAGCAAGCCGCGGCATTCATGGCCCGCGGCGAGCTCGTGCCCGATGGGGTGACGATCGCCGTCCTCGAGGAACGCCTCAATCGTCCCGATGCCGCGCGCGGCGCGATCCTCGACGGCTTTCCGAGGACGCGCGCGCAGGCCCAGGCGCTCGACCAGACGCTGGAACGCCGGGCTGCCAGGATCGATCGCGCGCTCTACATCGAGGTGCCGTCCGAGGACCTCGCAGAGAGGCTGTCGGGCCGCTGGATCTGTCAGGTAGCGGGCCACGTCTACCACCAAACGGCTCATCCCCCCAAGGTTCCCGGGATCTGCGACATCGACGGATCGCCCCTCATCCAGCGTGAGGACGACCGGATGGAGACGATCCAGGCGCGACTGGCGCGGCAGCTCGGGGCGCTCGCCGAGGTCGTCGACTACTACCGCCAGCGGGGCGTCCTCCGGGCGGTGGACGGGCGGCGCCCGATCGACGAGGTGTCGGCCGCCCTGCTGGCCGTGGTCGATGTTGCCCCGGCCGGGGACGGCTGATGGTGACGCGGAAATCGTCCCAGGAGATCGCCAAGATGCGGCGCGCCGGGCGGGTCGTGGCCGAGGTCCTTGCGCTGGTCGAGACTGAGCTCAAGCCGGGCATCACGACCGCCGAGCTCGACCGCGCCGCCGAGCGCCACATCCGCGCCGCGGGCGGCATCCCGTCGTTCAAGGGCTATCTGGGTGGCGGTCGTTACGGCAAGGGCCGGCAGGCCTTCCCGGCCAGTCTGTGCATTTCGATCGACGATGAGGTCGTCCACGGCATCCCGAGCGAGCGCCAGATCGAGAATGGCCAGCTGGTCTCGGTCGATGCCGGAGCCATCGTCGACGGCTGGCACGCCGATGGGGCTCGCACGTTCATCGTCGGCGGCGTCCGCCCGGAGGTCGAGGCCCTCGTCGAGACCACGCGGGCGGCCATGCTCGCCGGGATCGCCGCCGCCGTGCCGGGCAACCGGGTCGGGGACATTTCGGCGGCCGTCGAAGATACCGCCAAAGCAGGGGGCTACGGCATCGTCCGGCAGTTCGTCGGCCATGGGATCGGCACCGAGATGCACCAGGATCCCCAGGTTCCGAACTTCCGGTCGGGCGAGCGCGGCATGGAACTCCAGCCCGGCATCTGCCTGGCGATCGAGCCGATGCTGACCCTGGGGGAGGAGCAGGTCATGATCCGGCCCGACGGCTGGACCGTTGTGACCCGGGACGGGTCGCTCGCCGCCCATTTCGAGCACACCGTTGCGGTCACCGAGAACGGGCCGCAGATCCTGACCCAGGCATGAGGCAGCCGTTGTGACCCCCCGCCGGTTGCCCGAAGGCCTCGATTTCTGATATGCTGCGCTTTCGTGTGTCGGCCCCCGTGAGGCCGGCACTCGTTGCGAGAAAGGGAAGCACCCGCGCCCGTGGCCAAGCGAGATGCAATCGAAGTCGAGGGAACGGTCGTCGAACCGCTCCCGAACACGATGTTCGCGATTGAACTCGAGAACGGGCACCGCGTGCTGGCTCACATCAGCGGCAAGCTCAGGATGAACTTCATCCGGATCCTGCCGGGAGATCGCGTCCGCGTTGAGTTGTCGCCGTACGACCTCACCCGCGGCCGGATCACCTACCGACTCAAGTAGAGGTCCCGTGAAAGTCAAAGCCTCAGTGAAGGCACGCTGTGACAATTGCAAAGTCATCCGCCGGCACGGTGCCGTGATGGTCATCTGCACCAACCCGAAGCACAAGCAGCGGCAGGGGTAGCACCATGGCACGCATCGCCGGCGTCGACATTCCGCGCGAGAAGCGGGTCGAGGTTGCCTTGACCTACGTCTATGGCGTCGGCCTGCCAACCAGCCAGAAGATCCTCGCCCAGACAAACGTCAACCCCGACACGCGGGTCCGCGACCTGACCGAGGAGCAGGTCAACCGGCTCCGCGAGCTCATCGACCGGCGCTACAAGGTCGAAGGCGACCTCCGCCGCGAGGTGGCGCTCAACATCAAACGGCTCATCGAAATCGGGTCGTACCGCGGCGTGCGCCATCGGCGCAACCTGCCGGTTCGCGGCCAGCGGACCAAGACCAACGCACGCCAACGCCGCGGACCGAAGAAGACGGTCGGCGTTCGGCGAGCCAAGACGAAGTAACGAGGGACAGCGAGGCGAATGGCCGAACGCAAGAAGGCTGTCAAGCAGCGTCGTCGGGAGCGCAAAAACGTCCCCCAGGGGCACGTCCACATCCAGGCGTCATTCAACAACACGATCATCACGATCACCGACCCCGCGGGCGCTGTCATCAGCTGGGGCTCTGCCGGCGTGGCTGGTTTCAAGGGTTCGCGCAAGAGCACGCCCTACGCGGCGGCACTCTCCGCTGACGGCGCGGCAAAACGCGCGATGGAGCACGGCATGCGCCAGGTCGAGGTCTACGTCAAAGGGCCGGGGGCCGGCCGCGAGCAGGCCATCCGCTCCCTCCAGGCGGCCGGCCTCGAGGTGAGCGCGATCACCGACGTCACCCCCATCCCGCACAACGGTTGCCGCCCGCCCAAGCGGCGCCGGGTCTAGGCGGGGAACGACATGGCCCGTTATACCCAGCCTGTCTGTCGCCTCTGCCGCCGGGAGGGCGCCAAGCTCTTCCTGAAGGGCAGCCGCTGCTACACCAAGAAGTGCGCATTCGAGCGTCGTCCCAGCCCGCCCGGCCAGCACGGCGTCCGTCGTCGCAAGGTCGGCGAGTACGGGCTGCAGCTACGCGAGAAGCAAAAGGTTCGGCGCGTCTATGCGGTCCTCGAGCGCCAGTTCCGGAACTACTTCGTGAACGCCGAGAATCGGCCCGGTGTGACCGGCGAGAACCTCCTGCGCTTCCTCGAAATGCGCCTCGACAACGTCGTCTACCGCATGGGCATCGCCACGTCTCGGGCGCAGGCCCGTCAGCTCGTGGCTCACGGCCACTTCGCCGTCAACGGCCGGCGGATGGACGTCGCCTCCTGCCAGCTCAAGCTCGGTGATCGCGTCGAGGTCCGCGAATCGCGTCGCTCCCGCGAGCCGTTCAAGATCGCCAAGGAAACCCTTGGCTCGCACCAGCCGCCCGAATGGCTGAGCGTCGATGCAGCCAACCTGGCCGGCGTCATCGCCGACCTGCCACGCCGCGACCAGATGCCGCTCGATCTCAACGAGCAGCTCGTGGTCGAGTACTACTCGAGGTAACCCCCGCACCATGATCGAACTCGAAACCCCGCAGATCGAGCCGGTCGAAGAAGCCGGCACGTACGCGAAGTACGAGGCCGGCCCGCTTCAGGCCGGGTACGGTGTCACGCTCGGCAACGCCCTGCGCCGCGTCTTGCTGTCCTCGCTGGAGGGGGCGGCAGTGACGTCGATCCAGATCCGCGATGTCTACCAGGAGTTCTCCACGATCCCGGGAGTCAAGGAAGACGTCACCCAGATCGTCCTGAACGTCAAGAAACTGCGCTTGAAGAGCTTCGCGACGCACCCGGTCCAGCTCCGACTGATCAAGAGCGGCGCGGGCGCGGTCACGGCCGCCGATATCGCCGAGTCGGCCGACGTCGAGATTGTCAACCCCGAGTTGCCGCTGATGACGCTCGACACCGACGACGTCACGGTCGAGATGGACCTCACCGTCGAGCGCGGCGTTGGCTATCTCGGCGCGGAGCGCGCCGAGGCGCTGCCGATCGGGGTCATCGCCGTCGACGCGATCTTCACTCCGGTTCGCAAGGTCAACTACTGGGTCGAGAGCATGCGCGTGGGTCAGATGACGAATTACGACAAGCTCACGATCGAGATCGAGACCGACGGCGCGATCAGCCCCGAAGAGGCACTGAGTCGTTCGGCGGAGATCCTGGTGAACCAGTTCCGCCCGTTCGTCACGATCGGTTCGGCGGCGGTCGCCGGGGACCTGGCGATGGGTGGCATCCCGCAGCTGCCTGCCAACATGCTGGACATGCCGATCGAGGACCTCGACCTTCCCATGCGGGCCTACAACTCGCTCAAGCGCAACAACATCGTCAAGGTCGGCCAGCTCCTGCAGCTCAAGGACGACGACCTCCTGCGAATGCGCAACTTCGGCAAGAAGTCCCTCGACGAGATGAAGGAGCGGCTGCGCATGCGCGGCTTCATCCTGCCCGAGACCGCCGCCGACGTGTCCTCCGAGGACGGTGAGGGTTCGTTCGACGAGGACGAGGACGAGGCGGAAAGCTGAGCCATGGCCCATCGCGTCGACGGTCGAAAGCTGAGTCGCAAGCGTGGGCCGCGCATGGCCCTCTACAAGAATCTGGCCGTGGCCGTTTTCCGCTATGAACGGGTGAAGACGACCGAGGCCAAGGCCAAGGAGATCAGCGGCCGCGTCGAGCGCCTCATCACGATCGCGAAGCGAGGCGATCTCGCCGCCCGCCGCGCTGTCGTCGCCGAATTCCCGAACGAGCCGCTCGTGGTCAACAAGCTCTTCACCGAGATTGCGCCCAAATACGCCGACCGCACGTCGGGCTACACCCGGATCGTCCGGGTCGGCCAGCGCCGCGGCGACGCAGCGGAAATCGTCCAGATCGAGCTCGCCTAGGCTCGGCGATGACGCCCGGACGGGCGAGATTCAGGTGCTTGTCGCAGCGCCGCGGGCAGCCCGAGGCGGCGCGGAGCACGCGAGCGAGCGCACTTGAACGTGCGTGAGCGAGTGGGCGGACGCTCCAACGAAGGGATGGCCCGGCGGGGCGACAAGCAAAGCGGCAAGCATGGTGTCCGAGAGGGCGCCCCGGGGCACGGTCCGGAGATCCGGTACCGGGCAACGGTCGAATATGACGGCACGGACTTTGCCGGTTTCCAGCTCCAGGCGGGAAGTCGGACGGTCCAGGGAGAGTTGGAGGCCGCGCTGGCCCGCCTCAGCAATGGGGCTCGCCGGCGAGTGGACGGGGCCGGTCGAACCGACGCCGGGGTGCACGCAACGGGGCAGGTGATCGCTTTCACCTACACCGGGCGGCTCTCGGCGGAGGCACTGGCCGGGGCACTCAACGGCAACCTGCCTCGGGACGTGGCGATTCGCGACGTTCGGCAGGTGCCGAAGGGCTACCACCCACGCTACGCGGCGCGCTACCGGGAGTACCGCTACACGGTTTGGAACGGACCGCGCAGCCCGCTCCGGGAGCGTACGACCCTCCTGGTCCTCGCACCGCTCGACACCGACGCGATGGCTCGGGCGGCGTCGATCTTCGTCGGCCGGCACGATTTCTCGCCCTTCGGGAGCGCCGAAGGCCACACGATCCGGACCGTGCATTCGATCCGGGTCCGGCGGCGAGGGCACCTCGTAACGATCGACGTTCGAGCCGACGCATTCCTGCGAGGAATGGTCCGCCGCCTGGTGGCCGTCCTCCTCGAGGTCGGCAGGGGCGAGATGGACGAAGAGGCCGTCGCCAGGGCTCTCGCGGGTCCGGGGCCGGCCCTCGCCGGGGCCGCGGCGCCGGCCCAGGGCCTGTGCCTTCGGCGGGTTGCGCTGGGGGCAATGAGACGGAAAGTGAACGGAGAACAAGAGGAACGATGAACGCGAAGACCTTTACGGTCCGGGAGAGCGAGATCGAGCGTCGCTGGTACGTCGTCGATGCGGCGGACGAGACGCTGGGCCGCCTCGCGTCCCGAATCGCGCGCGTCCTCGAGGGCAAGCACAAGCCGACCTATACGCCGAACCTCGATACCGGCGACCACGTCATCGTCCTGAACGCGTCGCGGATCACCGTCACGAGCGACAAGCTGGTCACCAAGCTGTACATCCGCCACAGCGGCTACCCGCAGGGATACAAGGAGGAGACCCTCGGTCACCTCCTGGCGCGCCGCCCCGAAGAGGTCATCCGCCGCGCCGTCAAGGGCATGCTGCCCCACACCCGCCTGGGCGCCCAGCAACTCCGCAAGCTGAAGGTCTACCCGGGCTCTGACCATCCCCATCAGGCCCAGCGGCCTGAACCGCTCGCCTGAGAGGAGACCGCCCATGCCCACCACACCGTTCATCTCAGGCACCGGCCGGCGGAAGACCGCCATCGCCCGCGTCCGGCTCTTGCCGGGTGAAGGCGAGATCGTCGTCAATGGGCGAACGCTCGACGAGCACTTCGGCAACGCCGTCAATGAGGTCGACCTCCGGCTTCCGTTCAGGGTGACGGGAACCGAGGGGCGCTTCAACGCGATGATCAAGGTCGAAGGTGGCGGCGTGACCGGCCAGGCCGGTGCCATCCGCCACGGCATCGCCCGGGCGCTTCTCGAGCTCGATCCCGAGGCCCACCGTCTCCCGCTCCGCCAGGCCGGCCTGCTGACCCGCGATCCGCGGATGAAGGAGCGCAAGAAGTACGGGCTCAAGCGCGCCCGCAAGGCACCCCAGTACACCAAGCGGTAGCGCGCTTCACCGGCGGGCCCCGGCGTCGTTGGCGTCTGCGCGACTCACCCACGCACTTCCAAGTGCGCTCGCCTCGCCTGCTCGCCGCCGCCTCGCCGCGGCCTCGCAGGCTTGCGCGCTACATTGCCGTCATGGACGTGAGGTCGCGGGGCTGACCCGCCCACAGAACTGATGGTCGCCGCGTCATCGGGTAGCCTGCGTGGGCGCGACCTCCTGAGCGTCGCGGACCTCTCTGCGGCCGAAGCCCAGCTCCTCTTTGACCGAACGGCCGACCTCAAGGCCGAATTCCAGGAGACCCGGCGTCACGCGGATTCACCACTCACCGGGCGTACCCTGGCCCTTCTCTTCCAGCGGCCGAGCCTCAGGACACGGGTCACCTTCGAGGCCGGCATGGCCCAGCTCGGTGGTCACGCGATCTACCTGACCAACGACGCGGTGCTCGGCGCCCGGGAGAGCGTCCGGGACGTCGCCCGGAATCTCGACCGCTTCGTGGACGCGATGGTCGTCAGGACCGGTCCCCACGAGGTGGCGGTCGAACTTGCCAGCCAGGCCTCGATCCCCGTGATCAACGGGCTGACGCTTCGAGAGCATCCCTGCCAGGCGCTGGCGGACGTGTTCACCCTTCGTGAACGGTTCGGCTCGGTTGAGGGCCTGGTGCTGGCCTTCGTCGGCGACGGCAACAACGTCTATCACTCGCTGGCGTTGCTCGGGGCGGCACTCGGGCTGGAGATCCGCCTCGCCCATCCTCCCGGATATGCGCCCAACGAGCGCATCGTGGAGCGGGCGAGCGCGCTGGCGGCCGCGAGTGGCGGCCGTCTGGTCTTCTCGAGCGATCCCGATGAGGTCGTGGCAGGCGCGGCGGTCATCTATACGGACGCGTGGACATCGATGGGCCAGGAGGCTGAAGCCGAGGAGCGGCGCGACGCATTCCGGCGCTACCAGGTCAACGCAGAACTCCTCGCCGTGGCCGGTCCTGATGCCGTGGTCATGCACTGCCTGCCGGCATACCGCGGCGAGGAGATCACGTCCGACGTGATGGACGGCCCCCAGAGCATCATCCTCGACCAATCCGAGAACCGCCTTCATGTTCAGAAAGCCCTTCTCGCAGAGCTGCTCACGGGATCGACCGGGGCGGAGGTCGCCGGCGGGTGAAGCCGGGGGAGTCGGAGGTCCCGACGGGCAAGGCGCTCTTCGAGCGCTACAAGGAAGCGCTCCGGCGCGGCCACGTCGCTGCGCTCGAGGGCGACCACGACCTCGCCATCACCGCATACGAAGAGGCGGCCTCCCTCGCGCCCGACCGGGCCGTCCCGCATGCAAGCCTGGGCGCGGTGCTGCGAAGTCTGGGCCGCAACCACGACGCGCTCGCGGCCTTCGATCGCGCGCTGCGCCGATCGCCCAGCCACGAATCCGCCCTCGCCGGCCGCGCCACGATCCTCGCGAGACTCGGTCACGCCGAAGAGGCCGCCGGCGCGTTCTCCGCCCTTGGGGCGGCCCTTGAACGTGAAGGGCGATGGGCCGAGGCCTCCGACGCCGCACGGCAAGCCCTCGAACTGGCCGATTCCGAGGATCGTCGAAGCAGTCTTGCGGCGATCTCCGTGCGACTCGGATATCTGCACGGCGACGAGGCCGTGGCGGCCGCTCTCGAGCGCGCCAGTGCCGTGCTTCGCGAGCGGCCGCCAGCGCTTGGCGAGGCTGTGAGCGAAGGGCCGGGGCGGGATGGCTCGGCGGCTCCTGCAGGGAGCGCCATTCTCGAAGATAGCGTTGACCCGGGTGCTCCCCCCGTCGCGGCCGGCGGAGTCGAGTTCGTGCCGACGAGCACGCCGAGCCTCGGCGCCGAACCTTCCCAGGCCCCAGACCTCGGTTTGAATGCGGATGCCGCTGATCGATCGGCGCTGGCCCTTCCCGACGACATCGACGAGGCCTCGCGCGGTGCGCGTCTCTCCTGGGTCGAAGAGCTTTCACGGACGCTCGGGTCGGCCGGCAACGAAGCGTTCCCGGCGACAGATCAGCCGACCGAGGCGAGCTTCGATACTGGGGCTACTGACTCGCCGAGCCCGTCCGAGGAGGCGAGGGCCGATGCTGCCGTCCCGGCCGCGTCGAACCCGCCGGACGAAGCCAGCCCTCTCGATGAGGCAAGCCCTGCCTTGCGGAACCCCGTCTTGGTTAACCCCGCCCTGGCGATCGGGCCCATGGCAGGCCCAACACCTCTGCGTCCCACCGCCGCCACAACGCCGTGGGCGGGTGCCCTCGCCGGACAGGCGGATTTGGCGGACGCCATCGCGCTCACCGCTGAAGCCGAGCGCCGGCTCGACCGCGGCGACGTAGAGGGCGCTCACGCGCGGTTCCTCGCCGCGGCCGCGACTCATCGAGCGGGGGGACGCGTCGAGGCGGCACTCGATGCCTACTATCCGGTCCTCGCCGGCGCGCCCGCCGACGGAGACCTGCACCTCGCGCTGGCACAGCTGTACCTCGAGCGCGGGTGGCGGAGCCTTGCCGTCGACAAGCTCGCACTGCTCGGTCGATTGGCCGACCTCGACGGCAACGCGGCCATGAAGCGCCAACTCTGCGGCATCATCGCCGAACGCCTGTCCAGCGAGCCGCGGCTGGCCGGGATCTGCCCGCCGCGGGACACTCGAGCCGCCCGCTGAGGCGCTGACGGTTGGACCCCGGGTCGAAACGGCCGGGGGCGGACCCAGAAAGCCCCCTGCTACACTCGGGACAAGATGCCGCAGCTGATCGCATCGATCCTCGACCAGATGCGACCGACGACGGTGCTGGACATCGGGCTCACCGCGCTGCTCATCTACTGGCTCTTCAGTCTCATTCGCGGAACCCGGGCTGTTCGGCTCGTCATCGGCGTCATCGTCCTGTTCCTCGTCTATTTCGCTGCACAGGCCCTCAGCCTTCGACTGCTCACCCAGATCCTCCAGACCGGGGCCGTCGTCGGCTTCTTTGCCCTGGTCGTGGTCTTCCAGCCTGAGCTGCGACGAGCGCTCGACCGCATCGGCCGGGTCGGATCGCTGGCCTGGCTCCTCTCGCCGGCCGAGGAGCGCGCCGCAGAGCACGTGTCGGTGGAGGTGTCCCGCGCGGCCGCCATGCTGTCGGC
>DATCPH010000132.1:0-4677 GCA_036570185.1 Candidatus Limnocylindrales bacterium | reverse complement strand
CCGTCAAGGACCTGGTGGTCGGGTCCGGGATCACGTTCGAACCGCGCGGCTTGCACCGCCTCAAAGGGGTCTCTGACGCGTGGCGGGTCTTTGCCGCCACCGGCTGAATCCAACTCGGGATGCCCCGGATAGCGCACCCCGCAGGTCAAAGGCCCGCCAATCACGATGACCTGGTCGTGTTGGTCCCAGTCCCATTGCGTTCGTGGGCTGGTTGTCGTTGGTGAAGGACTGAAGGCGATCCTTCGCGAACGGCCCGAGGCGGCGATGGCGATGCTGGCCACGCTGGCGGAACGGATCAGCAGGCGGTAGCGTTGGCCGCGATGGGCGAATCCGATCACACTCTGCCGACGGGCACCGTCACCTTCCTGTTCTCTGACATCGAGGACTCGACCCGGCTTGCCCACGAGCTCGACACGGCGGCATACCGGGAGCTCCTCGAGCAGCATCACCGCCTCCTTCGATCAACATTCGGCGCCCATGGCGGCACGGAGCGCGGAACGCAGGGCGACTCGTTTCTCGTGATCTTTCGCGACGCGCCGTCCGCGGTGGCGGCAGCGATCGACGCGCAGCGCTCACTCGCCGCGGCCGAGTGGCCGAGCGGGGCCGACGTCCGCGTGCGGATGGGCCTTCACAGCGGCCAGGGAATCGCCGGCGGCGACGACTACGTCGGGCTCGACATCAACCTGGCGGCGCGGATCGCCTCGGCCGCTCATGGCGGCCAGGTGTTGCTGTCCGACTCGACGCGTGCGCTCGCGGCTCGCGACCTGCCCGCCGGCGCGGGGCTCCGTGACGTCGGCCAGCACCGACTCAAGGGTTTCGAGGAGCCCGAACGGCTTCATCAACTCGTGATCCAGGACCTGCCGAGCGATTTCCCGCCGCCGCGTGGAGTCCGTCCGGGCGGCGGCAATGTCCCTGCCCGCTTGTTGAGCTTTGTCGGAAGGCGAGCCGAGACGGACGAACTGCGCCGGCTGGTGGCCGAGAATCCGCTCATTACCCTGGTCGGTCCGGGCGGCACGGGGAAGACATCGCTGGCAATCGAAGTCGCCCGGGAGGCTGCCGCGGAGTTCAGTGACGGGGCGTGGTTCGTGGCGCTCGATGCCTTGTCCGATCCGGGGCTCGTTGGGTCGGCCATCGTCGCCGCCCTCGGCCTTCGCGACCTGAGCGGCCGTTCGGCGCGCGATCGCCTGGTCGACAACCTGTCCGATCGGGCGCTTCTCCTCGTGCTGGACAACTTCGAACAGGTCCTCGACGCGGCGCCACTCGTCGGCGATCTCATGGCGGCCGGACCGCGTGTCAGGATCATCGTGACGAGCCGAGCGCCGCTCCATCTCGCTGTCGAGCAGGTCTACCCGGTGGCTCCCCTCAGCGTGCCCGACGATGGCGAAACGCTGGAGCCGGCCGAGCTCGAGGTGGTGCCGTCGGTCCAGCTGTTCGTCGATCGTGCCCGGCGGGCGCAGCCATCGTTTGAGCTGACTCCGGACAACGCCGCTTCGATCGTCGACATCTGCCGTCGTCTTGACGGCCTGCCGCTTGGCATCGAGCTCGCCGCTGCGAGGATCCGCGTCCTGGGCGTAGCAGGTATCCGGGACCGGCTCGCGCAGCGCCTCGGACTGCCGGAATTGCCCGCACGTGACGTCCCCGCCCGACAGCGCACCCTCCGCGACGCGATCGCCTGGAGCCATGATCTGCTGGAACCAGCCGAGCAAGGGCTGTTGGCACGACTCTCGGTCTTCGCCGGGGGTTGCCAGCTGGCGGAAGCAGAGGCCGTCTGTCGACCGGCCACCGACACGGGGGACGCGGTCGCCGACGGGCTCACGAAGCTGGTCGATCACAGTTTGGTGACTGCAACTGACCGAGGTGCCGCGGTCCGGTTCGGAATGCTCGAGACCATTCGCGAGTTCGCCGACGAGCACCTGGCCGCGGACGAGCGGCCGGGCCTCCTCCATCGTCACGCTCGAGCCTACCTCGCTCTTGTCGAGGAAAGCGCCCCACGGCTGTTCGGACGCGAAGGAGCGGCCGCCTTCGATCGTGTCGGCGAGGAGTGGAACAACCTGAGCGCGGCGATCCATTGGTCGATCGATGCCGGTGACGCGGAGATGGCCCTGCGGTTTGGCGCCGCGACCTGGCGGTTCTGGTCGCTTCGCGGCGAGATGGAGACCGGTCGATCGACGATCGCCGCGGTCCTCGAGATGGCGGGGGCGGATGCCCCGACGTCGGCCCGAATGCGAGCCCTCGAGGCAATGGGTGGAATCCTGTTCTACGCCGCGGACAACGACGGAGCGAGCCGGAACTACCACGCCCAGCTCGACCTGGCGAGGCAGCTCGGTGACCTTCGCGGGATGGCCGATGCGCAGTTCAATCTCGCATTTACCTTGGACCTTCGGGGTCGGCTGGACGGGGGCCAGGCCCTCATCGATGAGATCGCCGATTCCTACCTGGCCGCGGGCGACGAGGTTGGCGTCGCCCGGACTGGGCTGCTCCAGGCGAACCTCCTCCGGGACACAGGCCGGATGGATGAAGCACGGGCCGCCGCCGAGCGCGCGATCGGCCGCTTCCGAGAGCTGGGCGACCTGCAATACGAACTGATGGCTGCGGGCGGTCTCGCGGGGTTCTGCCTCCAGATGGGCGATCGAGAGGCGGCTATCCGATGGTTTCTGGTGGCGCTCGTTCGCATGGACGAGCGTGGGGACGCGGCAGGGGCCACGGTGGCCCTGCCGCTCATGGCGGCAGCCGTACTCACCATCGTCGGCGCCGAACCCGCAGCCACGATTCTCGGCGCATACGACGCCCTATCGCGGCGCTACGGAATCAAGATGCCGCGGGGCCTCGAAGAAGTCGTCGAGATGCAGGATCCACGCGCGGCCGCCCGCGTTGCGCTCGATCAGGCCACGTTCGACGCGGCGATACGGCGCGGTGCCGAGATGACGCCGAAGGAGGCGGTCGAGTTCGTGATCGAGACCCTCCGGGGGGTGTATCCGGTCGAGACAACCGGGTAAGCGCGCGTCTTGCTCTATGTGCGCAAATGTCTTGCCTCCACGCGGCCCTGACCCTGGTATCCGTGGCTGCGACAGGTTGGCTCGCAGCGCCCTGTCGAGGCCGGCTGATGGAGGCTACTCCCGGACGACCGTGCGCCTTCGTGCCCGCTGCCCGCTCAGACACCGAAACCATGGCAACCTCGTGTCGCCTCGTCGTTGACCCTAGATGGACTCGAGGAGAGCGTTCACCCTCCGGGGCCTGCGCAATGAGGGTCCGCGATCGAAGATGAAACGAAGGCGTGCTGCTCGACAAGGGCCGGCACGCCCGGCTGGAGGTTGGACGAGGTCGCCTCCAGGATGCGCTTCACGTTCGACACCTCGTCCGCGCGATGCCGTCTGGCCATCCAGACGAGCACCGGCCAGAGCAATCGCCAGCGCCCGCTGAGCTCCGGCTCAAAGACCCTCGTTAGCCGCGTCCGTCTGGGATCGACCGCAGCCAGCCTGTAGGCGACGCGCGTGGGTTTCATGAAGCCCGAGACGAACTCGAAGCGCAGTTCACGCTCGGGCTCGAATGCCGTGATGCGGACGCCAAGGCTCTGGCGCCCGAGCAGGTCCACGACCACATCGAGCGTGGTCCCGACACCGATGGGTCCCTCGGATGTCTGTCGCACCTCGAGCGTCCCTGGATCCCACTTGGGATTGTTGGCTGGATCGGCCAGGTACTCCCAGACCGCCGCGATAGGACGCTCGATCGTGGCGGACGCCTCGATCCTCACGCCGTCCCGCCTTGATTCATTGCCACGGTCCGGCTTTCGACCGCTCGCTTGAGGTTGGCGAGCAGGTAGCGGTTGCGCCCCGAGTTCAGGCGGGCGAAGAGCGGGACCAGCGGCCGGATAAGCGGAACAGGGTGGAACTCTCCGGCGCGATACACCCGGGTGCCCTCCGGAACCGCCTCGAACCGAAAGGTCAGATCGAAGCTGCGCCCGAGCACCCGGGCCCCGATGCCACGCGGGGGATCGGTGAACTCCACCTGGATGCGGAGCGATCGATTCGCCACGAACTCGGTGATGACGGCCCGGACGCGCTGGAAGTTCGCCGGATGGGCCAGGGCGTCGAGCGTTCGCTTCTTCGAGTCGTAGATGCCCTCGAAGGTGGTGCCGAGTCCGATCGGTCCGGCCGACGTCCGCTGTGCCTCAACGACCGTCGTGTGCCAGCGCGGGTCATTGGTCGCGTCTGCGACGAAGGCGAAGACTTCATGGATCGGCCGTCCGATGACGATCGACTCTTCGCGGAGGCGCATGGCTTGCTCGCCTATCGAATGCAGGTGTGGGCGCAAGGTAGCACCTCGATCCGTGGACCCCCCCGGGTGTCCCTCCGTCCCGGCCGCGGCGGCTCACGTGGGCGACCGGTCACCATCAGCGCGAGCGCCCTAACCTTCCGCCGGGAAGTCGCACAGCAGACCGATAGCTGCACCGACCGTGCGCTTCGGAACTCGCGCATGGCTCTGATGGCCGGTTGGATCGGCCTACACGATGGAACGGTCGTGAACGATCTACGCTTGGATACAGCCGGCCCCAGCCATACGCACGGGCGACGCCCCGCGGTCGCGCGGGCTCCCGACGGCGAACCCGGCCTGCCCTCCCTGGGCCGTGCCGATACCGAGCCCAACACCCGCGCCTACCGGAGACGATGAACGTGCCAG
>DATCPH010000131.1:0-34993 GCA_036570185.1 Candidatus Limnocylindrales bacterium | reverse complement strand
TAGTCCGAGAGCTGGTCCCTGCCGATCCGGCCGAGGCCGAAGTAGTGCGACGCGGGGTGCCAGAAGTAGTAGCCCGACACAGCCGACGTCGGGAGCATCGCGAACGACTCGGTGAGCCGGACATCCGCCCGCTCCTCGGCCTCGAGCAGTGAGAGCAGCGTGCCCTTTTCGGTGTGGTCGGGGCACGCGGGATAGCCGGGCGCCGGCCGGATGCCCTGGTACCGCTCGTTGATCACGTCGTCGTTGGTCAGCTGCTCGTCGGGCGCATAGCCCCACAGCTCGCGACGAACCTGTTCGTGAAGTCGTTCGGCGAAGGCCTCGGCGAGGCGGTCGGCGAGGGCCTTCGCCAAGATCGCCGAATAGTCGTCGTGGTCGGCCTCGAACTCGGCGACCAGGGCGTCGAGGCCGATGCCGGTCGTGACCACGAAGCCGCCCAGGTAGTCGGCCAGCCGCGTCTCCCGCGGCGCCGTGAAGTCGGCGAGGGCCAGATTCGGCCGGCCCGGCGGCTTGACCATCTGCTGCCGAAGGGTGTGGACGACCGCCACGACCTCATCGCGCTCGTCAGACGTGTACAGCTCGATGTCGTCGCCGACAGCGTTGGCCGGCCAGAACCCAACCGCCGCCCGTGCCGTGAGGAGCCGGTCCGAGACGATCCGCGATAACAGTGCCCGAGCGTCCGCATGCAGGCTGCGTGCCGCGGCGCCCTGCTTCGGGTCGTCGAGGATCGCCGGGAAGTGGCCGCGGAGCTCCCACGCAGCAAAGAACGGCGACCAGTCGATCCGCCCAACGAGGTCCTCGAGGGGATGATCGGCCAGCGTTCGAACGCCCAGGAACGACGGCCGCGGAGGCCGCGCCTCAATATCCGTCCAATCGATGGCGAAGTGCTGGCGCCGGGCCTCGGCGATCGGGTGCCGGGTCTCGCGCTCCTGGCGGTCGCCGCGCTCCCGGCGGACGGTCTCGTACTCCTCCCGAACGCGGGCCGCGAACGCCTCGCGGCGGCGTGGATCGACCAGCTCCGCGGCCGTCGCCACGGCCCGCGATGCGTCGAGGACGTGGACGACGGGCCCGTGGTAATTCGGCTCGATCTTGACCGCGGTGTGCATCCGCGACGTCGTTGCGCCGCCAATCAACAACGGTGTCTCGAAGCCCTCGCGCTCCATCTCGCTGGCGACGAAGCGCATCTCCTCGAGCGACGGGGTGATGAGTCCGGACAACCCGATGAGGTCGGCCCCGCGTTCTCGCGCCGTCTCGAGGATCCGTGCCGCCGGAACCATGACCCCAAGGTCGATGACCTCGTAGTTGTTGCAGCCCAGGACGACCCCGACGATGCTCTTGCCGATGTCGTGGACGTCGCCCTTGACCGTGGCGAGGACCACCCGGCCCGCATTCCGGGACTCCCCAGGGGATTTCTCCGCCTCCAGGTAGGGGACCAGGTGGGCGACCGCCTTCTTCATGACGCGGGCGCTCTTGACCACCTGGGGCAGGAACATCTTGCCGGCCCCGAACAGGTCCCCGACCACGTTCATGCCGGCCATCAATGGCCCCTCGATCACCTCGATGGGGCGGCCGGCGGCCTGCCGAGCCTCCTCGGTGTCTTCGACGATGAAGGCATCGATTCCCTCCACGAGGGCGTGCGTCAGGCGCTCCCCAACCGGCAGCTCTCGCCACGCCTGGGCGTGCCCGCCGGCGGTGCCTTCCGCGCGTTCGGCGGCGTAGCGGTCGGCGACCGCGAGGAGCCGCTCCGTGGCGTCGGCCCGGCGATTCAGGACGACGTCCTCGCACAGCTCGCGGAGATCGGGGTCGAGATCGTCGTAGATCGCCAGCTGCCCGGCGTTCACGATGCCCATGTCCATGCCCGCCGCGATCGCGTGGTACAGGAACACCGAGTGGATTGCCTGCCGGATCGGGTCGTTGCCGCGGAAGGCGAAGGACACGTTCGACACGCCGCCCGACACCCGCACGCCGGGCAGCTCCGCCTTGAGCCGGCGGATGGCTTCGATGTAGGCGACCGCGTAGGTCGCGTGCTCCTCGATGCCGGTCGCAATCGCAAAGATGTTGGGATCGAGGATGACGTCCTCACCGGCGAAGCCCGCCTTCTCGGTCAGGATCCGATACGCGCGCGTGGAGATGTCGACTTTGCGCTCGACCGTGTCGGCCTGGCCGGCCTCGTCGAACGCCATCACGATCGCCGAAGCCCCGTAGCGACGGACGAGCCGAGCACGCTCGAGGAACGCTTCCTCGCCCTCCTTGAGGCTGATCGAGTTGACGACGCTGCGGCCCTGGACGCACTTGAGGCCGGCTTCGATGACCGGCCAGCTCGACGAGTCGATGACGACCGGGACCCTGGCGATGTCCGGCTCGGTGGCGATGAGGTTCAGGTAGCGGGTCATGGCCGCGGCCGAATCGAGCATCGCCTCGTCCATGTTGACGTCGATCATCTGGGCCCCGGCGTCGATCTGCTGCCGGGCTACCTCGACGGCTTCGCCGAAGCGGTCCTCCGTGATGAGCTTCGCGAATTGGCGTGAACCGGTCACGTTCGCCCGCTCGCCGATGTTGACGAAGACGCCGCCGGGTTGGGGGATCGTGAGCGGCTCCAAGCCGGAGAGGCGAGTCGCGACCGGGATCTCGGGAGGAATTCGCGGCGGGAGGCCGGCGACCGCCTCGGCCACCGCACGGACGTGGGCCGGCGTGGTGCCGCAGCAGCCACCGGCGATGTTGACAAGGCCGTCCCGTGCGAACCGCTCCAGGAAGCCGGCCGTCGTCTCGGCGGTCTCGTCGTAGCCTCCGAATTCGTTGGGCAGACCTGCATTCGGATAGGCCGCGACCGGGATCGGCGCCACCCTCGCGAGGTCGCTGACGAACTGGCGCAGCTGCCGGGCGCCGAGGGCGCAGTTCAGTCCAACGACCAGGGGTCGGGCGTGGCGGATGGACTCCCAGAACGCCTCGACCGTCTGGCCGGACAGGGTTCGACCCGATGCGTCGGTGATGGTTCCCGAGATGATGAGCGGGATTCGCGCCGCCTCGCCGAGCCGCTCGAAGACGCCCTCGATGGCGAAGATCGCGGCCTTGGCGTTGAGCGTGTCGAAGATCGTTTCCACGATGAGGATGTCGGCGCCGCCCTCGATCAGCCCCTCGGCCGCCTCCGCGTAGGCCTGGGCGAGCTGGTCGAACGTCACGTTCCGCGCTCCGGGATCCTCGACCTTGGGCGAGATCGACGCGGTCCGGTTCGTCGGCCCGATCGCGCCCGCCACGAAGCGGGGGCGGTCGGGCTCCGCGGCTTCGGCGGCGTCCGCGGCCTCTCGGGCGAGGCGTGCCGCGGCCACGTTCATCTCGCGGGCCACATCCTCCAGGCCATAGTCGGCCTGGCTGATGCGGTTCGCGTTGAAGGTGTTGGTCTCGATGATGTCCGCCCCGGCGTCGAGGTAGGCGTCGTGGATCGACCGCACGATTCCCGGTTGAGTGAGGCAGATCAGGTCGTTGTCGCCGCGCAGGTCGCGGGGATGTGCCAGGAACCTCGTCTCGGGACCACCCGCGCCGCGGAACGCCGCCTCATCGAGCTGGTAGCTCTGGATCAGCGTGCCCATGGCACCGTCGAGGACGAGGATCCGTTCCTTCAGCAGCCGCTCCAGCTGGGCCAGCCGGGAGGGGCGGGTGAAGGGAGGCGCCGGCTCAGGTCCCGCGACGCGGGTGCGCGATCGAAGGGGCGGTTTGCGGGCAATCGCGGTCATGTCAACCGCCCGAGTCTACCGTGGGTCGTCGCGCGGGCCGTTCTGGCACCCGCGCCAGCCGGCGAGCACGAGGTCCCTGCCAATCGACCTCTCCGGTGACATTGAGCGAGGCCGGCGAGCACCTGCTCGGCGTCAGCTCTTCAGCGCTCCAACGAGGATGCCGCGGGAGATGAAGCGTTCGAGCACGATCGCCATGACGATGACCGGCGCGATCATGATCAGGATCAGGACGGACATGTACCACCACTGAGGGCCGCGTGTGGCGTTCTGGGCGGCCACCGTGAGCGGCATCGTCTGGGCGTGCGCGCTCGACAGGAACAGCGCCAGAAGGTACTCGTTCCAGGCGAACACGAGGACGAGCAGGAAGGTCGCGACGAGGCCCGGAACGGAGATCGGCAGCACGATCGAGCGGAACGTCCGGTAGATCGAGGCACCGTCGACAGCGGCCGACTCCTCCAGCTCGATCGGCAGGTTGGCGAAGTAGTCGCGCATCAGCCAGACCACGATCGGCAGGTTCACCGCGACGTACGTGATGACGAGGCCGAGCTGGGTGTCGAGCAGGCCGACCCGCTGGTAGAGGACGTAGATCGGGATGACGACCGCGACCGGAGGCAACATCCGTTGGGAGATGATCCAGAACGCGACGTCGTTGTTCCTCAGCGATCGTCGAAACCGGCGGCCGATGCCCTGGGCGAGGATGGCGAACACCGCCACTCCCGAAACGACGGCGAGCTGCCAGGCCGCGCCGGCCTTCAGGGCCAGCAGCACGAACAGGATCGATCCGATGAACAGGCCGATGATCCCGATCCGCGGCCGGTACTGGAACCGGACGAGGGCGTACGCCGCGGTCGACCCGAGGAAGAGCGCAACGACCGCGCTGGAGAACCCGACCACAACCGTGTTGACGTAAGGCCTGATCGTGTCGCCCCGCAGGTCGACGAGGATGTACTGCCACGCGTCCAGGGTGGGCTTGAAATCGATGAACGGCAGGAAGGACGGGCCGTTCGCGACCTCGATGGGCGTCTTGAACGAGGTGATCGCGAGCCAGTACAGCGGGAACAGGACGATGAGCCCCCAGATGAGGAGGATCGCGTAGCTCGCGAGCTTGCCCGCTGGCGAGAGCTCGAGGGCGCTCTTCCGACGCAGCGGATTGCGGAACCGCCGACCGCCGCGCGCGCGGTCGGTGGTACTCGGAGCCCGGACAGTGGTGCTCGCCATCAGCCGGGCTCCGTGACCCGTCGCCGGACGAGGTTGACGTAGGCGGTCGCGATGATCGTGACGACGACGAGCAGGATGTAGGCGATCGCCGCCGATCTCCCGAGGTTCAGCGTTCGCCAGTCGATATACGCCTGGAGCGTGAGCGACTCCGTCGCCGTGCCGGGTCCGCCATTGGTCAGGATGTTCGGCAGGTCGATGATCTTGAAGCTCTCGATCATCCGAATGAGCACGATCGTCGTGCTCACCGGCAGGATTGCCGGCAGCGTGATGTGCTGGAAGACCTGCCACCGGTTGGCGCCATCGACGAGCGCCGCCTCGATGACGCCGAGGTCCTGCCCCTCGAGTGCCGCCAGCAGGACGATGAACATGAAAGGCGTCCACTGCCAGACATCGCCGATCATCACGGCGATCCGGGCGCCCCACGGATTCGTGACCCAGGTGAAGTTGGCCATGCCGAGGCCGGCGAGGATGTTCGCGAACGGACCCATCTGGGTATCGGTCATCATCCGCCACATGTAGCCGATCCCGACGGGCGTGATCATCATCGGCAGGAGAAAGATCACCCGGAAGAACCGTCGGCCGGCCAGCCGTTGGACCAGCAGCAGCGCCAATCCGAGGCCCAGCAGGTACTGGACGCTGATCCCCCCGAACACGTACACGAACGTGACGATGAGGGTGCCCGGGCGGCCGCCAGGACTGAAGGTCGTCTCCGCCACGATCCAGAACAGTCCGATGGCCAGGAGTCCGGCGACGGCCCGAAGGCCGAGACCGACCAAGCTGACGCGGGAGCCCCGGAGGTAGCCGAGGAATGCCCTGCCGATGAGCAGGGCGGCTGCGAGGAAGAGGACCCATCCGATCGGGCTCGGCGGTCGGAGAAGCCCGATGAAGTGCGTCTGCTCGGTCCCGAAGAGCTCGGTGACGTAGTTGATGGGGCCGATGAACGTGACGTCGATGCGGCCGGGCGCGAAGGCCAGCCGAGAGAGGGAGAGATAGAGCGAAACGATCAGCGGGAAGATCGACAGGAAGAGGATCACGAGCAGCGCCGGCCAGATGAACACGATCTTGGCCGTGCGATCAGATCGCCAGGCGCTCATCCGCGAGCTGGACGCCTCCCCGCTGAGTGCTCCAGGGCCCGGCTCTTCGCGAGCCGGGCCCTGGGCTTCGACGGAGACCAGACTACTTCTTGACGCCAAGGCTCGCCGCGTAGGCCGCGAGCTGCTTGTCACGGCCTTCGGTGTCCGTGATCTGGTTCCAGCCGTCCTCGATTTGCTTCATCGCGGCGTCCCTGGTGATCTCACCGGCCAGGAACTGGGCGATCGCCTGATCGAGCACGACCTGCTCGTACTGCTGGGTCTTGGGAACTCGCATGTCCAGAACGAGGTTCGGGCTGTTCAGGCTGTCCTTGATGCCGCCGAGGTAGAGGTTGGCGGCTGCGTCGGACATCCCGACGGCCTTCCACGCATCAAGATTCGTGAACTGCGAGGTGCGATAGGGATTGAAGCCGGTCTTGCCCAGCGTCACGTCGACGGCCGACTGGGCCGGCTGACTCATGTAGGAGAGGAACGCATAGGCAGCGTCCTTCACGTTCTGTGGATCGGCGTTGTTGACCGCGCCGGACCATCCGCCGAATGCGGCGAAGGGGGCATGGTTCACGCCACTGACTGCGTCCGGGCAGGTCGTCGCGCTGCAGGCAACGAGCTTGCCGCTGGCGCGATCGAGAACCTGGGTCGAGCCGGGCAGGAACTCGGCGCCGACCTTGTCCTGGACGACCGACGTCTTGGGATCGAGGGCCAGGGTGCCGATGTCGCCCCAGTCGATCGAGAGCGCGCAACGGCCGCCGGTGAACAGCGTTCGGGTGTTGCCGACATCGTCGTTGAGTTCGTCGGCCGGAGCGTACGCTCCGGTCGCCTTGTAGATGTCGAGGGCCTTGGCAAAGGCCTCGTTGTTCACGAGCGGCTTCATGTTCGTCGTGTCGAAGAAAACGCCCTGGTTCGTGCCCTGGCTCTGGATGTACGCGGACGCGACGGCGTAGATGAACCAGTACGCCTGGGCGCCGCGCTTCTTGGAGATGCACGAGCCGTAATCGGGCTTGCCATCCCCGTTGAGGTCCTTGCCGTTGTAGGTCTTGGCGATGGTGAGGTAGTCATCCCAGGTCTTGGGCGGCTGGAGGCCGTCCTTCTGGAGCAGGTCCGATCGGTAGTAGACCATCAGGAAGTCGCCGTCGAGGGGGAGCGTGTAGACCTTGCCCTTGTACGTGGCGCTGAAATCGCGGAAGAACGGGGCGATGTCGTTCCACTGCAGAGCAGTGTCGCTATTGACCTTGTCGGTCAGGTCGGTGAGATAGCCGGGGCTGACGAAGTCGCCCATCCACTGCGGGTCGAAGACGTACGCGTTGTAGCTGTTCGTTCCGGTCGCCGAGTCAGTGAGGATCTTCTGGTAGAGGTCGCTGAACGGTACGGTCGTGACCTGGACGTTCGCGCCGGTGAGCTTGTTGAAATCGGGCGCTCGTCGCTGCAGAGGCTCGGCGATCTGCGGCCCGACGAACGTCAGGACGTTGACGGTGACCCCCGAGAAGTTCTGCGCCGTGCCTGACGCCGAACCCGACGCAGTGGCCGCGCTGGCGGGTGCGGCGCTGGCCGGGGCAGCGCTTTGGGGGGCCGTCGTCGGCGGCGCGACGCTCGCAGGCGTCGAGCACGCAGCGGCGACGAGGGCAAAACTGGCCGCCAGGCCAGCGCCCCGGTAGAACCGACCTTTCGCCATGCGATCTCCTCCTCCATGCGTGACGCGGCGACGGACCATCTGGTCCGCTCGCAAGATCACCGTGTTCAGCCCCCGCGGGTCCCGGCCAGCGCCGGGGCCTGCCACACCTCGCCGTCAGGGAATCGATGCCGTTCCAGGCTTTCGGGCTTCAACTCGGCTCCGTAGCCGGGCCGCGACGGCGCCCGATAGCGACCGGCCTCGATCACGACCGGATCGACGAAATGCTCGTGGAGGTGATCGACGTACTCGATCATTCGTCCGTCGAGCTCTCCGCTGACGGCGACGTAGTCGAAGATCGCAAGGTGCTGGACGAGCTCGCAAAGGCCGACGCCGCCGGCGTGCGGGCAGACCGGCACGCCGAAACGGGCGGCCAGCAGAAGAACCGCGAGAACCTCGTTGACGCCACCCAGTCGGCACGCATCCACCTGGCACACGTCCATCGCCTCGGCCGCGAGGAACTGCTTGAACATGACCCGGTTGTGGACGTGCTCGCCGGTGGCGACGCGGATCGGGTGAACGGCCCGGGCAATCGCAGCATGGCCGAGGATGTCGTCAGGGCTGGTGGGCTCCTCGATCCAGTAGGGATTGAACTCGGCCAGCGGCGCCATCCAGTCGATCGCCGTCCCGACATCCCAGATCTGGTTGGCGTCCATCATCAGGAGGTTGCCCGAGCCGATCGCGTCGCGCAGGATGCGAGCGCGCCGGACGTCCTCGCCCAGATCGCGCCCGACCTTCATCTTGAACGCGGTCCAGCCGGCTGAGAGGGCTTCCGCGGCCAGCCGGCGGATCTTCTCGTCGGGGTAGCCGAGCCAGGCGACCGACGTGGTGTATGCCGGGTAGCCGCGCTCGACGATCTCGGCCGCTCGCGCAGCCTTCGTCGGCTCGAGAGCTCGCAGGATCTCGAGCGCGTCGTCGGGGGTCAGCGCATCGGAGAGGTACCGGAAGTCGATGGCCCGGACGACCTCTTCCGGCGACATGTCGACCAGGAGCCTCCAGAGTGGCTTCCCCTCCCGTTTGGCCCAGAGGTCCCAGACCGCGTTGACGACCGCGGCGGTCGCGAGATGGAGGGCGCCTTTCTCCGGCCCGATCCAGCGCAACTGGCTGTCGCCGACGAGGTCCCGCCAAAAGCCGCCGATATCGGCGAAGACGTCCTCCGCATGGCGCTCGAGCACGAGTGGTCGAAGGGCCTCCACCGCGGCCACGACGACCTCGGTGCCCCGACCGATCGTGAAGGTGAGGCCGTGTCCGACCGGCCACGTCGGGTCGTCCGTTTCCAGCACGACGTAGGCGGCGGAATAGTCTGGGTCCGGATTCATCGCGTCCGAGCCGTCGAGGAATCGCGACGTGGGAAAGCGAACGTCGACGACTTCGAGCGATGTGATCCGTGGCGCCATTACAATCGTTGGAACCTCGGCTGGACTTTTCGTACAGAATGCTGGACGATGCCCGGTAGGCTGAACAGTATGCAAACCTCGTCAACTACCGTCAACGATCTTCCCGAGCTTGAGGGCGAGGGCCCGGGAGCGACGTCGCTGGTGCCCGCCGTCACCCGCGCCGCGGCGATCCTCGACCTCCTCGCCGCGGATGCGGCGACCTCGTCGGTGGCGACCCAGCTGAGCGACCTGGCTCGACGGCTGGGGCTCCCGAAATCGTCCGTGGCGAACATCTGTGGTGCCCTCGTCGAAGCCGGGCTCGTCCGGCGCTCGGGGACCGGCTTCGCGCTGGGACGTCGGCTGGCGGAGCTCGGCGGCGCCTATCTCTCAACCGTGGACCAGGTCCAGGAGTTCTATGAACTGGCGGATCAGCTGCCCGTTGCATCTGAAGAGACCACGCAGCTGGCGCTCCTCGACGGCCTCGAGGTGACCTACATTGCTCGCCACGACGGGCGGCAGCCGATTCGCCTCGCATCCGAGATCGGGCGACGCCTGCCGGCCTCGTGTACCGCTCTCGGCAAAGCCGCTCTCGCTTCCTTGAGCCCCGCCGACCTCGCCGAGCGGCTCCGCGGCGTGGAGGTCCTGCCGGTGATGACGGCTCACTCCCACCGTCGGGTCGCGGACCTGCTCGACGATCTCGACGAGGTCCGACGGCGGGGATACGCGATCGACGATGAGGAAACGGCCGAAGGGATCATCTGCCTCGGGATGGCCATTCCGCGTCGTCTACCCGGCGACGGACCCTACGGCGTGAGCGTCACGCTGTTGAAGGCGCGAGCAGACAACGCCCGTCGCGAGGCCGTCGTCGCGGATCTCCGGCGATTATCGCGACTGCTTTCGAACCCGCTGATCGTCCAGCCCGGGTCTGCCGCAAGCGCTGCGTCCGCGGCCGGCGCCAATTCCGCGGCCGGCGCCAATTCCGCCGCCGGCGCCAATTCCGCCGCCGGCGCCAATTCCGGCGCCGGCGCCAATTCCGCCGCCGGCGCCAATTCCTCCAGCCGGGCCGGGGAGGCTGCCGCGGCAGCGAGCTCATCGCAGGCCGGCGTTCGGGGGTGACGGTCGGGCTGTTCCGGCTCGAGCTCCCCGACGGCAGCGTCCGGCTCGCTCGCGGAGCCGTCGAATCGGGGCCGGCCCGGCTCCTTGCGGCGAACCTGACGGTCGAAACGATCCTGAGGCGCGGTCGCGACGGACTGGCCTCGGCGCTGCGCGCCGGCGGCGACGATACGGAGGTCCCCGCTGAGCTGATGGTCCCTGGCGGCTTCCGCGTCCTCGCGCCCGTCGACGCCCAGGAAGTGTGGGCCGCGGGGGTGACCTATGCGCGGTCCCGCGACGCGCGAATGGCGGAGTCCGCCGATGCGTCACCCTACGATCGGGTCTACGCGGCGGAACGGCCCGAGCTGTTCTTCAAAGCCGCGGCCTGGCGCGTCCGAGGGCCGAGCCAGACGGTCGGGATCCGGGCCGATTCGGGCTGGGACGTTCCCGAGCCCGAGCTGGCGCTCGTTGTCAGCTCGGACGGGGCGATCGCCGGCTATACGCTCGGAAATGACGTCTCCAGCCGGACCATCGAAGGCGAGAACCCGCTCTATCTTCCGCAGGCGAAGAGCTACGACGGATCCTGCGCCCTTGGGCCGGCGCTGGTGTCATACGACGCGGCGAGCCCGCCCTTCGACCTGCACCTGCTCGTGATTCGCGATGGGGCCACGATCGTCGACGAGACGACGAGCACCTCTCGGATCCGCCGCCCGCTCGAGGACCTGGTCGCCTACCTGATGAGGGCGCTGGACCTGCCCAGCGGGGCGATCCTCCTGACGGGAACGGGGATCGTTCCCCAGCCGGATTTCACGCTGGTGCCCGGGGACCTGGTCCGGATCGACGGCGGGCCGCTGGGGGTCCTGGAGAACACCGTGGTCCGCGTCGGGCGCACTGGGGAGGCCCGAACGGCCGGCGCTCAGGCCGTGTCCGGCCTCGACGGCTCACCCAGCCCGTAGGGCTCGCCCACAGCCTGGGCCACCTCCAGCGCGTAGGTCTTTGCCGCGGTTCCGCCGAAGATCATCCTCCGCTCCGCCGCTGACAGGTCGCCCAAGAGCTCGCGCGTGGCATCCACGACCTGCGCGTACGTTGCGGCGAGCAGGCAGACCGGCCAGTCCGAGCCGAACATCAGCCGGTCTGGCCCGAAGACCTCGAGGACCACGTCGACGTAAGGCCGCAGGTCGTCGGTCGTCCAAGTGCTGAGGTCGGCCTCGGTAACCATCCCGGAGACCTTGCACATGACGTTCGGCCGCTCGCCGAGCGGCCGGAGCCTGCCTGCCCACGGCTCCAGGGCGCCGGAGGCGATCGGCGGTTTGGCGATGTGATCGACCACGAACCGGAGGCCCGGCAGTGTGCTCGCGACGCTCAGCGCTGCCGGCAGCTCGCGGGTCCGAACGAGGAGGTCGAAGACGAGTCCGGCCTGCTCTACCGCGTGGAGGCCGCGCATGACGTCGGCGCGGATGAGCCACTCGGGATCGGGCTCATCGTGCGCCTGGTGGCGAATGCCGACCAGGCGACCGCCGCCTTTGAGATCGCGAAGCCGGGCGATCTGTTCGGCGACTCCGGGATCGGTAAGATCGACCCAGCCGACGACACCGGCGATGAATTCCTCGTCGGCTGCGGTTACGAGGAATTCCTCCGTCTCCTCGACGCTGGAGCGGGTCTGGACCAGGACCGTTCGATCGATGGCCTCTGCCGCCAGCACCGGTCGCAGGTCGTTTGGCCCGAACGGGCGCCGGATTGACGCCAGCTCATCGGTCAGCCACGGGTAATCGGCGCGCCCCGGGTCCCAGAAGTGATGATGCGCGTCAACCGTCGTCATCGGGAGAGCCCATTGCCCTCCCGGTTGCCGTCTCCCCTGTCGTGCCTGGCGGCTGCCGGCACGGGAGCCTCGGGATCGACGAGGCCTTCGGCCCGCAGGTCCGACCAGAGGCCGGCAGGAATCGTCATCGCCATGAATCGCGGGTAGTCGTCGAGATGTTCGATTGTGCGGACGCCGGCGACGACGGCCGCGACCGCGGGATGAGCCAGCGGGAACTGGATCGCCGCCGCGCGGATCGGAATGTTGTACTGGTCGCAGACCGCCCGAATCCGCCGGGCGCGCTCGACGACCTCTGCAGGTGCCGGCAGGTAGTTGAACCGCGCCCCGGGCCTGGGGTCGGCCAGGATCCCGGAATTCATGACGCCGCCGGCGATCACGGAAATGCCCTTTTCGACGCAGAGGGCCATCAGGTCGTGCAGGGCGACCTGGTCGAGCAGGGTGTATCGACCGCTGACCAGGAAGACGTCGAAGTCGCCTTCGCGAGCGAACCGGGCCAGCATTTCGGCCTGGTTCATCCCGGCTCCGATGGCGCCGACGACGCCCTGCTCGCGAAGCCGGTGCAGGGCCGGATAGGCGCCGCCGATCGCCGCCTCCCAGTGGTCGTCCGGATCGTGGATGTAGAGGATGTCGATCCGGTCGAGCCCGAGGCGACCGAGGCTCTCCTCGACCGACCGACGCACCCCGTCGGCGCTGTAGTCGAAAACCGGCCGGACGGGCCGTGTGTCGGCGTAGAAGGCGTCATCGACACCGTCGGCCGCCTGATGATCGAGGTCCGCGTCGGGCGCGAGATCGGCAATCGGAACGATCAGACGGCCGACCTTCGTCGACAGCGCAAATTCCGCCCTCGGATGGCCGCCGAGGCGCGATCCCAGGCGGCCCTCGGCACGTCCGTAGCCGTACAGGGGCGCCGTATCGAAATAGCGGATTCCGATGCTCCAGGCATGATCGATGACCTCGGCCGCGGCGTCGTCCGAGACGGCGCGGTAGAGCCCGCCGATCTCCGCCGTCCCCAGCCCGAGGCGGGTCACGCTGACGCCCGGAGCGATCGACAGGCGCTCGGTCGGGTCGAAGGGCACGTCAGGGCTCCTCGGGTTCGAGCTTGGGCGCCGCCCACTCAAGGCCGTGGCGCCGCCGGGTCGCCGCTGTTGGGATTCCATCGGCGTCCCAACCCATGAGTTCGTAGTAAGCCGAAATCATGCCCGCGAACGCGCCACGGTCAAGGCGCTCGCCAGCCAGCGGCCCATCGTCGATCGGGTCCTCGAAGAATCGATCCGGGAGGCGGTCGTCGTCGGCCGAGAGGCCTTCGCGGAGGTTGTAGATCCGCATCAGCTGGAGCCGTCGCGCTCCCCAGGCCATCACCTCCTGCGAGCTCGTCTCCCAGCCTGCGATCGCTCCGACGATGCCGGCGACGTTTTCGAGCGAGAGGATCCGGACCGGGGCGCTGGCGAACGGACAGACGACGAGCGCATCGAGGGCGCTCCAGAACTCCGCGAGTGCCGCAACGTTCCGGACCTTCTCAGCCGACGTCGCGGTTGCAGGGATCATGCGCGAGACTCCGAGTGCTCTGGAAAGCTCGAGCGAATGCGGCCACGCCGGCGCGCGATCGTCGTAGTCGACGTCGTGCTCGACGAAGTCGTAGCGCGGGCCGAACGGGGCGACCGCGAAGCCGAGTGCCAGCCCCGATTGTGCCCGTGGATCGAAGGCAGTCATCTCGAGACCCTTGACCTCGAGGGCCATGAAAGCCGATTCGCGGCCGACGTGTCGAGAAGCGATCCGGCTTCCGTCGGCCAGCCAGTCGCCGGCCCCTTCACGCCGAGCGATCCGCTCGATGAGCTCGCGTGCAGGCCCGGTTGCGCCGAAGCGCAGGTCGGCGCCGTCAAAATCTGCCGCGGTCGCAAGCCCGCGCTCTCGGCACTCCATGGCGAAGCTCTCCGCGAACCCGAGTGAGACGGGATCGAGCCCGAGCCGGAGGCAAAGGTCGTTCAGGGCCAGGACGTCGCCGACGTCCCCAAGACCCAGGTTCGGTCCGAGCGCGGCGAGCGCTTCCTGGTGCAGGCCGCCTTCACGGCGCGCACGGGCGCTCCCGATCGCGCCCTCCTCCGCGCTCGCGCCAAAACCCTTGATGCAATCCGTCGGGCAGCCCGGGCAGCCGCCGGTACTCCAGGCCAGCTGACGCAGGAGCGCGGGTTTGGCATAACCCGGCGCGTGGGGGAACCTCGAGGTGCGGTAGTTCTCGACACTGAAGGTACCGGTCGTGGCGCCGCCGACCCAGGCGCCGAACCCGGGGGGCTCGTGCTGCCAGCGCGTGACGGGATTCCGCATCAGCTCCGCCGCGTACCGCACGTCGATTGCGGCGAGGCGATCGGGATCGGCCACGGGCGGAGCGCTACCGCCCGCGATGGCGATGGCCTTGAGACGCTTCGACCCCATCACCGCCCCCAGGCCCATTCGCGGCGCGGCGAACGAGCGGTCGGAGACGATGCTCGCGAAGCGGACCAGGCGTTCGCCAGCCGGCCCGATCGCCGCAACGTGGCAGAGCCCCATCCGCGCTTCGATGGCGTCGACGACGACCGAGGTGTCGAGACCCCACAGCTCAGGGGCGTCGACGAGGGTCGCTGCGCCATCCGTGATTGAGAGGATGACCGGGCCGCCTGCGCGGCCGCGAACCGCGATCGCCTCGAAGCCCGCCTCCTTCAGGGCGATCCCGAACGGGCCCTCCGCCCGGGATTCGCCGATGCCGCCCGTCAGCGGCGACTTGGCCACGACCGAGAAGCGCGCCAGCCCGGCGGCGCGATGGCCGGCGACAACGCTCGAGGCGAGGACCAGCAGGGCCGCCTCGTCGAAGGCGTCGAGACCCGCCTGCGTTTCGGCGAGGAGGAGCCTCGTTCCGAGGAGCGAACCGCCGACATAGTCACGTCGGGTCTCCGCGTCGAGCACTTCGACCTCGACGGACCGGTTCGACAGGTCCACCCGCAGGACGCGCCCTGGATCTTCACCGGGAGCCAAGCTCGCCTCCACAAAAGACGACAGCCGAGGATTGACGCCTGTCCGGAGCGTAGCGTACCGTTCAATATCTCGTTCGGTAACCAGCAGGCTGAACGATCCTACCGAGGGCGAGGGAGTGCGGCTCTGTTCCTATCGGGATGATCGCAGCGAGGAACGCTGTGCGGTGGTGGTCGGCGAACGCGCCATTCCTGCGTCCGATCTCGTGCCCGACGGCCCTCGCACGATGACAGACCTGCTCGCCGGGGGCGTCGATCTCGTCGCGACGTTGCGCGTCGCCGCGGATCCCGGGCGAATCGGCCGTGACGGCCTCCTGCTCCGGGAGTTGAAGCTTCTGGCGCCCATTCCGCGGCCCGGAAAGGTCGTGGCGATCGGCCGGAACTACCGCGAGCACGCCGCGGAGGAGGGCGTCGACGCCCCGCCGGCGCCGCTGGTCTTCGCCAAGTTCCCGAGCTCAGTGACCGGACCCGGTGCCGACATTCGGTGGGACCGCGCCCTCACGGACCAGGTCGATTACGAGGCCGAGCTCGGGGTGGTCATCGGGCGTCGCGCCCGCCGTGTCTCGCCCGAGGATGCGCTGTCGACGGTCCTCGGCTACACCTGCCTGAACGACGTGTCGGCCCGCGACATCCAATTCGGCGATGGCCAGTGGACCCGTGGCAAGTCGCTCGACACGTTCTGCCCCACGGGACCCGTCATCGTGACGGCCGACGAACTCGGTGACCCTGGCGACCTGGCGATCCGCTGCTTCGTCAACGGCGAGGAGCGCCAGGCCGCGAGAACCTCCCAGCTCTACTTCGGCGTGGCCGAGATCATTAGCTACTGCTCGCAGGCGTTCACGCTGGAGCCGGGCGACGTGATCGCGACGGGGACACCCGGCGGCGTGGGCGCGTTTCGGGACCCGCCGATCTGGCTGGGCGACGGTGACGAGGTGGTCGTCGAGATCGAACGCGTCGGTCGCCTCGTGAACCGCTGCCGGACCGAGACGGCTGCATGAAAAGCGAACAGTGACGGCGGCGTCGTGAAGGCGCCATCGTGACGCGGGAGCGGTTCCTCGTCACGGGCGCGCTCGGTTGCATCGGCGCCTGGACGGTCCGATCCCTCGTCGGGGACGGCGTCCCAGTCGTCGCGTTCGATCTCGATCGTGATCCGAAGCGGCTCCGGCTGATCATGTCGGACGACGAGCTCGAACAGGTGACGTTCGTCCGCGGCGACATCACCGACCTCGATTCGGTCCGCGGAGCACTCGATGAACACGACATCACCAACGTCATCCACCTCGCGGCGCTTCAGGTCCCGTTCGCGCGCGCCGACCCGCCGCGCGGAGCCCTCGTCAACGTCGTCGGGACGGTGAACGTCTTCGAGGCCGTCAAGGGCCGGCCGCGCCGGGAGCCCGGCTCGATGGCGCCGATCGTCTACACGAGCTCGATCGGGATGTTCGAGACGGATGACGCCGACGCTGGTGACGGTCGGCTGCACGTGGATGCCGCCGCTCATCCCCGAACCCATTACGGCGTCTACAAGCTCGCGAACGAGGGCAACGCACGGGTCTACGCGCTCGACGACGGCCTGTCCTCGATCGGTCTTCGGCCGATGACGGTCTTTGGACCGGGCCGCGACCAGGGATTCACGAGCGGCCCGACCAAGGCAATCCTGGCGGCGGTCACAGGCCGGCCGTACCGGATCCCCTTCGGTGGGCGGACGCTGCTGCAGTACGCTGAGGACGTGGCCAGGTCGCTGATCGCTGCGAGCCGGAGTGGCGCCTCCGGCGCTCAGGTCCTCAACCTGGGCGGCTCGCTCACGAGCATGACCGACCTCGTGACGGCAATCGAGGAGACGGTCCCCGAGTCGCGCGGGCTCATCACCTTCGACAGCCCATCCCTGCCGTTTCCGGAACAGATCGACGACACTGGCATCGAGGTCCTTGGCGAGGTGCCCGTGACTCCGCTGCGCGAGGCCGTGCGGCGTACCGTGGCGATCTTCCGCGAACGCCTCGATCGCGGCGAGCTTGATCCGGTAGCCCACGGCCTGGAGCCCGCGCCCGTGGCTTCCTGAGCGGGCCGCGTGCCCGTTTACGCCGACCCCGAGGAAGGTGCGAGAGTCCCCGTTCCGCGGCTGCGGGCCTGGACGACGTCGCTCCTTGGAGCGCTGGGAACCCCCGACGACATCGCCGCCGACGTGGCCGAAATCCTGGTAGCCGCGGACCGGCGCGGGATCGCCTCCCACGGCACGGCGCGGTTGCCGAACTACGTGGCGCTCCTCGACGCCGGCGTCATGGATCCGGCCGCCCGACCCACTCTCGACCGGGAGCGAACCGCCTTCGCGCGCTTCGACGGTCACAACGGCTGGGGCCACCACGGCGCGCGCGTGGCCGTCGACTGGGCGATCGAGCGGGCGCGAGACGCTGGCTCGGCGCTGGCGGTCATCCGGAAGTCGAACCACTACGGGATCGCGGGCTGGTATGCGCTGCGTGCCGCCGAGCAGGGGATGATCGGGCTGTCATTGACCAACAGCTCACCCCTCGTCGCGCCGACGCGGGCCCTCCGACCGCTGATCGGCACGAATCCCATCGCGCTCGCGGCACCGGCCGGCCACTGGGGCACGTTCTGCCTCGACATGGCGACGTCGACGATCCCGCGCGGCAGGATCGAGGTCGCCGAACGGCGTGGCGAAGCAATTCCCGTCGGCTGGGCGATCGGACCCGACGGCAGGCCGGCAACCACGCCCGATGCGGCGCTGGCGGGAGCGCTCATGCCGCTCGGTGGCCTTGAGGAGACGGGCGGCTACAAGGGCTATGGCCTGGCGCTCGGTGTCGACCTCCTGACTGGGGTTCTCGCGGGGGCGACGTTCGGGCCCAACATCATCGGACTCTTCTCGACCGAGGCCGCGTCTGACCTCGGTCAGGCGTTCTGGGTCGTCGATCCTGCCGCGATCGACGACCCCGGTGCCTTCGAGACGCGGTTGGAGGGCTACCTCGATCAACTCGCCTCAGCCGAGACCGTCGCCGATGCGCCCGGGCGCGTGCTGGTCCCCGGCGAGCCCGAGGCCGAAGCCGAGCGGCGAGCCGACGAGCACGGGGTCGTCATCGACGCCCGGCACCTCGCGGCGCTGACCGAGCTCGGCCGCCGCTTCGCGATCCCGTTGCCCGACGTCGAACCGCTTGGAGCCGGTTCGCAGCCTTGACCCAGGGGAGCACCGATGTCGACGTCGCGATCGTCGGTGGCGGCATCGTGGGCCTGGCGTCCGCCCAGCGTCTCCTCGAGGCTCGGCCGGACCTGCGGGTCGCCATCATCGAGAAGGAAGCCGAGCTTGCCAGCCACCAGTCGGGCCACAACAGCGGCGTCGTCCATGCCGGGCTGTATTACCCCCCGGGATCGCTGAAGGCGCGCCTCTGCCTGGACGGCAAGGCGGCGCTGGAGGCGTTCTGTGAAGCTCGGGAGATTCCGTTGCAACAGGTCGGCAAGCTGGTGGTCGCCCTGTCCGACGAGGAGTTGCCCCGGCTCGAGGCGATCCACGAGCGCGCGACCGCCAACCGTGTCCCGGGTTTGGAGATGATTGGCCCCGAGCGGATTCGCGAGATCGAGCCACACGCCGCCGGGATCCGGGCGCTGTGGAGTCCGACGACGGGCATTGTCGACTTCCAGCGGGTCGCGCTGGCATACGCCGACGACGTCCGGAAACGAGGCGGGGTCATCGAGACGGGCACGGCGGTTACCGGACTGGAGGAGGTCGCCGAGGGGGTGGTCGTCACCGCCGCAAAGGGCGAGTTCGTGGCCGGTCGCGTCGTGACGTGCGCCGGGATGTGGTCAGATCGGGTCGCGGCCCTGACCGGCGATGCCGGCTCAGACGCCCCACGGATCGTCCCGTTTCGGGGCGACTACTACACCCTCACCCCCGATGCGGCCAACCTCGTCCGTGGACTCATCTACCCCGTGCCCGATCCTCGCTTTCCCTTCTTGGGCGTCCACTTCACGCGCCGGATCGACGGCCAGGTGTGGGCCGGCCCGAACGCCGTCCTCGCCTTCGCCCGCGCCGGCTATCGCCGCCGCGACATCTCCATTCCGGACCTTCTCGGGACGCTGACCTATCCGGGCTTCCTCCGCGTTGCCGGCAGATACCTCCGGACGGGCCTCGCCGAGATGTGGCGCGACTTCTGGAAGCCGGCCTTCCTGGCGGAGCTGCGGCGCTACGTGCCGGAGCTTCAAAGCGACCAGATCAGCTTCGGGCCTTCCGGCGTTCGTGCCCAGGCGCTGGCCCGCGACGGAACCCTCCTCGACGACTTCGATTTCGGTGGTTCGGGGCGGATCCTCCACGTCCGGAACGCCCCATCGCCGGCGGCGACCTCGTCGCTCGCCATCGGCTCGTTGATTGCGGATCGCGTGGTCGCGCAACTCGGGCAATAGCCATGCCGGGTCGGCACGCGGTTTGAAACTGTCCGGACGGCAACAGCTGGCTCTCTTCGGCCCGCTGGCGGCCCTCCTGTCAATCTGGCTGCTCGGCCCGGCGCTGGCCGGGCTCCTTGCGACGTTCACGAATTACGCACCCGGCCGACCGACGATCCATCTCGTTGGGCTCGCCAATTACGTCGCGGTCCTCACGGACCCGGGGTTCCTGACGTCGGCCCGGAACGTCGCGATCTTCACCGCGGTGGCCGTACCGGCCGAGCTCGTTCTCGGGTTCGTCCTCGCGTACTTGCTGCGGCGGCCGTTTCGCGGTCGGAGCGCACTGCGGATCGCCCTCCTGGTCCCATGGCTGGTCAGCCCGATCGCCAACGGCGTGATGTGGCACTTCCTGTTCAACCGGAGCACGGGCCCGCTGAATTTCGCGCTCGGATGGTTGGGACTTCCGGAACAGGCCTCGCCGTTGGGGCAGCGGGGGCTTTCGCTCGCGACCGCGATCCTGGTCGAGGTCTGGCGCATGGCCCCATTCGTGACCTTCCTCCTGGTGCCCGGCCTTGCGGCGATTCCCGAGGAACGCTCGGAGCAGGCGATGCTCGACGGCGCCAATTGGGCGCAACGCATCGCGCATATCGCCCTGCCGTCGATCCAGCCCCTGCTCCTGGCCGTGACGCTCCTGCTCGTGGGTGCCGCGCTCGGAACCTTCGACGGCATCCTCGTCCTGACCGGCGGTGGGCCAGGCAGCGAGACGACGACTCCTGCGCTGTTCAGCTACCGCGCGGCATTCGAGGCTGACAACTGGCCGATCGGGACGACGGCCGGCTGGTTGATCATGGCCGCGGTCCTCCTCGTCGGGCTCGTCTACCTCAAGGTCGCTCCGAGGGACGAGTCGTGAGGAAGCGACCCTCCGTATCGACCGCGATCCTGGTGGCGGCCCTCCTCATCATGCTGCTTCCGCTTGCGTGGACAGCGTTGGCGGCCTTCAACGTCCAAGCCAATGACAGCACCAGCCCTCCGTCGTGGACGACGCCGCCGTCGCTCGACCAGTTCAGCGAAATTGGCGTCGCAGAGCCAACGTTCTGGCAGGAGGTCGCGACGAGCACCGGGATCTCGGCAGTTGCCGCCGTGATCAGCGTGACCGTGGCACTGCTCGCGGGGTACGGGTTGGCCAGGTCGCCGTTCCGCGGGCGGCGGCCCCTCGTCCAAGGCTTCCTCGTGCTCGCCAGCCTCCCGGCGATGGCCTATGTCATTCCACTGAGCGAGCTGATGCGGCGCGCGAGTCTCGACGACACGCTGGCTGGGGTCGCCCTTTCGGAGGCTGCCGTCACCGCACCCCTCGCCGTCTTCGTGCTCTATGGCTTCCTCGGCCAGCTGTCCCCCGAGTGGGAGGAAGCCGCTGTGCTCGACGGGGCCGGCCTCCGACGGATCCTGTGGGAGATCGTGGTGCCGCTTGCGGCGCCCGCGATCGGGGCGACGGCGGTCATCCTCTTCGTCCTCGACTGGAACCTGCTGCTCGTCCCGCTCGTCCTGACCGCCGGCCACGTCAAGATGATCCCGGTCGCGATGAGCGACTTCTTCACCTTCGAGCGCGAGCTCGAGTGGCCGACCGCCGCCGCAGCGCTCCTCGTTTCGCTCCTGCCGCTGGCCCTCGTTGTGGCCGTGTTCCACCATCTTCTCGAGCGGTTCACGCTGGAGCCGCTCGTTCGGCACGAGGCTCCGAGAGTCGTCTGAGTTCGCGTCAGGCAGCAGGCGTCGATGAGGCCCTGGCCGCCAGTGTCTACCTCAGTGGCGAAAGGAAACGAACCGATGAACCGGTCAAATATTCAGCAATTCCCGTCGCCCACGGCCGGACTGCCGTCCAGCCGCACCGACTCGAGCACCCGTTCGAAGGGAATTCCGGCCTCTTCGCTTGCGGCACGGACATCCGCCTCGGCGCCTTCAAAGAGGCAAAAGACAGTCTCGTCGGCGAGCACGAGGATCGACCCCAGAAACTTGAGGTGATGCCCGCGTTCGCGAAGCCGGTCCGCGGCCTCCCGAGCTCGGCCAGTCACGAGACCAAGGGCCGCTTCGGTAATGCCAGGCCAGTAGCACTCGACGAGGTAGCTCGACGGCTGGTCGACGGCCTCGTGTCGTCGGGCGAGACCATTCTTCGCGATGTCGGGAATGTGGCCCTGATCGTCAATCCGGGGGTCATCGAGGTTCTGGTTGGGAGCGGATGCATCGAGATCGATGCCAGCGGGTCGGCGCCCCTGTCGGACAGTGTGATCACCGAACTGGCAAAGAAGGCGGTCTCCAGAGTGCGGTAGCGGGGGACGTGACACTTCTGGCCGCCGCGTCTTTCTTGGCCGCTCGGCATCGCGGCGCTGGGGCCGTCGGTGTTGAACCCAGACCCCACACCGTGGCGCGAGAAACGACGTGTTCGGCGGTCACACCTGGAGCGGCTCCGATTTGCCGGTTTCGGCCGATCGGTACAGGGCCTCGATGGCCCGCGCCTGGCCCAGGGCGTCATTTCGCCCCAGCAGCAGCTCCGCCTCGCCGAGGATCGCGGCGCTGAAGTTCTCGACCTCCAGCCGGTAGGGGTCCTCGGGCTGGACCGGGATTTCCCGCGCGCCAAGCCACAACGAACGGGCGTTGCCGTTCCACGGGTCCGCGAGGAGGAGGAAGCCGTCCGTACCGATCGCCTCGAGTCGAGCGTGGTTCGACGTGAAGCCGCTGAAGAGGGTCGATGTCGTTCCGTCGGGGAAATGAAGGACCCCCGTGAAACGGACGTCGACCCCCGATGGCCCAACGACCTGCTCCCCGGAGACCCGGTCCGGCTCCGCTCCGGCCACGAGGCGTGACCCGCTGATGCAGTAGGTCCCGAGGTCCATCAGGCTGCCGCCGTCGAGGTCGGCGGCGAGGCGGACGTCGGAAGGGTCGAGAGGCGCGAAGCTGAATGTCGTCCGAATGGTCTGAATCGCCCCGATCTCGGGGAGCAACTTCGCGAAGCGCCGTGCCTGCGGCGTGTACCGGAACATGATGGCTTCCATCAGCAGGAGCCCTGCCGACTCGGCCCGGTCGAAGGCGTCGACGACCTCGTGGGCCCGCCGCGAATAGGGCTTCTCGCAGAGGACGTGCTTGCCGGAATCGAGGGCCCGCATCGTCCATTCGTGATGGAGGGAGTTCGGGAGGCAGATGTAGACGGCGTCGACCGCCGGGTCGCCGAGCAGCGCCTCGTAGGAGCTATGGCTGCGCGGAATTTCATACTCGGCCGCGAATGCGGCGGCCCGTTCGGGCGTTCGGCTGCCGACGGCGACGAATCGGGCGTTCGCCGCATCTCGAGTGTGGGCGAGGAACCGCCGATTGATCGAACCCGTGCCGAGGATTCCCCAGCGGACCGGCGCACTCGTTGGCATCCGGTGATCCTAGCGGCTCAGGGCCTCGCGTCTCAGATCCCGGCGATCGACCGCGGTGCCAGGCGCGGGCCAAATCTCGGGGCCGAGATGCCGCTCGTTTCCAGGAGCCGGACGACGCGTGCGCGGTGGCCGCGCCAGGGCTCCAGGAGCTCCAGCATCCGTGCGTCGTCGGCGCGTGGCTCGCGAGCAAGGGCCCACGCCACCAGGCTCGGAAGGTGGAAGTCGCCCACGCTCACGGCATCGGGGTCGCCCAGCGCGCGTACCCCGACTTCCGCCGCCGTCCACGGACCGATCCCCGGGTAGGCGGTGATCCGCCGGTAGGCGTCCGGCAAAGGACGCCCGACCAGCGCGTCCAGGGCGGCCGCATCCCTGGCCACCCGCCGGATCAGGTCGGCGCGACGCTGCTCGATGCCGAATGGGTGATACGCGTAATAAGGCAGGGCCGCGAGCACTTCGGGGGCCGGGGCGAGACGCAGGCCGAGCGGGCCCGGGGCCGGTTCGCCATGCGCGGCGATCAGGCCTCGATAGGCTCGACGCGCCTCGGTGCCGGTGATCTTCTGTTCGAGGATCGCCGGCAACAGGGCTTCGAACACGGCGCCGCTCCTGCCGATCCGGAGCCCGGTCGCACGCCGGGCGAGCTCGGCGATCAGCGGATGGCTTCGGGGCTCGAATCCGGACAGGTCGTCGTGTTCGCCGATCAGGTCCGGAGCTCCTTCGAGCGCGGCGTCGGCGCCTGGACCCCACGTTTCCACCCGAACGCGATCGCCGGCCAACTCGAGGAGCATGGCGGCCGGCCCGGCGGGGGTTCGCGTCGCGCGAATCACGCGCGTCCGGCCGACCCGAATGGTCGGGTCTGCCCGACCGTGAACAAGTGCACCCAGCGTCAGGACGAGGTCGAGCGGGCGGTCCAGTCGGAGGGTTCGGACGGGCATCCAGCTCAGTGTCGAGCATCCGGATCAGATCCGCCCAGAACTGGAACTTGCACACAAGTTTAGTAAAGCTGTTAAGGTGCCCCAGACGTGCGACCCCCCAGAGTCGCCGCGTGCATGGCATTCATCGCTGTGCTCGCCTTGGTCACCATCCCCGCAACGGTCCGATCTCGAACCCCCAACGAGATCAAGCGCACGGACACTGCCATGTTCAGACAGGTGCGCGTGGAATCGTTTGACGGCAGGACGGCGACGGCGCAACCAACAACTGACAGTGGCGATCCCTCGGCCGGTCCTCTGACCCCCGAGTCGGTCCTGCTCGAACCGGCCCCGTCGGCCGAGGCCCTCGCACGCCCATCGACCCCCCCGACGACCGTTGCACCCACAAAAGTCGCAGGGAGCAGCAGTTCCGGCTGGAACTACGACGCCAGGGTCAGCTGGTACGGTCCCGGCTTCTACGGCGGCCACACTGCCTGTGGCTACGCGCTGACCACGTCCCTGCAGGGGGTCGCAAATCGAACGTTGCCGTGCGGCACCCTGGTGACCTTCCGAAGTCCCTCGACCGGTCGGACGATCACGGTGCCGGTCGTCGACCGCGGTCCGTATGTTTCGGGACGGAACTGGGATCTCACCGGCGGAGCGTGCACGGCCCTCGGTGCCTGCGTCACCGGCCCCTTGTACTGGCAGATCGGCTGAGCCTCGGCCCGGGCGTCGCTCATGACGGGCCATTCGCGCGACCGATCGGCGCGGCGCTGCTACGCTCCCGGCATGTGCCGAAGCATCAAGACCCTGCGCCGGGTTGACTCCCCGGCAACCCCCGAGGAAATCGAAGCGGCCGCCCTCCAGTTCGTCCGGAAGGTCAGCGGCTATCGGGTCCCGTCGCGCCGAAATGCCGAAGCGTTCGAGGCGGCGGTCGCCGATGTCGCTCTCGCCTCTTGCCGCCTCCTCGAATCGATCAACGCAGCCTGAGCGGAGGGGCCTGAGCGGCGCGGCCCGAGCCGCGGCCCCTGACCTCCGCGGCCTCTGCGGGCGGCCGCGTTTCATGGCATGAACACGTCTGCGCCGACGAGGCCTCTCAACCCCGAAATCGGTCGATCCTTTTCATCCCATGCACCTTTTCGGCTTCAGCCGGGCGCGATCGCCGATTCGTTCCACGGGGTGAAAGGAATCGGCACGCGATCCGGCCGGATTCGTTGACACGTGCACCGGGTGAAACGTCTGTCCGGATTTTTTCAGCCCATGAAACAAATCGGCCGAGGCGGCGAGGCGGCGGGGGGCGGTCGGCTAGGAGTGGTCCGGGCCGAGATCGCTGCCCAGGTCGCCCCAGCTGGACGCCCGATCGACGGTGATTCGGACGATCGGTTGGCGCTCGAGATCGTGTGAGGCGTATTGGGGGTACTTGGCGCGCAGGAGAGCGATGGCGGCGGCCCGCTCGTCGGGCAGGTCCGCATCGTTGGCCCGGTCCGCATCGTCGGGCCGCTCCGCATCGTCGGCCCGGTCTGCCTCGTCGGCCTCGCCCGCCTCGTCGGCCATCTCGAGCAACTCCGCGCGTCCATCCAGGCGGACCCAGGCGAGCCGCGACCAGTCCTCATCCCAGTAGTCGACCAGCACCACCGTCGACGGCCGTGCGAGAAGGTCACGCACCCGGCCAAGGCGACGCGGGTCGCGTTCCAGCTTGGGCTTGTCGTCGATTGCGGAGTACAGCACCGGCAGGCGGTCGCCCGCTCGATCGGCCGCGAGGACGAAGCAGATGGGCACGAGGCGAGGTCGACCGTCCGAACGGACCGTTGCCAGCACGGCGCGCCGCGCCGCTCCAACGAACGCGAGTTCCGCGGGACCCAGGATGTCGCCCTGCACGGAGCCATCGTGGCCCATCCAGGATAGCTTTGACACCCTCGCGTGCCCCGGGCCCCGGGCCCCGGGGCCCCGAGCCCGAGCCCCACACTCGCGCGCCGTAGACTGAGGCGGCGATGGCCATGTCCGCCGACCCCAAACCCGAACCGATCCGCCACGTCGCGTCGGTCAAGGTCGTCGCGGTCCGCGGCAGGAGCATGGAGCTCCGCGACGACGTCGTGGTCGGCGAGGCACCGCTCGAGATCCGTGCCGCGGGCCCGGGTCAACCCCCGGTCGCCGTGGCGGTGACCATGCGGACACCCGGCCACGAGGACGAACTCGCCGTCGGCTTCCTGGCCACTGAGGGACTCCTCGATGGCGCGCGCGTCGAAGCGGTCGCGTCGGGCGACCCGGCCCATCTCTCCCAACCCGACGACACCGTGATCGTCCGCCTGTCGCGAAGCTTCAGCATGAAGGGCGCTGAGCGGCGCCACTTCGTTGCCACCGCGTCATGCGGGATCTGCGGCAAGGCCACGATCGACGAGGTCGTCGTCCGCTGCGACCCGGTCCCGCCGGGAGCGCCGATCGTCAAGCGCGAGGTCATCCTGGCCCTTCCGGATCGGCTTCGGGCCTCGCAGGCAACATTCGAGCGAACCGGCGGACTGCACGCCGCCGGGCTCTTCGCTCCCGACGGAACGCTGGTCGAGATCCGCGAGGACGTCGGCCGCCACAACGCCCTCGACAAGGTGATCGGCTCACAGGTCCTCGCCGGGGCCCTGCCGCTCAACGATCGGGTCCTGATGGTGTCGGGGCGCGTCAGCTTCGAGATCGTCCAGAAAGCCGCGGCAGCGGGGATCCCGATCGTTTGTGCCGTCTCCGCGCCGTCGACCCTGGCCATCGAGGCGGCCGAGCGGCTGGGCGTCACCCTCATCGGCTTCCTTCGGAACGACGGCTTCAACGTCTACACGCACGATGGGCGCATCGACCTCCAGGATCTCCGCGATGAGGCGGCCCGGGAAATACCGCCACCCGTCAATCGGGTCGTCGCCCCGTTTCCCAGCCGGTCGGTCAGAGCAGGAGCGTCGCCCAGGGCCGGAGCCACGCCGAGAGCCGGAGCACCGCCGAGAGCCTGAGCCCCGCCCAGGGCCGGAGCCCCGCCCAGGGCCGGAGCCCCGCCGAGAGCCTGAAAGCCACTGTCTCCCGGCGCGACACGCTGACCACCTGGTCTCAGTCGGCGGGTGTCGAGCGAGACAACGCGAACCCGGTGCCAAGGAAGCCGCCCCAGAGGACTGCCGAAAAGCCAAACAGCGCAGCGGTCGTCACGAGGGCGCCGTCCGGGCCCAGGATCATCCCGAACCCAATCAGCTGGAGGGCGGCCGGCAGCAGGCCGAGGATGGCCGCGGCAACGAACCCCAGGAGATAACTGCCGCCTGCCCGAACGGTGGCAAACCCCGCCCACGCGCCCGCCGCGAGCAGAAGTGGCATCTCCACGGCTGGCGTCACGAAGTCTTTCATCTGCGGTCTCGCAAATTCGCCGATGAAGTGGGTGCCACCGATGAGCAGCAGGCTGATGACGGGCCACATCAGGCCGCGAACGAGAGGGTTCATGCCGCGCCTCCGAGTCTCGATCCTTCGAGCGGCCGGTGTCGGTCGCTTCGCAACGAGCATTCGCCCTGGCCCGCGGTGTCGCCAGTGCAACGGTTGGAGTTGCTCGTGCAAAATCTGCACTTGCGCGCCGACCCGCCAAGGCAAACACTCTGACCGTGCGCTACGAGCAGGTCTGCCCGGTATCTCTCGCCAGCGAGGTGATCGCGGAGCGGTGGACGCCGCTGATCTTGCGCGAGATCGTGCTGTTCGACCGCCACCATTTCACTGAGATCCAGCATGGTGTCGGCCGCATATCGCAGAGTCTCCTGGCGGCGCGGCTGCGAACGCTCGAAGGCGCCGGGGTCCTCGAGCGCCGCCCAAATCGATCAGGGCGCGGCTGGGAGTACCACCCCACTCCGGCCGGTCGCGAACTGGAGCAGGTCCTCAACGACCTCGGCATCTGGGCGCAGCACTGGATCGAGCTGCGACAGGAGCATTGCGACCCGGCCTACCTGATGCAGACGGTCCACTCCCTGCTCGTCCCGGACCGCCTTCCGGCGGGACCCGTCACCGTCCGTTTCGAATTCACGGGAGAGCCGAAGATCTACTGGCTGGTCATCGACGGCCCTCAACCCGAGCTCTGCTACAACGACCCCGGGCGCGAGACGGACCTGGTGGTCCGAGTGGATGAGCAGATTTTCGGCGGCGTCGTCATCGGGCGGATTCGGTTCGCCGATGCGGTTGGCCGCGGCGCAATCCGGCTCGACGGTCGGCCCGACCTGGTCCGCTCCTTCCCGACCTGGATGGGCGTGAGCCGCTTCGCGCCGTACGCGCTCCCGGAGGGCGCGACCGCGCCGAAGGCAGACGTCACGCGGCAGGGCGACGCCCTGTCGCGAGCGCAGTTGCACATCGCGTAGCCTGCCTGGCACCCTCCGCGGCCGCGAGTTCCCCTCTGGCAAGCCTTGAACGACAGGAAAGCAGCCTCAGCCGTCGGGAGTGCGGTTCTGGACGAACTGGAAGCCGAAGCGGCCCTTAACGCAGAGGTGGCCTTCGGTGACCGACGAATCCATCGGCGAGGTCACCTTGACGATGTCGTTGTCCTGGACATGCAGGCTGACCGTGCAGCCGACGCCGCAATAGGGGCAGATCGTGTCGGTCACGGTTTGGCTTGACTCGTCCCAGGTGCCGGCCGCCCGCATGTCGTACTCGGACTTGAACATGAGGGCCCCGGTCGGGCAGACCCCGATGCAGTTGCCGCAGTAGACGCAGGCCGAATCTGGGAGCCCCACGTTCCACTCGGTCGAGATCCGGGCGTCGAAGCCGCGACCCGCGACCGCGATCGCGAACGTGTTCTGGGCGTCATCGCCACAGGCCTCGACGCACTTGTAGCAGAGGATGCAGCGGCTGTAATCGCGAACGTAGAGGTCGTTGTCGACCTTCACCGGCTGGGCAACGGTGGCGGCTTCAGGCCCGCCCGCCGCAGCGTGGTGGTAGCCCGCCTCGTACGTGTCGCGTTGGTTCGCCGCGGCGCCCGTCGCCGGCGGACCATACCGAGACGGATCCGCGCCGTACTGCCGACCGTAACGGGCAAGCGAGGAATCCGGCGTCGCGGGCCCGGCCAGGGAGGTGTCGACCGATGAGCCGAGGAACTCGATCACCATCTTCCGCGAATGTCGGACCCGCTCGCTGTCGGTCTTGACCTCCATCCCGGCTTCAACCCGGCGCGAGCAGGCCGGAACCAGGACCCTCGAGCCAGTGACCTCGACGACGCAGACGCGACAGACATTGACCGGGGTCAGGTTCTCGAGGTAGCACAGAGTCGGTGTATCGATGCCCTGCGCGCGGCAGGCGTCGAGGATCGTGGAGCCGGCCGGAACCGTGACCGCGGCGCCATCGATCGTGAGCTCGATGGCCTCGCGCATCGGCGCTGGCGGAGCTGCGGGCGGTCGGCTTGGACGCGCCGCGGGATTGAGGATGATCTCGGTGAGCGGCTGCGCGCCGGGCGCTTCCCCTTCGCGCGGTGCAAGTGCGTCGGGCGCCGGGTCGCGGTCGATGCTCAGGCCATCACTCACAGGGCTGTCTCGATTCACAGCGCGGTCAGCTCCGGCCGCCGAAGGGCCGACTCGATCGCCGACGAAGCCGTCTGCCCGAGACCGCAGATCGACGCGTCGCGCATCGCCTGGCCGATCTCTTGCAGGAGTGCCAGCTCATCGTCCCGTGGCCGCACGCGGGCACCGCCGTTGCTGGCGCCGCCGTCGCTTGCGCCGCCGTCGCGGGCGCCGCCGTCTCGCGCCGCCGCCGCCAGGCGCCCGAGGAGCTCCTCCTGGCGAACAGTCCCGACCCGGCACGGAACACACTGCCCGCAGGACTCGTCGCGGAAGAACGCCGCGATGCGCCGCAGCGTGTCGACGAGGTCGACGGTCTCGTCGAACACCATGACGACCCCGGACCCCAGCGTCGCACCGATCGCCCGCGTCGCCTCGAAGGTCAGCGGCGTGTCGAAGGCCTCGGGCCCGACGAAGACGCCGGCAGCGCCGCCGAGCAGGATCGCCCGGATCGCCCGATCGCCAGGTACGCCGCCGGCGAGGTCCAACAGCTCGCGGAGGGTCGTCCCGAATGTGACCTCGTACGTGCCTGGCCGCGCGACGTTGCCCGAGACGCAGAACAGCTTCGGCCCGGTCGAGCCCTCGGTCCCGAGCGCGGCGTAGCGGGCCCCGCCGCCGCGGCCGTCGGCCCCGCCGCCGCGGCCGCCTCGTTCGCCACGACCGTCGCCGCCGCCAACGCCCTCGGCCCCGCCACTGCCCTCGCCGTCGCCCAGGATCAGCAGGACGTTGGCCAGCGTCTCGACGTTATTGACCGCCGTCGGCTTCCCGAATAGCCCGACCTCGACCGGGAACGGCGGCTTGTTCCGCGGCTCGCCGCGCTTGCCCTCGATCGACTCGAACAGCGCCGTCTCCTCGCCGCAGATGTACGCGCCGGCGCCGCGGCGAACCTCGATGTCGAAGGCGAGCCCCGCTCCGAGAACGTCCGGGCCCAGCAGCCCTGCCTCGCGCGCGCGCGCGAGAGCATTGGAAATCCGGGCCTCCGCGAGCGGGTACTCCCCGCGGATGTAGAGATAGCCCTTCGACGCCCCGACGGCGAATCCCTCGATCGTCATCGCCTCCACGATCGAGAAGGGATCCTCCTCGAGGATCGCCCGGTCCTTGAAGGTCCCCGGCTCCGACTCGTCCGCGTTGCACACGACGTACTTGGGCTCGCCCTGCGCCGCAAGGACGGCCGCCCACTTACGGCCGGTGGGGAACGCCGCGCCGCCACGCCCGACGAGGCGGGCGTCGGTGATCTCGGTGATCGCCGCCTCGCGACCCATCGCGATCGCGTTGGCAAGGGCGAGATAGCCACCGTTTGCGCGGTAGTCATCGAGCGAGGTTGGGTCGACCACGCCAATGCGGGCGAGCAGGCGCAGCTCGGGCGCGCCCGCCTGCGGGATCGATCGCCGAAGGCGTTCGAGGCGACCGTCCGACGGCGTCGTCTCCGCGTCCTCGGCCGAGGCGATCCGCTGGCCCGCGGCCGCGGCATCGAGCCGGGCAACGACACCGACCGCATCGATCGGCGCCACGGCGACGGTTTCGCCGTTCTGCCCCGCGACGGTGAAGAGGGCCGCAGGGGCCCGTTCGCACAGACCGAGGCAGGGGCTGCGCAGCCAGGTCACCCGGCCTTCGAGCGCGGCTTCGCCCGCCGACCCGAGCGCCCGTCCAAGGTCGTCGCAGATGCCCTCCGCCCCAGCCAGCCGGCAGGCGATGTCGTCGCAGACATGAGCCACGATCGGGGGCCGCGGCCGCGTTGCCAGCAGCGCATAAAAGGTAGCGACCCCGTACGCCTCCGCCGGCGGGACGCTCAGGCGGCGGCTGACGTAGTTGAGGGCAGGCTGGCTGATGAAGCCGATCCGTGCCTGGATCGCGTGGAGGACCGGCAGCAGCAGGTCTCGCCGCGACCGAGCCTCATGGCCACCACGTGAGGCGTGTCCCTCGGCCCCATCTCCGCTGACCCCGCGGAAACCGCCCCGCCACTGCGATTCCGCGGGCCCGAGCACCGCATCGACCGCCGCCCTTTCCGCCGGCGACGCGAGCGGCCCCACGACGTGCAGGTCCATCGGCCTGAGTGTAGCCCCGGGCTCAGTCGCGGGTACCATCGGGCCGCGGGAATCGGGGACGCAATCGGGGACGCAATCGAGAAGGCCTCGGCCTACCTGGTCAGCCCGCACTTCTTCTACATGAACTGGGGCCGGCCCAATAAGTCGCTCGCCAAGCCCTATCCCTGGACTCCCGCGATGGCCGCCGGTCTCGCAGATCACATCTGGACGTGCGAAGAGATCGCGGCTCTGGTCGATTGGCTCATACGCCGGACAAGAAGAAACCCCCTCTAGGGTGGGAGAGGGGGTTTCGGAGATGAGGGCGGGATTTGAGAAATAGACCTCAGTCTGGAAGTTCAGGCAGCGTAGCTGCCCACTCGCTCACGAGTTCAAGATCCTGATCCGCGTCCTCCAGAAGCCCTTCGACCATTGCTCGCTCGATCTCGAGGGTTTGCCTCCACCGAATGGTGTCGGCCACAAACCCGCTTACGGGTTCCTTCAGTTCTTCGGCTCTCGATCGGAGATAGTCGGCGACGTCTGTCGGGAGGCTTATGGTCACTCTCGCTGCTGCCTTCCCTTCCTTGGTGCTTCGGTCGTATGTCCCTGAGCGGGGGACGCGCGAGCTGATAAGCACGGTGCGTGTCCTCCTTGGAGGCGACCCTTTCAGCCTGTCTGTGGGTCGTGCCGTTTGAACTGTAGCAGGTGCGGCGCACGTTTGCAACACACGAAAACGCGTACTTGCCGTATGAAGATCGCGTGGTACTATTGAGTCGAGGAGGGTTGCTCGTCCCATCCCTGGGCGCAGGGGATGGGCTACAGGGAAAGGGTGGTACCGCGAGTGATTGGAAACAAACCCGACTTCATGGAACGCGGCACGATTGTCCAGGCCGATCTCGGGAAGCCGACGCGTGGCTCCGAGCAGGCCGGTCAACGGCCCGCCGTGATCGTCTCGGCCAGGGCGATGACCGCGGGCCCGACCTTGGTCATCATCCCCTGCACGACCACCCAACCGGGCCGTCCTCGACGACCGTATGAGGTGATCCTGGCACCCGAGGAAACCGGCCTCCCTGCGGAGAGTACCGCTCTCGTCCATCACATCCGCGTGATCGACAAGCGCTTCATTCTTGATCGCCACCGCGGTCGAGTCACCGACTCGGCCATGCGACGCATTGACGCGACGATCCGTCTCGTCCTGGACGTCGCCTAACCCGCCGGCTGACGACGACTGTCACCGCAGAGGCCGGAGCGATCCGGCCTCTCGTGATTTTGTCAAGCGGGATCACGATCAAACTGATGCACTACCGCCAGCCGAATTGCCCTTGCCTTTGTTCCGTTCATCGGGGTATGGTTGCCCGAGCCCTCGTTCTTTATTTGAGGGCGGGCAATTATTGAGGAGGGCGCCCATGGCGCTTCTGTCGTTCCTCGCCTCGCTTCGGCGAGACGAGAAAGGCCAGGGTCTCGCGGAGTACGCGTTGATTCTGGCGCTGATCGCGATCGTCGCGATCGTGGCCCTGATCGTGCTCGGCGGCCAGATCTCAACGATCCTCAGTACGATTGGCCAATCCATCTAAGGGGCGCCAACACCAGCCCGGAGCACGCGACAGCCTCACTCGGCGGTCGTGGTGGTTCGATTCCGTCGATGCATCAGCTCCGGTTCGCCCGGACCGCACGCGCTCGGCGCGTTGCGGTCGCCATGCGCTCGAGTATTGAGGGCGGACTCATCATGGAGGCCGTACATGACGTCCATCGGCATGTACCTCGCCGCCCTGCGTAGGGACGGCGAAGAAGGTCAGGGCCTCGCGGAATACGCGCTGATCCTGGCCCTTATCGCGATCGTAGCGATCGTCGCCCTGGTTGTTCTGGGCGGCCAGATCTCCACGGTCCTCAGCACGGTTGGCAGTTCGATCTAGGCTGCAACCGACCCCGACGCGAGAGCCCGCGACCGCCGGACATCCGGCGGTCGCGGTTTTTCATGCCCGGCTATCCGACCTGGGCGGGCAGCTTGGCGGCCAGGATGTCGACGGGCTCGACCGAGGGCGGCTCCAGGAAGAGCTCCTCGGCTCGTTGGAAGAGCGCGGAGGCCGCGTCGCCCGTGACGTGCGCCTGCCGGCCCGCCTCGTCGGGGAAGGCGTTGAAGATCCCAAACTCCGACGGTCCGAAGCGGATGCCGAAGAGGGCGGTCGTAGCGGGCTCCTGTTGGATGAGCGGCATCACGCCTCCGAGGAAGTTCGCGACCTGGTCTTCCTGACCCGGCTTCGCCTTCAGGCGGATGAGCAAGCCTTCGGTAACAATTCCTTCGCTAACCATTCCTGCGTCTCCTCTTGTTAACTGGCCGCCCGGTTTGCGGCGACCCAACGGCCCTCAACGTACGGGCGACACGCGCCGGCTGACGTCCGCGCTACCACGCAATCGGCAACGCCGGTCACCGAGGAAACGCCCGACGACACGCAGAGACACGTAGACGTCCCCACGATCATGGGGTGCATGCCGGCCAGCTCGATCAGCCAGGAGGTCCGCTTCGCCACTGCCGGCGACGGCGCCCAGATCGCCTACGCGCAGCAGGGAGAGGGCCCGCCGCTGGTTCGCGCGGCACACTGGCTGAGCCACCTCGAGTTCGACTGGACAAGTCCGGTCTGGCACGACTTCCTTACCGAGCTCGCCAACGGCAGAACCCTGATCCGCTATGACGAGCGGGGGACCGGCCTGTCCGATCGCGATGTGGCGGATCTGTCCTTCGAGGCGATGGTCCGCGACCTCGAGCTCATCGTCGACACCATGGGCCTCGAGCGCTTCCCGATTCTCGGGATGTCGCAGGGTGCCGCCATTGCAATCGCCTACGCGGTGCGGCATCCGGAGCGCGTTAGCGCCCTGATCCTGTGCGGTGGCTACGCTCGCGGCCATGCCCACCGGGGACGAACCGCCGCCGAGCGAGAAGAGGCGGAGGTCCTGCTGGAGCTGATCCGCGTCGGGTGGGGTGGGCGCAACCCCAAGTTCCGGAAGGTGTTTGCCAGCATGTTCCTCCCGGAAGCCTCGGCGGAACAGCAGGACGCCTTCGATGAGCTCCAGCGTGTCTCGGCGTCGCCCGACGTCGCGCACCGGCTTCGACGGATGTTCGACGGCATCGATGTCGTCGGGCTGTGCGGCAAGGTCCGGGCACCGACGCTCGTGATGCATGCTCGCGACGACGGCGTCGTGCCGTTCGAGGAGGGCCGTCTGCTCGCCGCGCTGATCCCCCGGGCCCGGTTTGTGCCACTCCCGGGACGGAACCACATCCTCCTGCCCGGCGACCCCGCGACCGAAGCCTTCTTCGAAGGGCTACGCAGCTTCCTGGCGAGCGTCGTGGCCACCGACAACGCTCATTCCGGGGATGGCACCCACGCAGACCGGGCCGCCGACGCGGCCGTCCGCTCGCTCACCGATCGGGAGCGCGAGGTGATGGCGCTGGTCATCGAGGGACAGAGCAATGCCGAGATCGCGGCGGCACTCTTCCTGAGCGATCGCACCGTCGAGCGCCACCTGTCGAACATCTACGCCAAGCTCGGCCTCGAGGGCAGAGCCGCGCGAGCCGCCGCCGCGGCGAGGGTTTCTCGGGCCGGTGCGCTTCGCTGAACGAGGGCAGTCAATGTGCTACATGGTGCTACAATTCGGCCGATGAGCGAGACCGACCGACAACCTGCACGCGTCGGCGTCCGTGAACTGCGGCAGAATCTGTCGGTCTACCTGCGGCGGG
>DATCPH010000130.1:0-2244 GCA_036570185.1 Candidatus Limnocylindrales bacterium | reverse complement strand
GGACCTGCGCCCCGTCACTCCAGGGCCTGGCCGACATCCCAGCGCCGGCCAGGCCCGCCCACTAGGAGGAGGAGCATGAGCGCCGCCGTCGCACCGACCGCCCAGGCCGTGACCATGCGCGGGATCACCAAGTCGTTCGGTGGCGTGCCCGTGCTCAAGGAAGTCGACTTCGGCCTCGACGTCGGCGAGATCCATGCACTCGCCGGCGGCAACGGTGCCGGCAAGTCGACGCTCATGAAGATCCTCGTCGGCGCGTACACGCACGACGGCGGGACCTACGAGGTCGAGGGCCGGCAGGTCGACTTCAAGACCGTCCGCGACGCCCAGGCGGCGGGTGTCGGGATGGTCTTCCAGGAGTTCAGCCTGATCCCGACGCTGAGCGTCGCCCAGAACGTCTTCCTGACGCGTGAGCTGCGCAGCCGCGGCGGGCTGATCGACGATCGCCAGATGGAGCGTCGGACCCGCGAGATCTTCGGGACGATGAGCGTGGAGGTCGACCCGCGACGGTCGCTCGACGAGCTGCCGACGGCCTTCTGGCAGCTCACTGAGATCGCCAAGGCGCTCTCGCAGGACGCCCACGTGGTGATCATGGACGAGCCCACGGCGGCACTCGCCAAGGCCGAGACCGTCGAGCTCTTCGCCCTCATGCGACGACTGAAGGAGCGCGGCATTTCGATCGTCTATATCTCGCATCGCATGGAAGAGATCTTCGAGATATGCGACCGGATCACGGTCCTGCGCGACGGCCGCGCGGTGATGACCAACGATCTCGCGAAGGTCTCGCCCCGTGCGGTCATCGACGAGATCGTCGGACGAAAGCTCGAGCACACGCTCGAATACCAGGAGCGGCAGGTCGGCGACGATGTCCTGCTCGAGGCGCGCGGGCTCACGACGGCCGGCAAGTTGCGAGGTGTCGACTTCCAGCTGCGTCGGGGCGAGATCCTCGGACTGGCCGGCTTGATGGGCAGCGGCCGCACGGAACTGGCACGCGCGCTGTTCGGCATCGATCCGCTCGAATCGGGCGAGCTGCTCCTGGAGGGAAAGCCGATCCAGGTCGCCAACCCGCGCGACGCGATCGCCGAGGGCGTGGCGCTCATCCCGGAAGACCGACGGGTCCAGGGTCTCATCCTGGAACACGCGGTCAGGGAGAACCTCTTGTTGCCACTGCTCGGCCGGCTCAGCCGGGCGGGTTTCGTGGATGACGCCGAAGGCGATCGACTGACCGAGGCGTTCGTGAAGCGGCTCTCGATCAAGACCCGCTCGACCAGCCAGCCGATCGGCACGCTATCGGGTGGCAATCAGCAGAAGGTGGTCATCGCAAAGTGGCTCGGTACCGAGCCTCGCATCCTCGTTATGGACGAGCCGACGGCCGGGGTCGACATCGGGACCAAAGGCGAGATCGTGAGCATGATCCGCGCATTCGCCGACCAGGGCAACAGCGTGATCATCATCTCGTCGGAGCTGCCCGAGCTCCTCGCCGTCAGCGATCGCATCCTCATCCTCCGGGACGGTCAGGTGGAGCGTGAGCTCGACCGCGCCGACATCCACCAGGAAGAGGATCTCCACCACGCCATCCAGGGTGTAGGGGTGCACTGATGACGGAGCCCACGGAGTCTGCTCGCCCGCGCCTCGGTGCGCTCAAGGCGTTCGATTGGCGCCAGTACATCATCTACATCGGCTTCCTCAGCGTGTTCGTGGTCTTCGCTGTCACGCTCAGCGGCAAGGGCTTCCTGACGCCCACCAATCTGCTCAACGTCTTTCGCCAGACGGCGATCATCTCGGTCATGGCAGTCGCGATGACCTTCGTCATCGGCGCTGGCAACATCGATCTTTCTGTGGGCGCGCTGGCCGGGCTGTCGTCCGTGACGACCGCGCTGGCACTCGGGTCGTGGGGACTGCCGCTGCCGATCGCCGTCCTCGTCGGCCTGGCTACCGGGCTCATCGTCGGGATGGCGAACGGGTTCCTCGTCGCCTTCGTCGGGATCCCGGCGTTCCTGGTGACGCTGGGCACCCTCGGCATCGTCAACGGGTCGGCGCAATGGCTGAGCGACACGGCGCCGATCCCGATCCAGAACGACACGTTCACGTTCATCTTCGGGTCCGGCGACATCGGGCCGATCCCGTCCCTGCTGATCTGGACGGCGGTCATCTTCATCGTCGGTCACATCGTCCTGCGCAAGACGACCTATGGCCGCCGCGTGCTGGCCACCGGCGGGAACGCCGTCGCCGCGCGGTTCTCGGGCG
>DATCPH010000129.1:0-4202 GCA_036570185.1 Candidatus Limnocylindrales bacterium | reverse complement strand
GCCCAAGCTCGCCACCGCTCGCGGAAGAACGCCTCGCGGGCCGCGAACCCCTCCTTGATCGTGCCCTCGAGACCCGCCGGCGTGTAGCGGAGCCGATACAGGTACTTGCTCATGGCTAGTTACCCTTCCTGGGCGTGGGCCCGGTGCGACGGGCGGAACTCGCCAGTGGCTCGACGCGACCTCAAGGGCGGCCGGTCAGATGGCCGGGTGCCGGTGCCTCCCGTCAGGTCTCGGTATGCGCCGGGGAGCCCCCCGCGTCAAGGGGTCATCGACGCCATGAGCAGATAGCGTTGCCAGACGTACGGTGATAACGCGACCTGCCGGAATCAGGGCGCCTCGGCGGTCGCCGTTTGACGGGCCGGAGACAATCGAAGCCACAGGAGTCTGCACGGCCCATCGCGACGGCCTCGTGCGGCAAGGAGAACGGGATGCAGGCGTCGAGCGCGTTCCCAGCGAGCGTGCTGCGGCCACCGTCACCGTCGGCAGAATGCACCTGCGAGCACTGGGTGCACTGCGACTGTACCTGCCATTCGCGCGATTGCGATCCGACGCAGATCAAGTGCGACCTCGACTTCCTGCCCGACGAGGGCGGTCTCGCGCGCTGGGGCTGCCCGCTCTGTACGCCCGGTGAGGGTGCGCCGCACTACCTTGGGTGCGAACTGATCGGGTGGAACGTGCCGCTCGGGCGCCGAGCCGAGGACCCGCGGTAGCCGGTGGCGCCGGGCGTTCCGGACCCGAACATGACGAGTGGCTCCCGATCCGGAGCAGACTTGGACGCGCCGTCGGCAGCCCTGCCCCAGCGGGTCGGGCCACGACCGCCGACGCTCCAGGGCATGCCGCACACGCAGTTTGGCGTGCAACCCGTCCCGGAGGTGAACGCCGAGCTGTTCCGGCGAGCGTTTCGGCTGCCGGGCGTCTCGAACCGACCGACGGTCGTCTCTGTCCCCGGCGCCCGCGCGCTGTGGCTGGATCCGACGATGGAGCTCGCCCATCCGGAGCTGATCGTGGCCGGTCGGGAGTTCAGCCACATCCATCCCGACGGCAGCATGCACCTGACCCTCCCGGTGGAGCGCGCCCGCGAAGCCATCGCGGCCGGTTGGGCGGAGCCGCATCCGATCGCACACCAGATCGGGTTGGAAGGCCTGGTCCTCGTCTACACGCCTCGGACGTTCGAGGAGCTCGAGGTGCTATGGAGCCTCGTCCTCGATGCGTACCAGCTCGTGACGGGCCGGCCGAAACCGGCGTCGGACCGCCTCGCTTGAGCCTGGGCGGTCGGGAAGGCCGGCCCTACGAACCGCCACCCCTTGTCAGCCGCCCCGCAATGACCCCACGGCTCGTCCTCGTCCCGAGCGGACGATCGCGCGAGCGCCGCCCGCGGTTACGCGTGCCACGCCGTCCGCCCGAAGTGCCGCGCTGTGCGGCCCCGACACAATCGCGGGATCGTGTCTCTGCCGGACCGCTCGGGCTTCGAGAGGACCGCTCGGGCTCTGGTTCCCACCGCACGTAGAATGGATTCGTTGGGATCGACTGGGAACTTGTGCCCGGGCGCCCGGGAGCTGCGGGTCAGGCCTCGCCTTCCCGCTCGAACAAGGAGGCTGTGATGGCAACGTTCGTACAGCTCGTTAGCTGGACCGACCAGGGGGTGCACAACTTTCGCGACACGACCAAACGGGCGGACGCCTACGCGGAGATGCTGGCAACGTTGGGCGCCAGCCTGAAGGAGCTGTACTGGACCCTCGGGCCTTATGGCATCGTGGCGGTCGTCGAGGCGCCCGATGACGAGACGATCACCGCAGCGTCGATCAAGGTGGCTGCCCTCGGGAACATCAGGACCACGACCCTTCGCGCGTTCAACAAGGCAGAAGTCGAGCGGATCGTCGCGAAGGCGCAGTAGCTCCACGCCGATAGTCCGTTTGGGGGGTGGGATCTCGTCTCCCCAACGCGCTTCGGGTCGACCGTGAAGGAGCGGATCGCCGGCGCCGAGTCGACCGGTTTGAGGATTGCTCGCCGGCGCCGATCTACGTGAACGTGGCACCGTTCAACGACCGTTGGCTGACCTTCCTGGCGCGTCCACCTGGGATAGGCCAAAAGGGCCGAGGACTGCGGCTGTAAGAGCGGCGCCACAGGCCGCTCGCTATCTTGCCATCGTGTCGGGAGGAGCCGCGGTCGGATTGCGATCTCCGACGATCTGTTCGCCGGCCGAGGATGTAGCCGACGATGGTCGCCATCTTCCCGCTCATGGCCGTGAAGCGATCGGGCCGCAGCTTCGCGACGAGGTGCTCTCGCATCGCGACGATCCTCCCACAACCGCTGGCCGGCTGAGGATGCGGCGACGCCTGGTCAACCGTGGGCTTCGGTAGCGTAACCAGCCGAACGGGACATGAGATTTGGGTACAGGGCTAGGATGTGCATGGCCGCCGCTCCGTACGCCGACCGCGATCCCTTTGGGGATTGGCCAGATCGCGCCGACGGGGGCCTCTGCCGGGCGGTCGGGAAGGCTCTGCCTGAGGTATTCGGCCATCTGGTCGAATGAGGGAACCTGCCTCCGCACGACCCGACCGGGCGGGGCGACGTACCTGGCCCCCGGCCGTCAGGCACCCGATGAACCGGCAAGCACCTACACGATGACCAGACTGGGCCCAGGCGGGCGTCGCTGTGCAGGGTGCGGGCTATGGATCGTTTGTCGCCGGCCCGCGGCCTGCTGATCGGCGGCAAGGTCACAGGCGTCGGGCTGGTTGAGCCACGGCACCGCCAGCCCGTCCCAGGAGAAGGCCGCGTGCCTGAGATCCCGCCGATCGGGGTAGAGCCGAATTCGCGGATCAAGCCGTGGTACGTCGACCCGCAACCGCCCGGTAAATCACGACCACGATGATGGCACCGACCACGGCGACAACGATGCTCTCGACATTCACGCCGGTCACGTCGGCCACCCCCAGGACGGTGCCAGCCAGGTAGCCTCCGACGACGGCCCCGACGATGCCGAGGATGATCGTCAGGATGACGCCTTCCCCGCCGCCCATGATCAGGTTCGTGATCCACCCAGCGATCGCACCAAGGACGATCCACGCAAGAATGCCCATGGTTCCCGCCTCCTTACCGGCGAAGCCGCGCCTTGCGGACTGGCCGCGGCATCGGGCGCTCTGAGGTTCGCCTGAGCCGATAGTATCCCGCCTTGAGAAGCGATAGCGGCGGCCTCGCACGGGGCATCCTGGCCGGAGCGGGGATCGAGGGGCGCGGGGCCCAAGAGCAGGAGCGCCCCGCCGAGGATGGGGCCCTCAAGGCGAGGCGCTCACCACGTCAGGGGGAGGGGGTCCGCCTGACGGCTGGATCTACGCCTCTCGGCCCCCCGTCGTCCGTCGCTGGTACGGGCCGCCCGAAAGCGAGAGCGACGGCGACGGCCGGGAGCGGCGGCGGTTCGCGTGAAGGCTGATCCGGTCACGGCCAGCGTAGAGAGCGCGAAATTCCGCTCTTGTCCTCCTGGAGTGACAGCACGCCGAGCGAGCATGACGTGCCCTTGCTGCAGTGTTCGGTTGCGAAGTTGACCGAATCGCGCGAAGGTACCCCTATGGCGGCGGGGACCGCCCGCCACCAAAGAGTCGTCTCTCTCAGGGAGGTTGCCATGGCTGGCAAGTTCGTGCTCAAGACGAACGCGGCTGGCAAGGACCACTTCGTGCTCAAGGCGGGCAACGGCGAGATCATCGCGACCTCGGAGACCTACAACAGCAAGGCCGCCGCCAAGAACGGGATCGAGTCGGTCAAGACCAACGCTGGTGGCGCGAAGGTCGACGACGAGACCGGCGAGTAGCCGATCGCACGCGAATGGTGGGTCGCTCCGAAGGAGCCATCCCCGACTATCTAGCGAGGGCCAGTCATGGACGATCTCCTGAACGGTCTTCCCGGCGCTGGACAGCAATCCCCGTATTCGCTCATTCCAACTAGAGCAGGGCTTGTATCCCAGCCGAGCAAGCTCGGTTGGTGGAGGACGTGGTTCGTGCTCTGGAGTTCTTGGCGACCCCCTGCTCCATCGGCGTCCGCCAGGGGGCGGCCGTGTACAAGGGCCCGGGGGTCTCGCTGACCCAGGACGCCTGGACCCGCGAGGGCGACAGCGCCATCAGCGCCGCCCAGTTCGCCCTGATGAGTGGAAGCGGCCCCGGCCACACCCGATTTCGGCCGAGCGCTGGAGATCGGCGCATGCGGCGGCC
>DATCPH010000128.1:0-24553 GCA_036570185.1 Candidatus Limnocylindrales bacterium | reverse complement strand
GCTCCGGGCCGGCGGTACAGCGCGGCGAGGAGCCGTCTCGGGACGGGCTGAGTGGCGAGCGGGGCCGGGTTGGCGCTCATCTCGGGTGGGTTGCGCCGGCCGGGCGGCTGGGCCGTCCGGCCGGCTTCTGAGCTCGGGCTTATGCGATCCTCAGCCTCTGATTTCGGTCCATTTCTGCGTCCATACCGAGTAATCGACGCACGTGGCGCCGCGGCTGTCGCCGCATGCCTGGAGCGGCGTCTTCCAGAAGCCGATCGAGCCGTAATAGCTCGGATCGTTGACGTGGTACGCGGTGCAGAAGTTCACGACCTTGTAGTCGGCGATGCCCTTGTCGAGCTCGGCGCACGCCTTCGGGTTGGCCGGCGACTCGCCGTATGACTCGGCGACCAGCGCCTGGACGTGGGGCGTCAGCATCCAGGCCATCCACTTGAGCATGCAGTTCGGGTGCTTGGCGTGGGCTGACAGCATCCACGTGTCGGCCCAGCCGGTCATGCCCTCGACCGGTACGACCGACTCGACGGGAACGGGCGGTGACGCGCTCTTGAGGGTGTTCACCTGATAGGGCCAGGTCGTCCCGACGACCACGGCGCCCGAGGTGAAGTTGTCGATCTCCTTGACGTAATCCGACCAGTAGTCGCCGACCCACGGGTGCTGCTGCTTGAGCAGTGCGACGGCCGCGTCGAATTGCGGCTGGGTGAGCTCGTATGGATCGGTGATGTTGAGGTCCGTCTGGTGGGCCTTCAGGTACAGCGCCGCGTCGGCGATGTAGATCGGGCTCGCGTAGTCGGTGATCTTGCCCTGGTAGGGTTTTGACGCGGTCGGGTCGAAGACGACGTTCCAACTCGTCGGGGCCGGCGAGACCTTGTCCGTGCGGTACATCAGCGAGTTACCACCCCAACCGTGCGGAACCCCGTAGTGCTGGCCGCCCACCACGTAATGCGGCGCGGTCTGGAGGAATGGCGCCACATTGGCGAAATCGGGGAAGAGTGACGTATCGACCGCCGCGACGTCACCGGCGCCGATGAGTCGCAGGGGCGTCGCCGGACGCGGAAACGCCGTCGTAGACCGAGCCTCCGCCCTGCCGCATCAGGGTCACCATCTGGTCCGACGTATCGGCTTTCTTCGCATTGACCGTGCAGCCCGTCTGCGTCTGGAACGGATGGACCCAGTCGTAGGCGGCAATGTTGGTGCCGTCCTCGGCGTAGCCGGCCCAGATGATGATGTTGAGCTGGCCTTCCCCTGGGCCGATCGACGCCGGAGCGGCGGGTGCCGCCGGCGCCGACGCCGCCTCGGACGGAGTCGAGCTCGCGGGCGCCTGGCTCTGGGGAGCCGGCGCGGTCGTCGGGGCCGGAGTCGCGGCCCCCGCACAGGCGGACGCCACGAGCGCGATTCCACCCACGATTGCCACCACGGGGTAACGGGTCATGGTTCTGCGTCCTCCTCGGTGATGCCCCGCCCTCCGACGGGGAAGTTGTGGTAGCGCTTCCAGACCAGCCGAACCCTTCGGCCTCGGGCGGCCAGCGCCTGCATCGATGAGGTCGAGAGATTCTGCTGGGTCACGACCAGCTCGCCACCCGCGTCGAGCGCGACGACGTAGCGCGTGTCCGGCCCCAGGTAGACCACGGATTCGATGCGGCCGAGCGCTGCCGTCTCGTTGGGCGCAATTGATGCATCTGGTTTCGCCAGCCGAATCTTCTCGGGCCGAATGGTGAACGTTCCCGCCTGCCCCACGATGGCCATCGCGGCCGCGCCACTGAGGAGGTTGGACGTTCCGACGAATCCGGCGACGAACGCGGTCGCCGGCCGTTCATAGACGTCGGCGGGGGTCCCGACCTGCTCGAGGCGACCGGCGTTGAAGACGCCGAGACGATCGCTCATGGCGAGGGCCTCGCCCTGATCGTGGGTGACGTAGATGAAGGTGATCCCCACCTCGCGCTGGATCGACTTGAGCTCGAGCTGCATCTCCTCTCGGAGCTTGAGATCGAGTGCCCCGAGCGGCTCGTCGAGGAGCAGGACGCGGGGCCGATTCACGAGCGCACGGGCGAGCGCCACCCGCTGGCGCTGGCCCCCTGAGAGCTGCGACGGTCGTCGCTCTTCGTAGCCGTCGAGGCGAACCATCCGCAGCGCATCGACAACGCGCGTCCGTCGTTCCTCCTGGTGGACCCTCCTCACCATCAGGCCGTAGCCGACGTTGTCGCCGACGGACATATGGGGGAAGAGGGCGTAGTCCTGGAAGACCGTATTGACGTCGCGTTCGAACGGTGGCCTGGCGCTGACGTCCTCCCCATGAAGGAGGATCCGTCCCGCCGTCGGGTGCTCGAAGCCGGCAATCATCCGCAGGGTGGTGGTCTTGCCCGATCCAGAGGGCCCCAGCATCGAGAAGAACTCGCCGTCGCGAACCTCGAGGTCGATCCCGGCGACAGCGATGACGTCGCCAAATCGCTTCTCAAGGCCTTCGAGATGCACAGCCACCGGCGTGCCCGCTGCCCCTGGTGCAGGCCGTCTTGCCGCCTCCGATGGGCCGCGCGGCAGAGTCGAGGTCGTCAACCAGGTTCTCCTGACGAGCTCGGGACAGACGTCGATCGCCCGAGCCGACGCCCCCGCGCCGAGCGATCCTGGATGGCTCGCACTGTGCGTCCCTGCGCGCCGCGGTGTCAAGGCGGCCCCGACTCGAGATGAGCATGCTGTCGAGCTAGCGAGAAACCCGCAAACCGGACGTTGCCTCCTTCGAGGCAAGACGGGCTCCGTCGTCCTCCGCGCGCAGTCTGTCGGCGACGTCGTCATCGACCCCGGTGCCAGCGGCGACACCCTCCCAGAACTCGACAGCTGCTCGCTCGTGAAGGAGGCCCATGGGCAGGGTCACCCCTCGCCAGTGCTCGACGGTGCGCGCCGCGGAGTCCGAGCCATTGACCATGCGCTCGGCGCGGCGATCGTCGTCGTATCGGGCGAGGGCGGCGCGATGGATCGCGAGCTGAGCAACCGCAAGAGCCCGCCGGTCGTCGGTTGACCCCAGATCCGCGAAGAACAGCTGGAGCAGGCCAGCATCGCGCAGCTCGGTCGGTTCCTGCGAGGGCTTCGCGAGCCAGGCCTGGATCGCCGCCCGGCCGCGGCCGGTGATCGTGAAGAGCCGCCTCCGCCGCCCATCGGTCTCGCGTTCTTCGGTCAGCAGGCCCAGTTCAACAAGGCGCGCCGGCTCCTTGTAGAGAAGGGCGTGGGGGAACGACCAGAAATGGCCAATGGTCGCCGCGACGTGGCGCTTGAGCTCGTAGGGCGTGGACGGACCCTCTCGCTCGATCAGACCCAGGACGAGGTACGACGTCGAGGTCAAGTGCACCGGCGATCCGGCTGGCTGTTCAATTGACATCATACAGACAATACCATAGTCTTGAAACCGTACAGCAGAGACGATCAATCCGCGCTCACGGTGCTCTCTGCTGGCCGGAGGAACCAACCCTTGGCCACAGCCACAGCCACTGCCACCGAAGCCAGACCCGTACAGGCGCCGAAGTCGACCACGAATGCCGGCCCGACGCTGTCAATCGCGAAGAAGCTCCGGCCGCTGGGCGACCGAGTGGTCGTTCAGCCCGGTCCGGGCGAAGAGACAACGAAGAGCGGGATCGTCATTCCGGACACCGCCCAGGAGAAGCCCCGCGAAGGGGTGATCTTGGCTGCAGGGCCGGGACGTGTCCTCGACGATGGCAAGCGCGAACACATGGACGTCAAGCAAGGCGACAAGGTCCTCTATGCGAAGTACGCCGGGACTGAATTCAAGCTTGACGGCGCGGACCTCCTGATCATCAGCCAGAAGGACATCCTCGCGGTGGTCGAGCGCCACCCTTAGGTCAAGTTTCGACCCCCCGACACACCCTGAAAGGACAGCACAAGCCATGGCCAAGCAACTCCTATTCGATGAGATGGCCCGGCGGGGTCTCAAGCGCGGCGTCGACCGCCTCGCCGACGCTGTCCGCGTCACGCTCGGGCCGAAGGGTCGCAATGTCGTTCTCGACAAGAAGTACGGCTCGCCCACGATCACCAACGACGGCGTGACGATCGCCAAGGAAATCGAGCTCGAGGATCCCTTTGAGAACATGGGCGCGCAGCTCCTCAAGGAAGTCGCGACCAAGACCGACGACGTTGCCGGCGACGGCACGACGACCGCGATCGTCCTCGGCCAGGCGATCGTGTCCGAGGGCCTCCAGAACGTGAGCGCCGGGGCCAACCCGATGGGCCTTAAGCGCGGCATCGAGAAGGGCGTCGCGGCGATCGTCGCTGAGATCAAGAAGCAGTCACGGCCAGTCGACAACCGCGAGCAGATCGCGGCCGTCGCTTCGATCAGCGCCGCAGATCCCGAGGTCGGCACGATCATCGCCGAGGTCATGGACAAGGTCGGCAAGGACGGCGTCATCACCGTCGAGGAGGGCCAGTCGCTCGGCCTCGAGACCGAGTACACGGAGGGCATGCAGTTCGACCGCGGCTACCTCTCCGCGTATCTCGTCACCAATGCCGAGCGGATGGAAGCGGTCCTCGAGAACCCGCTCATCCTGATCACCGACAAGAAGATCTCGAGCGTCAAGGACATGCTTCCCTCGCTCGAGGCGGCCGTCGGACAGAGCAAGCCCCTGGTCATCATCGCTGAGGACGTCGACGGCGAGGCCCTCGCCACGCTCGTCGTGAACAAGCTCCGCGGCACCGTGTCGGTCCTCGCGGCGAAGGCGCCGGGCTTCGGCGATCGACGCAAGGAGATGCTCCGCGACATCGCCACGCTGACCGGCGGCACCGTGATCAGCGAGGAGATCGGGCGCAAGCTCGACTCGGTCACGGTCGAAGACTTCGGCAACGCCCGCCGTGTCGTCGCCACGAAAGACGACACGACGATCGTGGACGGCGCGGGCGCCCCGGAGCAGATCAAGGCCCGGATGAGCCAGATCAAGGCCCAGATCGAGGACACCACCTCCGACTACGACAAGGAGAAGCTCCAGGAGCGCCTGGCCAAGCTGGCCGGCGGCGTGGCGGTCATCAAGGTCGGCGCGGCCACCGAGGTCGAGCTCAAGGAGAAGAAGCACCGCATCGAGGACGCGCTCTCAACGACCCGGGCTGCGGTCGAAGAGGGTCTCGTCGCGGGCGGCGGCGTGGCACTGCTGCAGGCCATCCCGGCGCTCGATCGGGTCGAACTTGTCGGCGATGAGGCCGTCGGCCTCAGCATCCTGCGCCGCGCCCTGGAGGCACCCATCCGCCAGATCGCCGACAACGCCGGCGCGCATGGCGAGGTCGTGGTCGAAAAGGTCAAGGGCCTCAAACGGGGCTACGGCTTCGATGCCCTCAAGGGCGAGTACGGGGATATGTTCAAGAAGGGCATCGTCGACGCGGCCAAGGTGACCCGCTCGGCGCTCCAGAACGCCGCCTCCATTGCGGCCATGGTCCTCACGACCGAGACGCTCATCACCGACCTCCCTGAGAAGAAGCAGCCTGTGCCCGCCGGCGGCGGCGGTTTTGGTGGGGATATGGACTACTAGGCGAACGCCCCCTTTGCGGGTGGAGCCCGGGCCCGAAGGCTCGGTCTCCACCCAGCCGGCTTGCGCTGGCGGCTGCCGCGGGGCGTCGAATCGGCGGCCTTCCTGGACTTCGATCCCCCGCCGCTGTCACCCGGCAGCTCGGCTCGTCCCCGCGAGGTCAACGTCATCGCCAAGGACTACCTGTTCATTCCGGCCGACCTCGCGTTCGCACCCGGCGAGACCGTGCTGGTCCACGTCATCAACGGCGGCCTCGAACCGCACGAGGCGGTCATCGGGAACTCCGCGGTCCAGGCGGCCTGGGAAGCCGCCGAAGCTCCTACGGCCACTCACCCGCCCGGCCCGACCGCGGTCATTCAGGTCCCTGCCGGCGTCGCCGGCCTGCGCCTCTTCGTGGCCTCCGGGCAGCGCGTCGACGTCCTGTGGACGGTCCCGCCCAACGCGGCATCGACGCCCGGGGGCTGGCTGCTCGGATGCCACATCCCCGGCCATTTCGCACGAGGCATGGTGGCCGCGATCCGTTTCGTCGGACCGGGCGGTCAGCCCTTGCCGCCCGGGCTCTCCGCATCGCCCGCGGCGCCGTCCACGAGCCGGGCAATCCGGGCTGTCGCCGCGCCCTGAGTGGTACGCTTCCAGTCCGCCGCGGGGTCGGGCCCCGGCGCCGGCACGATACTTCGATCTGCGTCTGGAAACAGGAGTCGCTTCGAATGGCTTACGTGATCGCTGAGCCCTGCATCGACGTGCTCGACATCTCGTGCGTGTCGGTCTGCCCAGTCGATTGCATCCACTACGACGAGGGCGTCGATCGCAAGCTCTTCATCGACCCCAATGAGTGCATCGATTGCGGCGCCTGCGAACCCGAGTGCCCCGTCAACGCGATCTTCCCGGAGGAGTCGTTGCCGGCCGAATGGGCGAAGTTCACGCCGATCGACGCGATCTGGTACACCGACAAGGCGGCCGCGCGGGCCGCCGTCGACGAAGCGAAGCCACGCTGAGGCGACGGCCCGGACTCAAGCCGCTGCCGGCGCTCAAGCCGCTGCCGGCGCTCAAGCCGCTGCCGGCCCGGCCGGCCGGACCCACGCCCATCGCGGCCTGAGGAGTTCGGGCGTGCGGATCGTCTCACTGCTGCCGTCGGCAACCGAGATCGTGTGCGCCATCGGTCTCGGCGACGATCTCGTCGGCGTCACGCACGAATGCGACTGGCCACCCGAAGTCGCCGGCAAGCCGGTCGTCACGCGGAGCACCCACGACCTGGCCGCGGCCGGCAGCCGCGAGATCCACAACCTCGTAACCGCCGCGATCCATGGCGGGTCCTCGCTCTACGAGCTCGATGAGGCTGCCCTCGAGGCACTCAAGCCGGACCTCATCCTGACGCAGGAGCTGTGCAAGGTCTGCGCGGTCAGCTATCGCGAGGTCAACGAGGTCGCACGGGCCATCGACGCCGACATCACGGTCGTCTCGCTCGAGCCGACGTCGATCGAGGGGATCCTCAACTCGATTTCGACGGTCGGCGCGATGACCGAGTCCGAGGACGCGGCGCTCGACCTGGTCGAGAACCTTCGGGGACGGCTGGGGGCCGTCGAGAAGGTCGTCCAGGAGCGGCGCGATGCCGGGATTCGGAGCCCGCGGGTCATTGGGGTCGAGTGGCTCGATCCGCCCTTCACCACGGGCCATTGGGTGCCCGAGCAGATCCAGCGAGCGGGCGGATGGGAGGTCCTCGGCGAAGCTGGCAAGCCCTCTGTCGAAACCCGCTGGTCTGCAGTGGTGGATCTCGAACCCGAGATGCTCGTGCTCATGCCTTGCGGCTACCACCTCGCCGAGACCCTCGCCGACTGGGAGCGGACGCCCCGTCCGATGGCGTGGCGCGAGATCGAGGCCGTGCGGCGGGGTCAGGTCTTCGCGGTAGACGGTTCTGCCTATTTTTCGCGGCCGGGCCCGCGGGTCATCGATGGCATCGAGCTCCTGGCCGAGATCTTCGATCCGGACGCCTTCGTCGACGCGGCCCCACCCGGGAGCTGGACGCCGCTCGGCTAGCGGCCGCGACGCGAGTCCCACGCATGCCCCATCGCACGACGTTCGACTGCCTCTGGTGCGGCGCGTCCCACACCGTCCGCTCAGCCGCCGACATCGAGGGCTGGGCCCAGCTCTGTCCCGACTGCGTGGGCAAGGCCGGCGACAACGGGTTCCTTCGCTTCCGCCTTCGGCAGGCGCTGGTCGAGCGCGGCGCCTCGAAGGCGGGTGCCGCGGTGGTCGAGGGCGTACCGGATGCCCCCGACCTCGGGCCTGAGATGATCGCCTACTACGAAGCGCGGGCCGGCGAATACGACGACTGGTATTCGCGGCGGGGCCGGTACGAGCGAGGACCCGTCCACGATGCCGCCTGGGCCGCCGAACTCGACGTCGCCGGCCGATGGCTCGATGCCTTGCCGATTGCGGGCGAGATCGTCGAGCTCGCCGCCGGCACTGGCTGGTGGTCGCCGCTCCTGGCCTCGAAGGGCGAGCTCTCCCTGTACGACTTGGCTCCAGCGACGCTCGACCGGGCCCGTGAGCGCCTCTTGGCCCATCGTCTTCGAGCGCATCTCCACGTTCGAGACGCCTGGGCCGAGCCGGATCGGACGGTCGATGCGCTGTTCACGGGGTTCTGGCTCAGCCACGTGCCCCGTCGGCGGCTCGAGGCGTACCTCGGCCTCGCTCGGAGCTGGCTCAAGCCCGGCGGCCTGTACGCGTTCATCGATTCGCTGGAGGACCCTCAATCGGGTGCCGCCGATCACCCGTCGCCCACCGATGGCGTTGCCGTGCGGCGCCTCGACAACGGCCGCGAATTCCGCATCGTGGAGGAGTTTTACGCGCCCTCGGAACTCCAGGCGGCGCTCCACAAGGCCGGCTTCGCAGCGGCCGAGGTCATCACGACCGGGCGATTCTTCCTGCTCGGGGTTGCCAGAGCGTAAGGGCAGCCCTCCAGACCCGGCGCTCTCGGCCCAGACCGGCGGTTTTCCCGTCGAATCGTTCTAAATCGTTACGCTTTCGAACGAAACCGCCAGACCAGGTGCCGGCCCCCGAGCCGCCTACCCGAAACTGCGTCCACCCGAAACCGCGTCCACCCGAAGGCGCGCCCACCCGGAGCCTCGTCCGCCAGAAGCCGCGCCCAACCGGAGCCGTGCTGGGCCGCGGCTATACTCCCGGCCATGTCGCCGATCTCCGAAGCAACGATCGCAACGGTGGGATCGGGGGTCATGGCCGAGGCCATGATCGCCGGCCTGCTGCGCGGCAAGCTCGTCCAGCCCGATTGTGTCGTGGCCAGCCACCCGCGTCCCGAACGCCGGGAGCAGCTCGCCCGCGACTACGGCATCCGGACGGTCGCCAGCAATACCGAGGCCGTTACGGACGCGAATGTCGTCGTCCTCGCGATCAAGCCCCAGATGCTGGCCCGCGTCGGGCGGGAGATCGGGCCCGCGCTGCGACCCGGCCAACTCGTCCTCTCGGTGATCGCCGGGGCGACGACGAAGGCACTGACCGGCATCCTGCATCACCCCCAGGTGGTGCGGGCGATGCCCAACACCCCGGCACGGCTCGGACGAGGCATGACGGTCTGGTACGCAACTCCCGAAAGCAGCGCGGAGCAGCGGGCCCAGGCGAGCGCCCTCCTGGGCGCGCTGGGTCATGAGCTCGAGGTCGACGACGAGCGTTTCGTTGCGATGGCGACGGCCGTCTCCGGGACCGGGCCGACGTACGTCTTCCTCTTCATGGAGGCCCTGATCGACGCGGCCGTCCATCTCGGCTTCCCGCGCCATGTCGCGCACGACCTGGTCATCGAGACGCTCGATGGCAGCACGGCTTTTGCGAGGCAGTCGGCGTTGCACCCCGCCGAGCTGCGGAACATGGTCACATCTCCGGGAGGAACGTCGGCCGCGGCCCTGCACGAGCTGGAATCCGGCCGGTTGCGGACGGTCGTGTCGGAGGCTGTGTGGGCGGCCTACCGCCGGACCGTCGAGCTCGGAGACCAGCTCGAGGCGAGCCTCGGCGATGAAGGGTCGGCGGAGCGCGGACAGCCCCGATAGCGACCGGCCCATCGTCAGGTGTGCGACGAACGGCGGTCCGGCGTGATCGGCCGATGAGCCTGGCGACGACGTTCAGGTCGCTGCCCGAACGGGCGATGCGCACGGCGCTCCTTTCGCTGTCCCGAAGACGCTCGATCGGGCGCCTGGCTAGCCGCCTGCCAGTGACGAGAGGCCTCGTTGACCGGTTCGTCGCCGGCGAGACGCTCGGCGACTCCATCCCGGCGTTGGAAGGGATCCGGGACGCAGGGTTCCACGCCACGATCGACATCCTGGGCGAATCGGTGGCTTCGATCGGCGAGGCCCGCGTCGCCGTTGACGCCTACCTCGAGGCCCTCGCCGCGCTCGCGGAACGGGGACTTGACCGAAACGTGAGCCTCAAGCTCAGCCAAATGGGCCTCGGCGTCGATCCCGACGCCTGCCGCGCCGGCGTCGCCGAAATCATGGCCAGGGCTGCCGAGCTGGGCGCCTTCGTGCGCATCGACATGGAGGACCACACGACGACCGACGCCACGCTCGCCCTCTGGCGCGCGCTCCGCCCGATCAACGCGGGACGAGGCGATTCGGGTGTCGTCATTCAGGCCGCACTGCGCCGCAGCGCTGCCGACCTGGAGGCCCTGATCGGCGAAGGGGCGAGGGTCCGGCTCTGCAAAGGGGCCTACAAGGAGCCCGACGACATCGCCTTCCAGGGCAAGGCCGAGGTCGACGTCGCCTACGGCCGGCTGATGGAGCGTCTCCTCGCGTCAGGAAACTTCCCGGCTATCGCCACTCACGATGAGCGGTTGATCGCGCGGGCGATGGCATTCACGCGGTCCAACGGGATCGGACGCGAGCGCTTTGAGTTCCAGATGCTGTACGGGATCCGCCGCGACCTCCAGGAGCGCCTCCGGGCCCAGGGCTACAGCGTCCACGTCTACGTCCCGTACGGAGTCTCCTGGTATCCGTATTTCATGCGGCGCCTGGCGGAACGGCCCGCCAACGTCGGCTTCCTCCTCCGGAACCTCATGCGGGAGGGCCGGCGCGCGAACTGATCGCTGGTCGTTAATCCGTGGGCCGGTCCAGGATCTCCTCGAGCTGGGCGACGTGTTCCTCGAGATGCGAGACGACGAAGCGATCGAACATCTCCGCCACGGTCAGCTCGCCCCGAGTCGGATGGAGGCCCTGCCGCCCCCAGTCCGAATCCGTCAGGGTCTGGGCCCTTTGTAAGAGCCGGTCCGCCCCGGACGCGATCCGGTCGAACAGGACTCCGATCGGGGCAGTCCGCTCGTTGGCGATGGCACCAAGCCGGCCTGTGTCGGCCTGAACTCGGCCGAATGGAGCGGGCCCTGCGCCGCGAGCGGCTCGGTCAAGGACCCGATCCATTTCACCCAGCCAGTACGGAAGCATCTCGGCCAGATGTGCCAGCACCTCCGGTGGGTTCCAGTACGCCTCGGACTCGACACCGAAATTCGAGCTCAACTTCCACGGTGCGCCGGCCTCGACCCGTCGCCGAAGGCCGGCGAGGCGTCCAGCGGCGAGATCCAGTCGATCATTCAGGGACTTCGGATCAGCCATGACCTACCTGCTCAAGCAGTCTGGGAACTGCCGTTCCCACGGCCTCAGTTTGTCACGGTCCTGCGATCGTCAACCCGCCGACCCAGGACTACCATGGCGCTCAAATACCGCTCCCGCATACAACAGAGGGGCCGAGTGCCATGACTGAGACGATCACTCGCGGCGCCGCCAATCAGAGCGGTGCCCACATCAACAAGAACGCGTACGCCCAGGCGCAGGACTTCCTGCCGCTCAAGGGCATCGACCACGTCGAGTTCTGGGTCGGCAATGCCCGCCAGGCGAGCCAATATTTCCGCGCCCTATGGGGCTTCACCCCGATCGCCTATGCCGGACTCGAGACCGGCGTCCGGGATCGAACGAGCTTCGTGATGCGACAGAACGACATCACGATCGTCCTGACTGGCGCGCTCGGCCCTGACGGTGAGATCGCCGAGCACGTCCATCGTCACGGCGACGGAGTCCACGACATCGCGTTCGCGGTCGACGACGTGCGGAGCTCGTGGCGGGAGACCACGGGCCGCGGCGCACGTTCCTACCTCGAGTACGCCGAAGCGGGCTCGGAACAAGACGGCCTGCTACGTCGGAGCGCGATCCATACGTACGGCGAAGTCGTCCATTCGTTCATTGACCGAAACGAGTATCACGGCGTCTTCGCGCCGGGATTCCGCCGGATCAAGAAGCCGGCCCGAGCCGCCGGTGGGCTGTCCCTTCTCGAGATCGACCACTGCGTCGGCAACGTCGCGCTCGGCGACATGAACCGGTTCGTCGACTTCTACCGGGACGTCATGGGCTTCGCCCAGCTCATCCATTACGACGACAAGGTGATCCACACCGAGTATTCGGCGCTGATGTCGAAGGTCATGACCAACGGCAACGGCCGGATCAAGTTCCCGATCAACGAGCCGGCGGCCGGCAAGAAGAAGAGCCAGATCCAGGAGTTCCTGGACTATTACCTCGACTCCGGGACGCAGCACGTCGCCCTCCGGACCGAGGACATCGTGGGAACGGTCCGCCAGCTCAGGGAGAACGGCGTGGAATTCCTGGGCATGCCCCATGCCTATTACGAGAAACTGGCCGACCGGGTCGGTGACGTCGGCGTCCCGATCGAGACGCTGGAAGAGCTCGGCATCGAGGCCGATCGCGACGAGGAGGGCTACCTCCTCCAGATCTTCACCCGGCCGATCCAGGACCGGCCGACGTTCTTCTTCGAGATCATCGAGCGCCACGGCTCGCGCGGTTTCGGCGTCGGAAACTTCAAGGCGCTGTTCGAGGCGATCGAGATCGAGCAGGGCCGACGCGGCAACCTCTGACGGCACACAGATAACGGCACGTTGATCGAGCCGGCCCAGCTGCCGGCGAACTCGCGATCGCTACCCACGATCATCGCCGGCTACCGGGGGCGCGGCTTCGGCTTCGTGACGATCGGCCAGCTCCTGGGCATCAGCGGCGCCGTTCCGTACTGACCCGGCGGCGTACTCTGACGGCCAGTCGGGAGGGCTGGAGGTGACGGTGCCGCTTCGTCGACCCCGCCGAACAGGAATCTGGCTGCTGGCGTTCGTGTCGATCGCGGCGAGCCTGGCCGCCCTGGGAGTGCGCGCCGTGCGACCGACCGACGGAGCCACGGTGCCGTTCTACGCAGACGCGTGGTCGGCCGACGCGGTTCGAGTCGATGTCGCCGATCCCGCGCCGGGCGGCCTGGCCTCCGGCGACGAAATAACAGGTGTCGCCGGTCGACCACTTGCCGGCTGGATCGACTCGGTCCTCGACCCGAACCTGGATCGGACCGCGGCCACGGCCGGGACGACGACCTACAGCGTCCGCCGGGACGGCCGTCCGCTCGACGTCGCGGTCGCGCTCCAGCCACATGACGTCAGTGCAACGCTCCGCGACTTCTGGAGCGCGCTCGTATTCACGGCCGTGTTCCAGGTCGTGGCCCTCTATGTCCTCTGGCGCAGACCCGAAGCTTCGGCAGCGGTCGCCCTCACCGTGGCAGCCGCAGGTGTCACCGGGAGCACGCTGCCGTGGCTCCTCGGCCTGGAAGTCAGCGACATCACCCAGGGCTGGCCCTTCGTCCTGTACGGCCTGACCGCGGGCGGGATCTACATGATCCTGTGGCCGGCCGGCGCGCTCCATCTGCCGCTGGCGATGAGTGGTTCCCCATCCGGCCCCAGCCGGCGGCAGCTCGCACTTGCATATGGCGTGCCGCTGGGTGCCTACGTCATCTGCCTCGCGGCCGCGCGGGTCACGGCTCCGTCGTCGGTCGCCTGGCTCGGTTCATGGCCGACCATTCAAACGATCGTGATCATCCCCACCATCCTCGTCGGAATTGCCCTCAGCATCCGAGGCTATCGCTCCGCCATGCCTGCAGTTCGAGAGCAGATTCGGTGGGCCGCAGTCGGGGGTGCCGGATCGGCGGTGGCCTCGCTCGTCCTGCTCCTCGGACCGCAGCTCGTGACCGGACGGCCGATCGTGCCGTGGTCGGCGGTCGGCCTGCTGGCACTGCCGCTGCCGCTCGGCCTCGCGGCGAGCATCCTCCGCTACCGGTTGTTCGATATCGATGTTGCGATCAACCGGACACTGGTCTATGGCGGCGCGACGGTTGCGCTCGTGGCGATCTACGCCGCTTCGGTTTCGATCCTGGGCACCTTCCTCCGCCAGGAGGGCGGCTTTCCGGCGTCATTGCTCGCGACTGGCCTGGCGGCCGTGGTCGCCCTGCCGATCCGCGATCAGCTGCAGCGGACCGTGAACCGGCTCATGTACGGCGACCGTGACGATCCGTACCGGGCGATGACCCGACTGGGACAGCGTCTCGAGGCGACGCTGGATCCCATCGAGGCACCGCAGGTCATCGTGCGGACGGTTGCGGAGTCGATGCGGGTGCCATGGGTCGCCCTGCGGCTCGGGCCGGAAGGCAACGCGAGGATGATCGCGCACGGCCGGCGGCCCCCGGGTAAACCGATCGAGGTCCCGCTGGCCTACGGGGCGGAAGTCGTCGGGGCACTGCTTGTCGCGCCGCGCTCGTCCGCCGAGCCGCTGTCGGGGGCCGATCGACAGCTCCTCGAGGCGCTGGCTCGCCAGGCCGGCGCCGTCGTCCATGCGCTCACGCTGACCCTCGATCTCATCGCGTCAAGGGAGCGCCTCGTCGCCGCTCGCGAGGAAGAGCGACGCCGTATCCGTCGCGATCTTCATGACGGGCTGGGTCCGACGCTGGCGGCGATCGGAATGCGGGCTGAGGTCGCGGCGGACATCGCCGGCCGCGATCCCGTCGGCGCCGCGCAAGTTCTGGGAGAGCTGCGTCTGGAGGTCCAGTCGGCGCTGGCCGACATCCGTCGCCTCGTCGACGCGCTCCGGCCACCCGCCCTCGATGAGCTCGGGCTCGTCGGCGCGCTCGAGGCGCAGGCGGACCGCCTGGGAAACGAGCCCCTCGTCGACGTGGCGTCGAGTGGGCCCATGGTGGACCTTCCGGCCGCGATCGAGGTCGCCGCGTATCGGATCGCGGTCGAGGCCATGACCAACGCCGTGCGTCACGCGCGGGCCAAATCGTGCACGGTCCGCTTGTCGGAAGCGGATTGGGATGGAACGGATCCGGCGGCCGGCAGGATCGACGTCCCTGCCCGGGGGCTCGAAGTCGAAGTGACCGATGACGGTCGGGGTCTGCCGAGCCAGCCAAGGCACGGCATCGGGCTGGTGTCGATGCGAGAGCGAGCGGCCGAAGTCGGCGGGAGCTGTGTCATCGAATCGGTGGCGGGTGGCGGAACCCGGGTCTTCGCGCGCTTGCCGCTCGACGGCCTCGGCTCGCCCTGAGGGCCCCCAGATGGACAGTCCTTCCCGCGAGCCGATCAGAATCCTGCTCGCCGATGACCACGCCTCATTCCGTTCCGGCCTTGCCGCGCTGATCGGGACGATCGATGGCTTTGAGGTCGTCGCCGAGGCCGGGAGCGGGGACGAGGCAGTCGCCAGGGCCGCCCAGTCCCAGCCGGACGTCGCCGTGATGGACCTGAACATGCCCGGCCTTGACGGGATCGATGCAACCCGGCAGATCGTTGCCACGAGTCCACACATCGCCGTCCTCGTTCTCTCGATGTACGAGGACGACGACCAGGTCTTCGGCGCTCTGAAGGCTGGCGCGCGCGGCTACCTGCTCAAAGGGGCCGACCGAGCGGAACTCGTGCGGGCCATCCGTGGCGTCGCGTCCGGTGAGGCAATTTTCGGTCCGGCCGTCGGCCGGCGGCTGGTGGCATTCTTCGCGGCCCGTCCTGCCGTCGAGAGCTCGGTCTTTCCGGAGCTGACGCTACGGGAGCGGGAGATCCTCGAGATGATCGCCCGCGGACTCAGCAATCCCGACATCACCCAACGCCTGGGCCTGTCGCCGAAGACCGTGCGCAACCACGTCTCCAACATCTTCAGCAAGCTGCAGGTCGCCGACCGGGCGCAGGCCATCGTTCGTGCCCGCGAAGCCGGCCTGGGCGGGGAGCGGCGCACGGCTTCGTAGCCCCGCCGGGCTGCGAAGTGCCCGACGCGAATCGTGATCCCAGTCCCATGACGGCGGGACACGTGCTCCGTTAGACCTTCCCCAGCGAATGGCCGGACCGAATACCGAGACGAGGGGAGCGAGAAACATGCGCAGGATCCTCCGCCTGGTGCACGCCGGGGCAGCCTGGCTCTTCGTGGCAAGCATCGTCGTCCAGGTGTTCCTGGCTGGAGCCGCGATCGTCAACCTCGGAGGGTCCGGCGACTTCCAGACTCACATCGGCTTCGGCTACTCGATTGTCGGCCTGGCCGCGCTCGCCGTGCTGGTCACCGCCGTGGCCGCGCGCGCGGGCCGTCGCGACATCGGGACGAGCTTCGGGCTGCTTGTCCTTTACGTAATCCAGACGGTGCTGCCGCAGTTTCGCGCGTCTGTCCCGTCGATCGCGGCCCTGCACCCCCTGAACGCCATGATCCTCTTCGCCCTGGCGATCTGGTATGCCCGCCGGGCCTGGCGCATGAGATTCGTGGACGCGGCAAGCGGGGAGACGACGACAGCGAGCAGCGCGGCGCCGGCCGCGACCGACCCCACGTGAGCGAGGAGGAGGGAACGCGATGGACCTGACGCCCTATCTCGGCTGGCTCAGGTATCTCCACGTCGCCGGCGCATTTCTTTTCGTGGCCGGTCATGGGGTCTCGATGGCGGTCGCCTTTCGACTTCGTGCCGAGCGGGAAGCCAGCCGGATGCTCGCCCTCCTGGATCTGTCTGCCTGGTCGCTCAACATCGCGGGCACTGGGCTCCTGGTCCTGCTGGTTTCTGGAATCATCTCTGGCATCGCCGGTGCATGGTTCGGGCATGCCTGGATCTGGCTGTCGCTCGTGCTTCTCATCGTCATCGGCGGACTGATGACCCCGATCGGCGGGATGTACTTCCGGCGGATCCGCGAAGGGCTTGGCCAGCGGTCGCCGCGCGCGAAGCCCGCCGAACCGGACCCCGTGCCACTGGCGCCTGAGGCTCTGTCGACGCTCCTTCAGTCGCGCCAGCCGGAGCTTCTGGCCGTCATCGGCGGAGGCGGGTTCTTCGTCATCCTCTGGATGATGGTCTTCAAGTGGCCGTAGCCCTCAGGGCCCGATCGTCGCGGGTTCGCCGGGCGGCCATGGCTGGATACGTGGCGGCCGGTTCAGGGTTGCTCGCGCTGATCACGATCGCCCTGTTCTTCGCAGTCGGGCAACCATTTGGCACGCTGAACGACCTGTCGCTGCTGGTCATGACCCTGGCGATCGCGCCGATCATGCTCGGCTTCTACGAGCTCGGCGGTCGGACGCCGATCGGCCTGGCCCGGTTGTCACTGGCGGGAGGCATCGGCGCGGTGGTCGTCTGGTCGATCGTCCAGACGGCGATGATCGTGGGCGTCCTCTCGTTCGACTATGGCCGGCCGGCGATCGGCGCCTACGCACTCGAATCGATCGCCCTCCTCGTCATCGGGGCGTGGCTGGCGGGTGCCAATCCGCTGGCCGGCCCGTGGCTGCGTCCAGTTCCGCGCTGGCTCGGAATGCTCTCGGGCCTCGGTTTCATCGGCGTCGGGGTCGGGCTGATCCTGGGCGGAATCACTCACCCACTGACGTACATCGGTGGGATCGGTTACCAGGTCCTGTTCCCGCTCTGGGCCGTTCTCATCGGCAGGACGTTGTTCGGGCTCGACGCCGTATCTGGCGCTTCGTAACGAATCCCGGACAAGGGCGGGGTAGAACACGACCACGAGGGAGGCGCCCCGCGGCGCCGCACCAAACGAAGGAGGGTTGGATCCGATGCGCACGTTCGCGATGTCAGTGGTGACTGCCGGTTTCGCCGTCATCGTGGCGGTCTTTCTGTTCTTCCTGTTCGTCCTGATCCTGCCGCAGGCGGCGAAGGACCCCCAGGCCGGCGCATTCGTGCCGGTCATCGGTGGTTTCATTGTCGTCTTCGCCGTGCTCGGCGCCGCGTCGCTGTTGTGGCCAGCGGCACGCCGTCGCTCGTGGTTCTGGCTCGTATGCGCGATTCCGGGCGTCCTGGTCCTGTTGCTGTTCGCGCCGGACCTCACTCGCTCGATTGCGCACCCGACCGATGCCCAATCGTTCGTCCCGACCATCCTCGCCCTCCTCGGTGCGGCCTGCGCCATCGTCGGCGGGATCGCCGCGTTCCTGGACGTCCGAAGGGGCCGGCCGACGTGGACACGAACGGGACGCGCCGGCATCGTGGTGACCGCAATTGCGTTCCTTGCGGTCGGTTCGGTGGCCACGTCGCTGGCCGCCGGCGGGGGTGGGGGCGGCGGAGGTGTCGCGCAGGCACCGACGACGACCTCGGTCCAGACAGCGCAGGACACGAAGTACCTCGTGACGACCTTCCAGATGAAGAACGGCGACGTGCTTGGCCTGTTCGTCGTGAACAAGGACAGCACGGGTCACAGCTTCGACATCGACTCGCTCAACATCCACGTGAGCCTTCCGGCGAACTCGACGACCGCCGTCTCGATCAAGCCCACGGGTGCGGGCGCGCTGGAGTTCTATTGCGCGATTCCGGGCCACAAGGCCGCTGGGATGGACGGGACCATCACCGTTGGGACTTGAGCCCGCGATCAGGGCCCTCGCGATGAGCAGCCTGGTGGCGGGCCGCCGTCGGTGACCTCGGCGGTCGTCGAGGTCACCGACCTCGTCAAGGTCTACCCGGGCGGAACCCGCGCCGTCGACGGCATCTCGTTCGGCGTCGAGCGCGGCGCGTTTCTCGGTTTCCTCGGGCCGAACGGCGCGGGCAAGACGACCACGATCCGGATCCTGACGACGCTGCTGAAGCCGACCTCTGGAACCGCCCGCGTGGCCGGGCTGGACGTGGTCGCCGACGCGGGGGGCGTTCGAGCCCGGATCGGACTGGCGATGCAGACCGTCGCGATCGACGCGCTCTCGACCGGCCGCGAGAACCTCGAACTGATCGGCCGCCTGCATCGGATGGCCGGCCCCGATCTCCATCAACGAGTCGATGAACTCCTTGCCCTCATGGGCCTCGCGGAGGTCGCCGGACAGCTCGCCGGCTCCTACTCCGGCGGCATGAAGCGACGTCTCGACCTGGCCTCGGCGCTCGTTCACCGTCCCGAGGTCCTATTCCTTGACGAGCCGACCGAAGGACTCGATCCGCAGAGCAGGACGGCGCTCTGGGAAGAGTTGGAGAGGATCAACCAGGCCGGCACGACCATGATCCTGACCACGCACTACATGGAGGAGGCCGACCGCCTCTCGACCTCGATCGCGATCATCGACGGCGGCCGGATCGCCGTAGAGGGTCGCCCGGCCGAGCTGAAGCGGGCGATCGGTGCCGATTCGGTGATGATTCGCCTCGCTCCCGGCAGCAATGGCCACGATGGCGCCGCAACCGACGGCCTCGTCGATGCGCAGGACGGGGTCGCTCGCCTCATGACCGACTACAAGCCCATGGCCGGACTGGAGCGGACCCCATTCGGCGTCGTTCTCGCGGTCAATGACGCGGAGGGGTCGATCCCGGAGGTCCTTCGGCGCCTCGACGGAGCAGGGATCCGCGTCACCGGGCTGTCGATGGCCAGCCCCACCCTGGACGACGTCTTCCTCCGGTACACCGGTCGGCGAATCCGGACCGAAGCCGCCGACCAGCCGATCTCCCTCGGCTGGTAGGGCTGAGGCCGGCGGGATGACCGCGCTGTTTTACGAAGGCTTCTACCTCGGCCGGCGGACGCTGCGCCGGTTCTACCGCGTGCCGGCGAACCCCATCAGCGTGGTGCTCTACCCGCTGATCCAGCTGTTCGTGTTCAGCCAGCTCTTCAAGGACATCGTCCAGCTGCCCGGGTTCAGCGGCACGGGTGGGAGCTATCTCGCGTACCTCGCCCCCGGGCAGATCGCCTTCACGGTCTTTTTCGCCGTCTCATGGTCAGGTACCAACATCCTCACCGATTACCGCAACGGCTACCTCGACAAGCTGCTCGTCGCCCCCATCAACCGCTATTCGATCCTGGTCGGCGAGCTGGTTCCGCTGTTCGTCGAGTGCGTGATCATGGCCGCGGCCATCCTGGTCCTGAGCGTGGTCCTCGGCGCGTCGATCGCGACCGGCCTGCCCGGCGCCGTTGGCGTCCTGATCCTCGGTGGCCTCTTCGGCGTCGCCTGGGCCGGCACCTCGTTCGTTCCGGCGCTGCTGACCAAGAGCGAGCAGGCGACCGGGACGTTGTCCATCGTGTTCTTTCCGGTGGCGTTCATGTCGACTGCCTTCGTCCCCCCGGCGCTGATGCCCGATTGGCTGCGGGTCGTCAACGATTGGAACCCGATCACGTTCGTCATCGAGGCGATGCGAACGCTCATGACGACGGGCTACGACTGGGGGGAGATCGGCCGCGCGCTCGTCGCGATCGCGGTCCTGGGGCTCGTCCTTCACTCGGCCACCCTGTGGGCCTTCCGACGGCTGACGGCTTAGCGGTCTGCAATGGACGGCGGCCTGCAACGGACGGCGGCCTGACGGCTTGACCGCGTGGCGGCCGGCCTTTCCCGCTCAACTTCGTTCACACAAGCGCCCCAGAGTTGGTAGTTGAGTTCCACGGGCTCGGGTCGCACGTCAACGCCAAACCTGCGGCGAGCCCGTGCGGGAATTGACGCTCGGAGGGGCGCCTTCACCGCCCCGGAAGCCGCGCCTTGCGACTAGCAATCCTGGGGCGCTTGGCTGAGGGAAGTCCTCGCCATTCACAGCGATACCAAGCGTGGGGCGAATGGCTGACAGGAATACCGGCAAGGTCGAACCGGCGCCGCCACCTGTGTCGACTCGAACGCAACCCGGGCCAGACCGCGAATAGACTCGGAGGGTGAAGGTCGCCCACGTCCGAGAGCGGTACGCGCCCGCCGGAGCACCATGGCGGCTGGCAGCGGCGCTCGATCCGGGCGAGACTCCTGCCCGATGGCTCGATCTCGAATCGGCGCGCCGCCGAGCCGCGGGGGTCGATCCGCGCCTCGCCCATAGCGCGATCCTCTTCCGGCAGCCGATCACGACCCTCGATGACCACCTGGCCCGCGGCCTCCGGGTCGAGGCCCTCCGTGACATCGTCGAGGGGTTCCGCCAGCGCGACGCGGATGACGACGCGATCCTGGAGGCCGCCGACCTCGCCTTCGGGCCGCCGATCCTCCGGCCGCCGGCATTCCGTGACTTCTATGCCTTCGAGCAGCATGTCGCGACGATCTGGCAACGCCGGGAGGCCGAGGTACCCGAGGCGTGGTACCGCCTGCCGATCTTCTACTTCTCAAATACCTCGGAGATCCGCGGACCGGGCGATCCCGTGTGGGCCCCTGACGGCTCGCGAGAGCTCGACTTCGAGCTGGAGGTCGGCGCGCTCGTCGATACGCCGGCGATCGATCTTCCGGACGACCGGGCCGAAGAGGCGATCGGCGGATATTTCGTCCTCAACGACTGGTCGGCGCGAGACCTGCAGCGCGACGAGACTGCTGTGCGCCTCGGGCCCGCCAAGGGCAAAGACTTTGCCACCTCGATCGGACCATGGCTGGTCACGCCCGACGAGCTCCAAGATGCCCGCGCCGCCAAGGGCTACGATCTCGCGATGACCGCTACCGTCACGTCGCAGGATGGCCGCGCAACGGAGATCAGCCGCGGAACATGGGCCGACGCGCATTTCAGCTTCGGCGAGATGCTGGCCAGGGCCTCGGCGGACGTTCACGTTCGCCCCGGCGAGCTCCTCGGCAGCGGCACAGTCGGCAATGGCTGCCTTCTCGAAGCCAGGGACGCGACGCTCGGCCGGTGGCTCGAGCGTGGTGATCGAGTTCGCCTGCACATCGACCGCCTGGGTGACCTGGAGACGCCCGTCACCAATCGTCCGCTCCTCCGCTGAACCTTTTCGTAACGCAACCCGGTTCGATGCCTGGCTTCACACGGACCAAAGTCGAGCGCAAGATTGCGGGAGGAGTTGCGATGATTCGGGACAGAACCTCCAAGATCGTTCAGTCACGACCCTCGCCGCCCGCCAGCCTTTCGACCCCGCGACGAGGTTGCGGAGTGCACGGCCTGGGCATCAGGATCGGCGCGCTGCTGGTCTCCGGGGCAGTTTCGCTGGCCGCGTGCACCGGATCGGCGGCCTCTCAAGCGCCACCGTCGAAGGCGGCGGCCAGTGCGTCGTCGCTTCGCTCGATCTCGCCGGCGTCGCCAACGACTCCGTCTTCGAGTCAGCCGCCGATCTCGACAAGCGCAATCCTGCCGGCGCCGGGCTGTCCGGCGAGTCCCGCGCTCCCCAGCGGAACCATCGCGACCGTCGCCGGCGGGGGCAAGCTCCTGGCCGAGGGCGGTCCCGCGACAACCGCCGCGCTGGCTCCGTGGGACCTCGTCGTCGACGCCCATGGGTCGGTGATCGTCTCTGACTACATAGCGAACCGCGTCCGTCGAATCGACACGCGCGGCATCATCACCACGATCGCCGGGACCGGTAAGCCGGGCTTCAGCGGCGACAAAGGCCCCGCGACCGAGGCGCAACTCTCCGCCCCTACCGGCCTGGCGATCGACGCTTCCGGCGCGATCTATGTCGCCGATGGGGGGAACTACCGGATCCGCAAGATCGGCCCGGACGGCGTCATCGACACCGTGGTCGGGAACGGGTCGCGTGGCAACGCTGGGGACGGCGGCCGCGCGCTCGACGCGACGATCATGGGCGGAGGCGATCCGCCGGCGGCAACGTTGGCCGTCGACACGGCTGGGCGGATCTATTTCGGGGACTGGGTGTCGGCGCTAGACCAGGTGGCGGGAAGCGCCAACCGCATCCGCGTCGTCGGGCCGGATGGGATCGTGAGGACATTCGCCGGGACCGGCAGCGCCGGGTTCTCCGGCGACGGAGGTGCCGCGATCACTGCGATGCTCGCTGGGGCGACCGGGGTGCAGCTCGATGCCCAGGGCAACGTCTATGTCGCGGACACGGCGAACCAGCGGATTCGCAAGGTCGACCCCGCGGGCCGCATCACGACCATCGCCGGAAGCGGCAAGCAGGGTTACTCGGGAGACGGAGGACCGGCAACCGCGGCGGATTTCTTCCACCCGCTGAACCTTGCGGTCTCCCCAGACGGCGAGATCTACGTCTCGGATGAGAACAACGTGATTCGCCGCATTGATCCGCATGGGGTCGTCCACGCCGTGGCCGGCACCGCGATGGAGTCGGGCTACACAGGCGACTGCGGACCGGCGATCTCCGCAACGCTGAGCATGCCCACGGGCATTGGAATCCATGCGGGAGCGCTGTACATCGTGGACTCCCACAACGATTCCGTCCGGATGGTGGTGCCATAGACTGAACCTCCTCGAGGCGAGGAGGCCAGTCGTCCCCATGTACTACGTCGCCCACGGCAGCATCCCCCGCCAGCGCCACACGCAGCACCGCGCGCCGGACGGCACGCTCTACGCCGAAGAGCTGTTCGGGGTCGAGGGCTTTACCGGCCGGAGCTCGCTCCTCTATCACCTGATCCCGCCCACCAGAACGCACAAGATCGAGCCGGTCCGAGACCTGCGCCTCGAAGCCGCCGACGATGGGCTGCATCGCCATCGCCTGATCAAGACCGCGGGGGTCGAGCCGCACGGTGACATCCTGTCCGGCCGCGTTGCCCTCTTCTTCAATCGCGACGTGATCATGGGCGTCGTTCGACCGGCCGAGGCCATGCCCACCGGCAGGTTCTATCGCAATGGCGTCGCCGACGAGATGCTCTACGTCCACGAGGGATCGGGCGTCTGCGACACGATCTTCGGGCCGCTTCGCTATGGACCCGGCGACTACCTGGTCCTGCCGATCGGAACGACCTGGCGGCTCGACCCGGATGAGGGCTCAATCCAGCGGATGCTGTGGCTGGAGTGTCCTTCCGAGCTCGAGCCGCCGAAGCGGTATCGCAACGACTACGGCCAGCTCATGGAGCATGCGCCCTATTACCAGCGCGACCTGCACGCTCCCGATGATGCCCCGCCCCACGAGGATGCCGGCGATTTCGTCATCCATGTCCGATCGGCCGATCGAATCACCGCCTATCACTACCGGCACCACCCGTTCGATCTCGTCGGCTGGGACGGTTACCTGTGGCCGTTCAGGTTCAACATCGGCGACTTCCAGCCGATCACCGGCCGCGTCCACCAGCCGCCGCCGGTCCACCAGACGTTCCAGGGCAGGAACTTCGTCGTGTGCTCGTTCGTTCCCCGCAAGTTCGACTACCACCCGTTGGCGATCCCGGCGCCGTACAACCACTCCAACATCAACAGCGACGAGGTCATCTATTACGTCGCCGGCAACTTCATGAGCCGGCGGGGAGTCGACATCTCCTCGTTCACCGTCCATCCCGCGGGCATTGCCCACGGTCCCCATCCCGGGACGGCGGAGGCCTCGATCGGCAGGGAGTCGACCGAGGAGCTCGCGGTGATGGTCGACACCTTCAATCCGCTGCAGGTCACCCGCGAGGCGATGGACCTCGACGATCCCGCGTACCCCTACAGCTGGCTGCCGCCCGAGGACGAGGGACAGGAAGCCTCCGAGCTCGCGGAGCGAGGCCCGGAGGCGTTCCCCGACTGACACGACTGGCCGCGCCTGGTCGGCGATGGGCCGCTGAGCCGCCGCCGGCGACGAAACGCCGGCGGCGTGGGGCTCTGCGTGCCGCCTAGGGCTTGGCGAAGGAGAAGGAGGCCAGGATCTCCTGGAAGAGGGCCTTGTCGGAAGCCTGAAGTGCCGCATTGCCCTTGGCGAACTCGTCGATCCAGATCACGTGATAGGCCCGGCCACTATTCAGCGTGCCCGCCCACAACAGGAATGCGGGACAGTCGTTCCAGGTCAGCAGCTGCGCGGCCTGACCGCCCAGCTGCGTGCTCTCGATCGAGTCCGGCGCATTGCAATGCTCCGACGTCTGCAGGCCTTTGATCGTTGCGACCCATGTGTCGAGGGTGGTCCCGGCCGAGAC
>DATCPH010000127.1:0-2809 GCA_036570185.1 Candidatus Limnocylindrales bacterium | reverse complement strand
ACCGCGGTTCCTGCTGCGGCAGCGCCTCGGCGAGCTGGTCTCCGCGCTCGGAACCGACGGACGGCGCGTCATCGGGCCAGTGGTGCGTGACGGCACGATCGTCCTCGACGAGATCGATCGTGCCGAGGAATTGCCCATCGGCTGGACGCTGGACCACACGCCCGGTCGAGTTTCGCTTCAGCCTCGCCAGGATCGGCGCGCCTTCGGCTTCTCGGTGCCGGGCATGTCGTGGAAGCAATTCACGCTTCCGCCCAGGGTCGATTCGCTGTCTGTGCAGCGAGCGGCAGACGGGGCCGTTCGCGTCCAGGTGGTCGCTGCGGAGCCCGAGCCCATCGCTTTCCTGGGCGCCCGTGCCTGCGAGCTTGCGGCCCTGGCCATCCAGGATCGAGTCCTGGGCGAGGGCCCGGCCGCCGATCCTGACTACGCGGCGCGCCGCGCGGACGTCGTCATCGCCGCCGTCGAATGCGCCGTCGCTGGCAGGACCTGCTTCTGCACGTCGATGGGCAGCGGGCCGGAGATCACCGGCGGCGCCGACCTCGTCCTGTCAGAGCTCGGCGATGGGTTCGTCGTACGTACCACGAGTCCGGCTGGGACCCGCCTCATCGCGGGGCTTGCGCTCCCGGTCGCCCGCGACGATCAGATCGATCAGGCCGCCGCGCAGGTCGGTTCGGTCCGCGCAGCGATCGGAGATCCGGTGGCGACCGACGGGCTACCGGGCCGGCTTCTTGCCAATCTGGCGCACCCGCGCTGGGCCGAGGTGGCGGAGCGCTGTCTTGCCTGCGGCAATTGCACTGCGGTATGCCCGACCTGCTTCTGCACCCGCCTGGCGATCCGTTCGGACCTGGACGGCACCGAATCGGTGGCGGAGCGAACCCTCGACAGCTGCTTCACCGAGGGCTTCGCCAGCGTCGCCGGCGGGAATTTCCGGCCAGCCCATGCCGACCGATACCGGCAATGGCTGACGCACAAGTTCGCGACCTGGTGGGACCAGTTCGGAACGGCAGGTTGCGTCGGGTGCGGCCGCTGCATCGCATGGTGCCCGGTCGGCATCGACGTGCGGCAGGAGCTGGCGGTGATCGCCGGGCCTGCCGTCGCGACTCTGACGCCGACGGATGTGGCCGCCGTCCGGACGACGACCGAGCCAAGGACAGCGCTCCCTCTCGACTTCGCCGAGGCTCGGGTGGTCGACGTTGTGCCCGAGACCATCGACACGATGACCCTTCGCCTCGCGACCGACTACCCCGCCCTCATCGCGGGCCGCCCCGGCCAGTTCGTCATGGCCGCTCTGCCTGCATTCGCGATCCCACCGATATCGATCAGTCGGTTCCAGCCCGATTGCGTGGAGCTGACCATCCGCGCCGCCGGTCCCGCGTCCAGCGCCCTCGCCCGCCTTCGCACGGGCGCCGCCGTGGCCCTTCGCGGGCCGCTTGGTCGGGGCTGGCCGGTCGAGGCGGCCGAAGGGCGCGACGTGGTGATCGTGGCCGGTGGTATCGGCCTGGCGCCGCTCCGGCCGCTGATCGACCACCTCATCGCCGCGCGCGAGCGCTATGGCGCGATCCGGCTTGATCTCGGCGCCCGGACGCCGCGCGACCGGCTATTTGTCTCCGAGATGGACGATCTGGCGGCACGAGGCGACGTGGAGGTGGTGACCACGGTCGATCGGGCCGGCCCCGAGTGGTTCGGGCGGGTCGGGATCGTGACCCAGCTCTTCGATCGCGCCGAGTGGGACGGCTCCGCGGAAGTGGCGTACGTGTGCGGGCCGGAGCGGATGATGCACGCCACGGTTGACGTGCTCGAGGAGCGCGGCCTCCCTCCGGATCGAATCTGGCTGACCCTGGAGCGGCACATGGAATGCGGCGTCGGCCTCTGCGGCCATTGCCAGATCGGCGGGCGCTTCGTCTGCCGCGACGGCCCGGTCTTCTCGGTCGCCGAGCTCGGCGACGATCTCCGAAGGGTGGGTTGGTGACGTGACTGCCACGTTCCCGTCCGACCTCCGCTCGTCCGGCGGGGCTCCGTCCGGCGGGGCGCCGTCGAGCGGCACAGCCCGCGCCGCTGCTCGCCGCCGTCCGCGGGTCGGGGTCGTCAAGTTCGCGTCGTGCGACGGCTGCCAGCTCACGGTCCTCGACTTGGAAGACGAACTCCTGGAGCTGACTGAGCGGTTCGAATTCGTGGAGTTTGCCGAGGCCACTTCGCGCCGATCGTCGGGTCCGTTCGACGTCCTCCTGGTGGAGGGCTCGATCAGCACCCCGGAGCAGGCCATCGAGGTCGCTCGACTTCGCGCAGCGACGTCCCTCCTGGTCTGCATCGGTGCGTGCGCCACGGCCGGCGGGATCCAGGCTCTTCGCACGGCGGCGGAACATCCAGCTTTCCGCGCTGCCGTGTACCCGGTCCCGACCTACGTCGAGTCCCTGGCCACAGCCTCGCCCGTATCGGCCTTCGTCCATGTCGACGCCGAGCTCCGCGGCTGTCCCATCGATCCCGGCCAGCTGCTGGAGCTGCTCACCGCTTTGACGACCGGCCGCCGTCCGCAGCTACCCGACGAGGCGGTCTGCCTCGAGTGCAAGCGACGCGGCGTTGCCTGCGTCATCGTCGCGCAGGGCCTGCCGTGCCTGGGGCCAGTTACCCAAACGGGCTGTGGTGCGATCTGTCCCCGCTTCGGACGCGGCTGCTACGGATGCTTCGGCCCTCGCGAAGGCGCGAATGCCGCGAGCCTGGCTCGCTGGTTCCTGTCGTCCGACGGAGGACGAGAACCGGCCGATGTCGGGCACCTCTTCGCCGGCTTCACCGGCGCGGCCGAGCCATTCCGGTC